>DATDFN010000280.1:0-35339 GCA_036522615.1 Binatia bacterium | reverse complement strand
ATATTGTGGCTGACAAACAGCACCGTTCGGCCGTCTTTAGCGACACTCCCTATGCGCCCCAGACATTTTTCTTGAAACGCCGCGTCACCCACGGCGAGCACTTCGTCGATGATGAGTATCTCCGGATCCAAATGGGCAGCGACTGCAAAGGCTAGACGCACGTACATACCGCTCGAATAGCGCTTGACGGGCGTGTCGATGAACTTCTCGACACCCGAAAAATCGACGATCTCGTCGAACTTGTGATCTATCTGCGCTTTTCTCATTCCGATAATTGCGCCATTCAAATAAATGTTTTCCCTACCTGTAAGATCGCGGTGAAAACCGGTGCCTACTTCCAGCAACGAACCGACGCGGCCATGAATATCCGCGAAGCCGGCGGTTGGATCGGTAATTCGTGAGAGAATCTTGAGCAGCGTGCTTTTCCCCGACCCATTTCGCCCAATGATGCCTACAGCTTCGCCGTGCTTGATTTCGAACGAAACGTCCTTCAGCGCCCAAATAGTATCGGGCCCCTCAGCATCTAACGAGTCACCGCAACCCAAGATAGGTTCGCCAGGGCTCACGGCAGAATTGCCGTTAGAGCTGAAGAATGACTTCGCCCACTCCGTCAAATGATCCCGTATGGAATCGTGCCGGTAATTCCGGACGCCTATCTTATATTTTTTCGAGAGGTTCTCGACTCGAATCGCGATATTACTCATCAAAATCGCCGCCCGACTGCTTAAAGATTCAGTTGTCGCCGCGATTTTGGAGAATCGCGTAGGTGATCGCGCAACGAGTCGTACCATTGCCGAGCGGCACCGCTTTTATACCGCTTAGAGAGATTATGGACCATGATGGTGGCGTGGCGCATAGCAAATTTCTAAATCACATCTGCAAATGTCCGCTCCATCCGACTGAAGTAAACCATTCCACCGAAAAGCAATCCGACCACTACGAGCGCACCGACAGCCATCGCCGGATAGTCCGGAGCCGACTGGCTCAGCAGGGCCCAGCGAAAACCTTCGATGACTCCGACCATGGGGTTTAGACTGTAGAGAAGTTTCCATTTCTCGGGAACCGCGCTGACCGGATAGATGATGGGGGAAGCATACATCCAAATCTGAATGATGAAAGGAATGATGTGACCGACGTCGCGGTATCTCACGTTCAGCGGCGCAAACCACAGCCCCACGGCCAGAGCCGTCACGGCCGCGAACAACATGAAAAGAGGAAGCGCTGCTACGCCGATGCTCGGAGCATAGCCGTACAGCATGACCATACCGAGCAGAACCAGAAACCCGAATATAAAATCTACGAGCGGTGAAACGACGGAGGAAATGGGAATGATGGGGCGGGGAAAGTAGACCTTCTCCAGAAGCTGGGCGTCGCCGAGAAGACTATTCCCGGCGCGGCCGACCGCCGAGGCGAAGTAGCTCCAGGGGAGCAAACCGGTGTAGGCGAAGATGGGGTAGGGTATGCCGTCCGAAGGAATTCCGGCGAAGTGGCTAAAGACAACCGTGAAAATCAGGATGGTGATGAGCGGTTGGAGAATGACCCAAGCGAGACCGATGACGGTCTGCTTGTAACGTATTTTAACCTCGCGCCAAATGAGGAAGTACAGAAGCTCGCGGTATTCCCACAGCGCTCGAAGATTGAGGGAAATCCAGCCTCTCGACGGCTCGATTCGGACAATCGGAGTTTCGGTGTCGGACGCGGATGGCATACTTCATCAGCCGAGGGGCGGCTTGTCGCTGCGCGACACCGCGCTTCGCGCGGCCGCGGCGGCACGGCGCGGTTGAATCGGTCGCCCCTGCTCGTTCAACACCGCCACGATGCGGTCGGCGGCCCTGCCGTCCCAGAGCGGCGGCGGATAAAGCGCCGGGCGGCCGTCATTTAAAACCTGCCCGGCTTCGGCGACGATCTTGTCGCGCGACGTGCCTACCAGCTTGTTGGTGCCGTGCGTGATCGTCACCGGGCGCTCCGTGTTCTCGCGCAGCGTAAGGCAGGGGACGTTGAGAACGGTCGCCTCCTCTTGAATGCCTCCGGAATCGGTCATGACGAGGCGTGCGCCGGCTAAAAGCGCCATAAAATCCAGATAGCCGAGCGGCTCGATGCAGTAGAGGCCGGGCCCCGCGACGCGCCGCTCGCCGAAACGCACTATGCCCGTCCCCGGCGCCGTTGCTTCGAGCTGTTTTTGCGTCCGCGGATGAACGGGAAATATTACCGGCAGCTCGCGCGCGACTTCAATCAGCGCGTCGACAATGCCGGCGAGCACTTCCTGGTTGTCGACGTTCGACGGCCGGTGAAGGGTGACCACGCCGTAGCCGTTCTTTTCCAGGCCCATGTCGTCATGGATCGTCGCGCGTTCCCACAGCCTACGGAGCTGCTGCAGCGAATCGATCATCGCGTTGCCGACAAAAAATATTTTGTCCGCCGTGACGCCCTCGCGCAGCAGATTTTTCCGCCCGCTCTCTTCGGTGACGAAGAGATAGTCCGACAACGCATCGGTCAGGCGCCGGTTGATTTCCTCCGGCATCGTTTGATCGAAGCTGCGGAGCCCCGCCTCTACGTGCGCTACCTGAATGCGGCGCTTGACGCCGGCGAGCGCCGCGGCGAGCGTCGAGTTGACGTCGCCGACCACGAGAACGAGATCGGGATGCACCTTTTCGAGGACAGGTTCGAGCCGCTCGATGACGGTCTCGATTTGGTAATTGCGCGATCCCGATCCGACGTCGAGGCAGAAATCCGGCGCCGGAAGACCCAGCTCCTCGAAAAACACGCCGAACAGATTGTGGTCGTAGTGCTGCCCGGTGTGGACGAGGACAAATTCCAGCTTGGGCACGGCCGTCTGGTTAAGCCTTCGAATCGCCCAGACGATCGGGGCAATCTTCATGTAATTCGGGCGCGCGCCGCTGACAATCACAATTTTCATGGTATGTACCTAACGATGTTCGGCCCGAGCCGGCGGCTAAGCGCCAACGGCATGCGGCGCCATACAGAGATCGCCCATTTGAATTTTGAATTGGTCGGACTCATGTCGGGCAAGGGGCCGTTGCGCGACAGCCAGTAATGCCATCGAAGATCGACTGGTTTGGCGCCCCATTGTTCCTTGAAACGGTACGTGCCGCTATCGCGGGTTGAGCGGCCGAAGTCGAAAACGCTGAACTCACGCTCGCAGGCGTGTTTGAGAACGGAACTGTAAAGCAACATATTCGGAGCCAATCGGTTATAACGACGATCGGACGATGCCCACGGAATTTCCAGCACATGGCGAAAGCCGTATAAGAAACCGGCTGCAACAGGGAGATTTTTACTATAAACCACACCAATGAATGCGCTCTCGGGAAAAACCCGTAGAATTTCACGAAAGAACGATTTGCCGTACACCGGGGTGCCAAGGTCACGCATATTCCTCGAAAAGACACTGTAAAAGTCATCCAGAACGTCGTTCTTGCCCAGCCGAAAGGTCATGCCTTCTTTTTCCGCGCGACGAATTTGGCTGCGGAGTTTCGCGGGGAATTCTTTCCACAATGTTTCGAAAGATTCCGGCAGTTCCATGCGCATCGACACTTTGTGACAACGCTCAGGCCAACCGACGGCGAATGATTCTTCGTGGCGCAATTCGATATGGTCCGCCGAAAGCTGCTTCGCCAGGTTGACTGCTCGATCTAAAAGGGCGGTTCGGGCAGCTGCATCGCTCGCCAAGACTCCGCCATAATTGACAAACGGCATCGAGATTAGAAAACGACCGAATATCGGAGTCGAAAAACAAACTAGCGGCAAAACCCCGCGGATTCTTCCATCATCGTCTTTAACAGTCAGATAATATCCGCGATGTCCGAAAATCCTGTAGATGAGGTGCAGCCATCCCGAAAGGTGATACCCCGTCGCCCTCGGATGCTGATTGACATATTCATCCCATCCGGAAGTCGGCTCGCTGTCTTCCCCGGACGTATCAAGCAGCATCGCTTTTCACACTATGCGAGGAGACACCTGAACCGATCGCATAGACTTCGCGTATCGGAGCGAACGAGAAGTTTGACAAAAGCTTTTGAAGCTTCGCTTCCATCCGGCGTAGATTCGTATAATGGCGGAAGCGGCTCAACCAGCCGGCGCTAATACGTGGCTGATCGGGGTCGATTTCCCATGGATGAAAGTAAAATACCCCAGGCTCGCCTTCCTGGCGGTTAAGGTAACGCAGCGCAAGATGCGTCAGAAAATAAGGCAGCACTCGAAAATAGCCGCCGCCGGCTATCGGGAAATTAATTCCCGCAAACCTTACCGTGGAGAGCGGCACCTCGGCTATTCGCTGATGGCCAGTTTCGTTCAAAAAGTGAAAAAACCGCGTGTGATGCGGTATGCCGTAGCGGTCGTGACGAATGGGAAAAATACTCGAGTCGTACGCGAAGCCTTCTTCGGCAAGGATGTCCAGGGCCCAAAAACTCTTGTCCGTAATCGAATAACTCGCCGCGCGGTATCCTAGAACAGGCTCGCCAGTGACGTCCTCAACGGCCCGCTTTGCGCGACGCGTTTCAGCGCGAAACTGCTCGGGCGTTTGTCTATAAATGAGCTCATGGGCGTAGCCATGGGACGCTATCTCGTGACCGCGTTGCGAGATGACGCGGACGAGCGCGGGGTTTCGTTCAGCGACCCAGCCGAGGACGAAAAAAGTGCCCTTCACCTGATATTCGTCGAAGAGATCGAGCACCCGGTAAGTGTTGCGCTCCACGCGGCTCTCGCGTGAGCCCCAGTCTTCGAGTCTAACGACAGACTCGAAGGCGGACACATGATAATAGTCCTCGACATCAACGCTGAGAGCATTGAGCATAGGATCTCCTATTTTTGACCATCGTGCCCTTCGGCGATCGGGTGGCGGCGAGATATGAAGCTACGCGGCGCGGCTACTGTGCGCCGCGCCTGAGCAGAACCGTCTTGAGCGTCTCGAAGATGATTTGCAGGTCGAATAGCGGTGAGATGTTCTTCACGTAATACAGATCGTACTGCAGCTTCTCCACGGCGTCTTCTTCACTGTCGCCGTACGAGTAAGAGATCTGCGCCCACCCTGTAATTCCCGGCTTGAGCGTGAACCGCAAATGGTAGAATGGAATTTTTTCTTTGAGCTTCGCCACGAAGTAGGGCCTTTCGGGCCGCGGGCCGACAAAGCTCATCTCGCCCATGAGAACGTTGACCATCTGCGGGATCTCGTCGATTCTCAGCTTCCGCAGCACTCTGCCGACGCGCGTGATGCGGGGGTCGTTTTTCGCAGCCCACACCGGACCGCTGCCGCTCTCGGCATCGCACGACATCGACCGGAATTTGTAAAGCTTGAAGACTCGCTCGTTTTGCCCCACGCGCTCCTGGCTGTAGAAGACGGGGCCCGCGGAATCCAGTTTAATGGCGATGGCGGCGATGAGCGCGACAGGCGCGGAAAGAATCAATCCAAGCAGCGAAACGACGATATCGATGACGCGCTTCAAGAAGAAAATCAAGCGGCTGCGGCTAAAGCCCTCGGAAAGGACGATCCAGCCCGGCTGGAGATCCGTGATGGGAATCTTACCCAGCACGCGCTCGTAGAAATCATGGCAGTTTTGAATCGGCACGCCGCGCAAGCGTAGCATTACCAGGTCTTGGGCTGGAAAATCGACGCAGCTTTCCGGCCCCTCAACGAGTATTTTGCTCACCTGCTTGGACTCGACGACCTCGATCGTGGAGTGATGAGCAAAAACCGGCACGCTGATACGCACCGGGTTGCCGTAGGAGAGGGCGATGCGGCCGGGCTTATGCGCAATGAAGCCGACGACCTCCATGCCGAGGTGCTTGCGGCGGTGCATCTCCTCGGCGATGAGCTTGCCGATCGACTGCTTGCCGACAATCAACAGCTTTCCGTTGACCTTGCGCTGCCTGAGGAGGGAAATAAACTCGATGCGCCACAGAAACAAGCCGACGCCGATCCATAGCATCGCCGTGAACGAGATGTCCCTCATCGCCGGCCGCGGTATCACGTGACTCAAGGCGCCAAGCAGCAGACACGTGATTCCGAATCCGCTGAACAAGCGGACTGCCCAATCCCTTCCGGGCAGCGTGTCGTCGATAGAGTAAAGATCGGAGTAATAAAACACCATGACGACGAGGACTCCGACAATAAACCCCTGCGAAATGTAGTTGAGCCAGAACGTTCCCCTGCTGACCTCGCGGGAGTCCAACAAATACCAGCTGATGACGGACACGAGAACCGCCATCAGCAGGTCCACGACCGGCAGCAGAACGTGATAACCGGAATAGTACCGGTTAAAGAGCCTCATGACGCGTTAAGACTTTTTCGTTAGAGTTTTTAATAATAGTAATACTTCGAGGAAACACCGAGGTCGGCGCCGTTGAAGACAACGCCCATGACCTTGTCCGACTTCAGCGTTTCAAGCGCTTCCGCCAAACAGTCCCGCGGCGTCTTGCCGGCCCGCACTACCATGATGATGCCGTCGACTTGAGCGGCCAGGATCAAGGGATCGGCCGTCGAGAGAACCGGCGGGTTGTCGATGATGATCTGATGGTTCGGGAACTTTGCTCGCAACTCGCCCAAGGCATGCTGCATCTTGTCCATCGCCAGCAGCTCGGCCGCGATGCTGACGGATTTTCCGGCGGGCAGCAGTTGAAGCGACGGCAACGAGGTTTGCTGCACGTATTTCAGAATATCGCTAGAGCCGGACGTCAGGTATTCGGCCAGGCCCGGGGAGACCTGCACGCCGAAATATTGATGCGATTGCGGATGGCGCAGGTCGCAGTCGATCAATAGGACGCGCTCGTTATAATCCAGCGCCAACGCGGCGGCGAGATTCGCCGCGACAATCGACTTGCCGTCGCGCTTGATGGGGCTCGTCACCGAGATCACCCGCGCGCCGCCCTGACCGCGCAGCCGCTTCACCTGCTCGCGGAGAATCTTATACTGCTCCGCCGCCGAAGAACCGGCCTCGGTGGCAACGAGCGGATAACTCTTATAGTTGCGCAAATCGCGGCCGAAGAACATCTCTTCGGCGGTCTCCCGCCACGATTTCCCATTATGGGAAGCTCGCGCAGTGCCGTTGCCGTTCACAGTCGGCGTCGGCGGTTTATGCGCCGCCGGCTGAGGCGTCGTCGTCTGCCCATTGATGGGCGGCTCGATTCGCGGCGCGGCGCGCTCCTTGCTGGCCTTTTCCAATGCTTCAAATACTCTGCTCATGACAACCTCCGGCTAATTTGCTGAGATAGTTTGACTGTCTTGGGCAACAAGGATACTCAAAATGATGCGGTGTAGATGTGAATCGAAACGACGCCGACCAAAAAGACCATCGCCGACGCAAGCACGAGCATGCGCTGGAAGCGCCGGTGCTCGAGAATGCTTCCCCGCGTGTCGATCAGCGGCAGCGTCGCCAGTAGCGGCAGATTCGTCAGCTCCCTTAGATCTTCGGCGCGGGTGAAAGCGCTGTTGAGATTCTCGCGCACGAACGCCGAACCGAAGCCGGCGGCGAGGGCCAATACCAAGCCCACCAGCATGATGCGCATGCGATCCGGCGCAACGGGTTGCTGCGGCAGATTAGCGGGGTCCATGACCTGAAACTGCTCGGCCTTCTGCTTCTTCTCCATGTTTTCCGACAACTGCGATTCCAGCGACTTGCCCTGCAGGTCTTGGTATTTTCTCAGCGTAATGTCGTACGCGCGGGTAATCTTCGACAGTTCGATCGCGCGAACCGGCGTGTTATCAACCCGCGCCGAGTAGGATGCGATCTTCTCTTTGAGGGCGTCATTGCTGTTGCGCAGAGCGTTGATTTCCAAGGTCAAATCAGCGATTTGCTTGGCTATCGTTTGCTGCACCGGATTGCGCGCGATCGGCAGCTCTAGCGGGGTCGGCGCTTTGGCTTGAGTCGCTTGTTTTTTCGCGTCAGCCTCGAGCGTTTGGATCTGTTTTCTCAAGCGCACGACGTCCGGGTGTTTTTCGCTGTATTTCGTAAGGAGATCCTCCAGCTGAAGCTTTTTGTCGTCGAGAGTTTGGAAAGCCGGAGCCCCGGGCTGCCCCTCGACAATCGTGACCTTGGATTCCACCAGCTGCTTTTCGAGATTTCCCTTTCGTTCCTGCAGGGACGAAAGCCGAATGGTGTTTCCCTGAAGCTCCGAGCGCAGCTGTTCGAGCGTTCTGAGATTGGGCTCGAGCTGTTCGGGGAGTTCAAAGCGGTGCTGCGCCTTGTAGATGTTCACCACCTGCTCTTGCTCTTCCAGCTCCTTGCGCAGACGGTCGGCTTCCGCGCTCATGAAGATAGTCGTCCCCGCCGCTTGCTGCTCACGAATAGCGAGGTTTTCAGTGATGAAGGCCTCGCCCAGGCGGCGCGTCACCTGCTGCGCAAGGACGGGATCGCGGCCCGTGAACGACAGCTCGAAGGCGTCGTTCCGTCGGACATCGATTCCGATGCTCTTTCTGAGCTTGTCCACCCGGGAGTCCATTTTGTTCACGGTCGGATAGAGATTGAACTCCGTGATGACCTTCTCGAGCTTGGTCCGGCTCAGAACGTCCTCGGAAATAGCGCGGATCCGTTGCTCGATGCTCGTGGTAACCGTCGAGTTAACGTACGACGACGGCAGCTTCTGGGGCGTGACGAGCACTAAAGTGCTCGAACGATAAATGTTCGGCAGGCTGAGCGCCAAATAGCCCACCAAACAAAAAACGACGGCGAATACCGCAACGATCATCGTTTTCTGACCGTAAAAGATATTCGCGATGCGCCTGATATCTAACCCGTATGATTGCATAATTTTGCCCTCCGCCTCTTCTTTAATCCTTCGTTAATCGACAAGAATTCGATCGCCTGGCCTGAGCACGATGTCCTGCTTTAAGTCGCCCTTCATGATCGCTTCGAAATCGACGGTGTATTCGGTGACGTCGGCGCCGTTTCGCCGCACTACTTTGATGTTGTGATAATCCGCGAAGAGACTCAGTCCGCCGGCGCGGGTAATTAGCTGAAGTATGGTGTCATGGCCCGTAGCCTGGTACGCGCCGGGCTTGTTGACCTGCCCGACAAGAAAAATTTCGGTCGACGTGATTTCCGTTACACGGATGCTCACGAAGGGGCTGCTGACGAAATCGCGATACTTATCTTCCAATATTTTTCTCAATTGGGCCGTCGTTAAACCGGCCGCCTGGACTTCGTGGACGAGCGGAAGAGTGATGTAGCCGTCCGGCCGCACCTTGGCGGCGCCGGATAGGGTCGGCTCTTTCCAAACGACGATTTCAAGCGAATCGCCGGAGCCGATCACATAAAATTCATCGGGTGGTTTGGCGGGATTGGGAACATCGGAGCTTAACTGATACTGCCGGACACGCATATCTTTTGTTGAGCAGGCCATCAAAACAGCAGAGATGGACGCTGCCAAAATGATAGCTTTAACGTATTTCATGAGGACCCCTTTCGTTGCCTGGGCTAGGACAGCCCACAATTAATTGGAACCAGATGTCCGGGAGATCGAGCCTCGTGATGGACGAATCCACGAAGTCGCCGTGGAGATTTCTAAAGTTTTCGAACGCTGTTAGCGGTGCGCTACTGGATCGAAGGCGATGGTGCGGGTGCGGGTCCGGGTCTTGATGGCTGCTGAGACTCAGAGCCCATATACAGCGGCGCGCCCATCTGGGGATATAAGCTGCGCGCCCCGCCGCGTGACAGCCGAAAATTGGGATAGGTGTCGAAATAAACCGCAGCGGTCAACACGACAGCATTGCCGCTAACTCTACCCGATGAAGCGATGGCTGTGTTATTGCTATTGTTGCCTGCATCTCGAAAACGATAAGCGTACCAAAACTGGGACGAAAGCCACCGGGTTACCCAATACTGGACCCCGGCAGCTGCCCGAAAAACTTTGAAATCCCCGTCATTGGTTTCGAAAATAGAATATTCTGTTCCTAAGTAAGCCGCCAGGTCTTGCGTAAGCCGCGCTCCGAATCCGGAGGAAATAGTGGTCGTCAGTGATGGGCCTGTGGAGATTCCGTAACTACCCGTGAATCCCCTCCGGACTGCTAAATTCAAGGTAGCTTTTTCCCATACCTTGATCATGGTCAGGTTGGAATTGCCGCCTAGACCAGGGCCATTCCCCGAAGTGTTTATGCCTATGCCGCCCGAAGCCGATATCGTCCACGTCGGATCTAATTGGATTTTGAAGCCGCTGAAATAATCATCTCCGATATCGATGTTGTGGATAATGTCATTGCCTTGAGAATTCCCACCTTTCCTGCCGTGCGCATTTGAAGTGATGATACTAACCGTATAACCGGCGTATAAGTTGTGATCTCGACGCCAATTGTAAACACCACGGAAGCCTACATTGTTCCAAACTTCACCTACGCCCCCGGTGTTTGAGTACGAGTTGCCGTATGCTCCCGAAAAGGTAAGATTCGGGGCGTAAAGGTATGACGCACCGAGGTAGGCATAATTTGCTATGTTGCTTCCCTTGGTAAGTAGGCCTCCCGCGTCCTGGAAAGTCGGCATCGTAATAAATGAGCCGACGGGCGCTACTTGCGTAGGCGTGGCCGGCAACTGGACGGGAGGAGCAAAAGCCTCCAAACCGATGGTTCTGGTGGTGCCTTCCCGGCTAAAGTTGTCGGCGAAATGCAAGTTTAGCCTTGGCGTCGCACGATAAGTGTAGCCGATATTCCCCTCGATATTTTTCCCGAAGTTATTGAGATCACTGTGATTCGCATAAATTTCACCGCTGGTACTCAACGATGCGTTGAGCGTCGGTGCAGTAGAGCCGAACGGTGCATAGGAAAAGGTAAACGTTGGCACGAGGTGAGTAATAAAATCCGATTCATTCTTGTGATTCTTCTCGTTCGAAAAGAAGATGTTGTCGTTGTATTCCTCTCCAACGCCGAGCGAAAGGCCACCGGCGACCGCGGCAAACGCCTGATGGGAGTAGGCGAAAATCGCAACAGCCAAAACGAATGCCGCGAATGCTACCTGGTGTTCGACGGCCCTGAAACGCATTGCGCTAAATTAACACAACTAAATATCCGTTTGCAAATTTGCCGGTAATCTGGGGTATTTTCAGGATCGTCTTAGCGTTTCAGCGAACTTTCGCCGTATTGTCCGAACTCGCGACGATCCAGCGATTTGCAACCGCGGCGTCCCAAGCCTGGTCAGCCGCCTCCTTGCTCTTTAACCCGCGGATCTCTACGCGGCTCAGCACCATTTTATTCGAGATCCTGTGCTGCGCTATCTCGGTTTCATAACCTTTCGATTTGAGCGTCCGGCTCAGCCTCTGCGCATCTTGTGGAGTTAAAAACGCGTCGACGATCAGATGATAGCCGCCGTCCGGCTGTTTTCGCAGCAGAGTCTCTCGCGTAAGCGGCGGCAGCGATAGATTCTGCCCGGCAAGAATCCAATTAAGATCTTCGACGCCGGGGTTCGCCTCCTTTAGGATATCCATGGCGAGGAACAGTCGCTCTCTGCCGTATACTTCCGTCGCGATACGGCTGATCGTGGTGCCCCACGCCACGACGACGCTATCGTTCGGTTGCGAGGTTTTTACGGCTTGGCGCGCACTCGCCTCCCCCACGGCGGCTCCGCCGTCGGGCGCCGTTTGGGCAACGACGTGCTGCACGCCTGCCGTCGCGGTCATATCGGCCGATGCCCCGTTCGAAGCTGCCCGGCTCGAAGCCGCCGGCTTCGACTCGGACGGCGCCGTCGGTGTCGATTCCGCGACCGGTCCAAACGCGAAGAGAAGCTTATTCGACAACCAGCTCGCCAAATCGGTTCCGTAATAAAAAAGGCCGGCGGCAATTGCCACAAGAAGACTCGCGGCGGTGGTGCCGCGCAAAACCGTTTTCGCCCTGGGCGCGCTTTGGGTCTGTGCGGCGGCGACCTCCGCGCGTTTCTCCCGAGCGACAGGCTGCGCCGGTGTCAGGACGGAAATTTGCGCCGGCGTCGGTTGCGGCACCGGCTCCGATAGCGGCTCCGGCTGTGGCGGCAACAGTCGCAGGTCGCTCGCCACCTCTTTAATCATTTCGGCGGAAATCTGTCGCCCCGAGGTGGCATAGGCGATAAGCAAGGCGTTATCGCAAATGATATTGATCAGCCGCGGAATGCCCCGGGAATAGGTCGCGACCGCGACGACCGCGTCCTGGCTGAAAAGTTTTTCCTTCTCGTATCCCGCGACGCGGAGCCGATAGTCGATGAACGGTCCGATCTCGCGATCCTTCAAGCGATCGAGCCGGCACTGAAAGGCGACGCGCTGCTTGATCTGCCTGAGCTGCGGTTGGTTAAGCTTCGCGTCGAGCTCGGTTTGACCGACCAGCACGATCTGGAGAAGCTTTTCGGTAGCGGTTTCCAGATTGGATAGCAGACGCAAATTTTCGAGAACGTCGTCGTTTAAATTCTGCGCTTCGTCGACGAGCAAAACGACGGTTCCGCCTTTTGCCGCCTGAGCGACCAGGAAATCGTTCAATGCGCGGATTTTCTGCAGGCGTCCGGCGCCTTTGACCGGGAGATCCAATTCGTCGCAGGCGAAAGTTACCAGCTCTTCGAAGCTAAGCGTCGTATTGTAAAAAAATACGAAACTGACGTTTTCGTCCGGCTCGCGCATCAGCCGGCGCAGTAAAGTCGTTTTCCCTGTGCCGACTTCGCCGACGACCACGATAAAGCCCTTCCGTTCGCGGATGCCGTAGAGCAGACTGGCGTAGGCTTCCTGGTAAATCGGATTGGTGTAGAAGAACTTGGGGTCGGGAGTAACGTTGAACGGTTTTTCCCGAAAACCGAAGTATTCGTTGTACATAGGGCCTCGTATCTGGGGGACTAAATGTAAGGGGCTGAGCGGCGGATATAGCTCCGCCACCTAGGGGTTTGAGCCCTACAAAAAAATCTCGGAAAGAGAAAAACCCTCAGGCGTGCGCCTGAGGAATGCACGATTCCAAATCGACCGTCTTCGATTTGGAAGAATCGGTGACCCAGCTGCAATTTACGAACTGCAGCGGCACCTCGACCTTGACTTGGCGGCTCAACAACCTCATCAGGACTTTGACTCGGCCATTCGCGCTGGGCGGCTCCTGAATTATTCCCATGAGCCCCTCGAACGGCCCGCCGCTTATGTAGACCTCCTGGCCCGTTTTGAGATCCGAACGCGCGGCGATGACGCCGTCCGTGCCGCCCTCCCGTTTAAGGAACGATATTACGCTGTCGTCTAGCGGCATTGGGGTACCGTTGAAACTCACGATACGCTTAACGCCCGGCGTCCATAGGACACATTGATATTGATCAGCATCGGAGATGCGCGTAAAAAGATAGCTTGGAAACAACGGCACAATGCGCTTGCGCTTCTTCAATGACTCGGGAAACAGCAGCTTGGGGAGAAAAACCTCGACACCACGATGCTTTAGGCAGAATTCCGCGAATTCTTCCTTTTGTGGTTTAGAATACACCACATACCAACGATTGGCTTCCATGATCGCCATAATACAAAAGCCTGCAACTGACTGAAGTATCCTTCGGGAATGAGCAAGACCGGTGCCACGAGATTATCAACGATTTAATACAGCTAAGGTATTGACCTGACAATGATTTTCAGGATTGACACTTCTGTCATGTTTTGATCACCGGTCAAAATCGGGCAATATTGCCGTGGTATTTTGCCAAAAAGGCTTATGGCTAAGGTTCTTTTACGTGATTGTGGTTTTCAGGCACTTATGCCTGATTGGGTATATTTTGCCCGCTTTAGAAATTACCCGAAAGCCGTCAAAGTCACGTTTAGCGAAGAAATGTAAATAAATTTTCATAGTCCACTAAGATCTGCAGTGGTTCTGTTGTTGACTGCAGGTATAAAGCTACAGTTTTTCTGTACGGCACCGTATCGATTTGCTACAAGCTACTGATTTTGACGTGCTATTTTCTATGGCACAGCCATTGCTCAAGAATTGACTAATTGAGTATCGAAAGGAGATATGCTCAACACAAAAAACTAAAACTGATAACCCTTTGGCACGCGGAATTGCTGCTTTAAGGGTAGCCGATGAAGAGGATGGTCGGGAAAATTTCCACCATCCTCTTCATGTTTTTAGACCTTATCTTTAAAAGGGCGGTGCTGGACTAGAGGTGGTTTGTTAGCCGACGGCGAGCTCGAAGGGGCCCGGGTTGTTTTTTAATCCGACGGTTTTCAATGTCTTGCCGCGTACGGCAGGACACGCCAGCGGCCGTAGGCGATGAACGCGCCGAGAATACCTGTGACGAGCGGGATCAAGACTAGGACGCCGGCGCCGATCATGAGCGTGATGACGCAGGCGCCGATCATGATGACGACGAGTCCCGCGGCGGCGATTGGGGTGAGAAATGTTTTCTTGCCCAAGAGACCCGGGAGGACGAGACCCAGGCCGCCGAGCAGCTCGGCGACACCGATGAAGTGTAAAAACCATCCGGGCAGCGGCATCTGCTTGGTCATCTCCTCGACCGGCGTGACGAACTTCATCACGCCGGAGAATAAAAATTCCGCCGCGAGCAGAACTTGGACGATCCACAACGCTATATTCATACCCTCCCCCTCCGCTTCGCGCTATTTGCCGCGCGCTTCGGCGACCTGCTTGATCTGCGCCAGCCCACGCTCGAAATCGTCGCCGATCATTTTATCGATATTGATGAAAAGATGCACCGCTTTCGCCATAAAATTATTATGGCCGGTCATGCTCCACATCACTGCGGTGCGATCGCCTTCAGGCTTGAAGGTGAACTCCGCCGTGTTGGTGGCCCGAAAGGGCTTGAGAAATTCGAGCTTGATCCTGACGAGGTCGCTCGGACGGCTCTCGATGATCGTCATGCTTCCCGCGCCGACCTCCTTGCTGCCGTCCCAGCGATAGACAGCGCCGGTTCCGGCCGTCGCGCCCTCGTAGACCCGCTTCATCGCAGGGTCGCGTTTCTCCCACGGCGACCAGTTCACCCAGTTGTGAAAATCGTTCACTTGCCGGAACACCGCCGCCGCCGGAGCGGCCACGACGATGCTCCGCGCGACGCGGAACTCCGACCGCTGCAGCGCCACGACGACGACGAATGCGACGACGATGAGAAACAGGGCAATCAGGATTTTTTTCAGCACGGCCCCTCCCTGGATAGCGAAGCGAAGTTTTTAACGGCGGCGAAGCGCCCTAGCCGCCGGCGATGGCGCCGATGATGAGAAAAGGCTCCTTGCCGCTGGCCACGACTTCCGGCAGCGGCGCGTCCGGCGATTCGTGCGAGAGGTCCTGCTCGCAGGCGAAGAATCTCACGAACGCGCGGCGCTTCTGCGTCGTGTGGTCGCGGATTGTGCCGCGGAGCATCGGGTAGCGCGCCTCGACGGCGTCGAGCACCGTCCGCTGCGTTACCACGCCGGCGACCTCGATCTGGACCTCGCCGTCGACGTGCGCGAGCTTGCGGAGATGCGCGGGCAAAACGACGCGGATCATGCGAGCGCCTGCGCCTCGATGGACACGACCGCCGGCAGATCGCGCACGATCGCCGTCCAGGTCGCGCCGCCGTCGGCCGAGCCGTAGACCTGCCCGCCGGTGGTGCCGAAGTAGACCCCGCACGGATCGAGCGAATCGACCGACATCGCGTCGCGCAGCACGTTGACGTAGCAGTCTTTCTGCGGCAGGCCCTTGGTCATCGGCTCCCACTCGTTGCCGCCGCTCTTGCTGCGGAAGACGCGGAGCTGCCCGTCGAGCGGAAAATGCTCCGAGTCGCTCTTGATCGGCACGACGAAGATCGTGTCCGGCTCGTGCGCGTGCACGTCGATGACGAAGCCGAAGTCGGTCGGCAGGTTGCCGCTCACCTCGCGCCACGACTCGCCGGCGTCGTCGCTGCGCATGACGTCCCAGTGCTTTTGCATAAACAGGACGTTGGGCCGCGCGCGATGCATCGCGACGTGATGGACACAGTGGCCGACCTCGGCCGTTGGGTTAGGAATATATTGAGAACGCAGGCCGCGGTTGATCGGCTTCCAGGTCTTGCCGTCGTCGTCGGTGCGGAACGCGCCCGCCGCGGAGATCGCGATGATGATGCGCTTGGGATCGCTCGGATCGATGATGATCGTGTGCAGACACATCCCGCCGGCGCCCGGCTGCCACGCCGGCCCGGTGCCATGGCCGCGAAGACCCGCGAGCTCGTGCCAGTTCTTGCCGCCGTCGGCGGAGCGAAAGAGCGCGGCGTCCTCGATGCCGGCATAAACCGCGTCGGGATCGTCGAGCGACGGCTCGAGATGCCAGACGCGCTTGAACTCCCACGGATGCGGCGTCCCGTCGTACCATTGGTGGGTCGTCAGCGGCTTGCCGGTCTCGGGCGAGGTGTCGTAGACGAATTTATTGCTTTCCGCCTTCGGCATGCCCTCGGGCGTCGTCGTGGGCTCGCCCGGCGGCGTGCCCGGCTGATGCCAGGTCTTGCCGCCGTCGTCCGACCGCTGGATGATCTGGCCGAACCAGCCGCTCGACTGCGAGGCGTAAATGCGATTGGGATCGGCGGGCGAGCCCTTCATGTGATAGATCTCCCAGCCCGCGAAGTGCGGCCCGCTGACATCCCAGTTTTGCCGCTTGCCGTCGGACATTAAAACGAACGCGCCCTTGCGCGTCCCGACCAGTACTCGTACTCTGCTCATTTCTCGCTCCTTTCGACGTTGACGCTGGTTAATTCGGCCCCTGCGGAAATTTGGGCAAATCGGGGTTCATATAGTCCCAAGGCTGCGCGCTCGAAATAAACATGTCGACGGCCGGCTTGTGCCGCGAGGGATCGTCGAGGCTCGCGGCGGGGATCGCGATCATGTCCGGCATGCGCGAGAGGCGGGCGACGACCGGCGAGCCGCAATTGGCGCAAAAGCCGCGGCTGACCTCACCGCCGCTGTCGCCGCGGGTTATATAGTATTTGGCCTCGCCGCGCGTCAGCTTGAATGCGGCGGCGGGAACGGCGATGCCGGAGATGAACGCGGACCCCGTAAATCTCTGACACGCCCGGCAATGGCAGTTGAAAGAAAAAACCGGCTCGGCCGTGCACTCATATTGAATGGCGCCGCAGGCGCAGCCGCCGTGAAATGTATCGGACATCGCTTAATCCTCCAGAACGCGTTTTCGACTGAACCCGGCGACCGGAACGCTTGCGCGGTTTGGGCACCGGCTCGCTTCGTTTCCTTTAGCGCTGGTCCTTTTCTGCCGACGCCGCCAGCTCCGCCGCGCGCTTTTTCAGCTCGCGCGGTGGAATGTCCCGTACGTGGGTGGCGACGTGCCAGACGTGACCGAACGGGTCTTCCAGCGAGCCGCTACGGTCGCCGTAAAACTGGTCCGCGACCGGCCGCAAGAGTTTTGCGGCCGCCGCGACCGCTTTCTTCGCGACCGCGTCAGCGTTCTTCACATACAAATGGATGTGGACGGACGTGCCGCCGAACGACCGCGGGCTCAAAAAGTTCATCTCAGGGTATTCGTCGGCCAGCATGATCCGGGAGCCGCCGATCTCGATCTCCGCGTGGCCGATGGTCCCGCCCGGTCCCGGCATGCGCATGATCTCTTTGGCGCCGAAGGCTTTTTTATAAAAAGCGATGGCATCCGCCGCTCCCTTGATACTCAGGTAGGGCGTCACGGTGTGATAGCCCTTTGGAACGTGATTTGTCTGCTTCATGAGCGCATTCCTCTGCGTCATCCTGGCAGCCCCGGCAGGTCGATCACCGGCCGCACCTCGACCGTTCCCTTTTTCGCCATCGGGACGCGCCCGGCGACGGCGATCGCCTCGTCGAGATTTTTCGCGTCGATCAAAAAATATCCGCCGAGCTGCTCGCGCGTCTCCGCGAACGGGCCGTCGGTCACCATACGCTTGCCGTCGCGCACGCGCACGCTCGTCGCCGTCTCGGTCGGATGCAGCGGGTTGGCGCTCACGTATTCCCCTTTGGCGTGGAGCTCGCGCGCGAGCTCGGTCGATTCCGCGTAGCATGCCTGGCGCTCGGCTTCGCTCAGCGGGTTTTTTTCGTCGAGATAAATCAGCAGCATGTATTTCATCTTCACTCCTATTGTCCGGCGGCTTCCTGCAAGCGCTTTACGTCCAGCTTCTTCATCTGAAGCAGCGCCTGCATCACCTTGTCCGCTTTCTTTCCGTCCTTGAGCAGCTCCCCGAGAATTTTAGGCACGACCTGCCACGAGACGCCGAATTTATCTTTCAGCCAGCCGCACTGTTGGGCGCTGCGGTCGCCGCCTTCGGAGAGTTTCTCCCAATAATAGTCCACTTCCTGCTGCGACGCACAACTCACCTGAAACGAGATCGCCTCGTTGAACTTGAAGACCGGCCCGCCGTTGAGCGCCGTGAAAGTCTGCCCATTCAGCTCGAATTCGACCGTCAGAACGGTGCCGGCGGCCATATGGTGCACTTCGTATCCCGCTTCGGTGTAGCGCGATATGTTGAGAATCTTGGAATTTTTGAAAATGGATGTGTAAAACTTCACCGCCTCTTCGGCGTTTTTATCGAACCACAAGCAGGGCGTAATTTTTTGCATGGCTGCTCCTTCGGATTCGTTTAATGAGCGACGCCGATCATCCACAAGACGCCGAAGCGGTCGCTGACCATGCCGAAGAGCGGCGACCAGAACGTTTTGCCGAGCGGCATCTGCACCTGGCCGCCGTCAGACAGCGCCGTGAATTTGCGCTTGGCATCGGCTTCGTTCGCGGCCGGGAGCGAGAGTCCGAAGCCCTGGAACTCCGTCTTTCCCGTGCAGTGTCCGTCGGAAGCCATCACGTTCGTCTCGCCGATGCGGAGATTCACGTGCATGATTTTGTTTTCCGAGCCGGGCGGCAACATACCAGGCTGGGGCGGCTCGGGGCTGTCCTTGAAGCGCGTCAGCATGGAAACTTCCGCGCCGAGCGCCTTTGTATAGAAGTCGATCGCCTCTTCGCAGCGGCCGTTGAAAAACAGATACGGTTCGATGTGCATGTTCGTTCTCCTTACTTTTAAATTTTTAATTTGATCAACGTTTTTTAGCCCCGGCCCGTTCTTTCGATCCCACCCGCATCCGCTCTTCTTTCTCGCGCATCTCGGGCGTGAGCGCATCGCCGAAGTCCTCGGCCTCGAAGATCTGGCGGATCTCTACCTCGCAGTCTTCGGCATGCGGGTTCGGGCAGCGCCTGACCCATTCGATCGCCTCTTCCTTCGACTTCACCTGCCAGATCCAGAAGCCCGCGATCAGCTCTTTGGTCTCGGCAAACGGGCCGTCGATTACGGTCCGTTTGCTGCCGGAAAACCTGACCCGCGCACCTTTGGAAGTCGGCTGCAGCCCCTCGCCGGCGACCAACACGCCGGCCTTGGCCAATTCCTCATTGAATTTGCCCATTTCCGTGAGAAGCTCCCGGCTCGGCATGACGCCCGCTTCGGAATCCTTGCTGGCTTTTACTATGACCATGAATCGCATCGTCGCCTCCATGAGAATTTTGATTTCTATTAACTAGTCGTTCGAGGGGGTCCCAAATCGACTCCGAAAACTTTACACTCGCGCGTCCCAGATCGGCCTCACTTCGACGCTGCCGAAGCGCGCCGAGGGAATCCGCGCGGCGGTCTGGATCGCATCGTTCAAGTCTCGGGCCTCGATCAGGTAATATCCGCCGAGCTGCTCCTTCGTCTCGGCGAACGGGCCGTCGGTCGCGACGACATGGCCGTCACGGACCCTGACGGTGGCCGCCGCCCGGGCGGGCTGCAGGCGATTGCTCCCGACCAGCCGTCCCGCTCTTTTGACATCCTCCGTAAAATCGACGTACTCGGCGTACACCGCATCGAGGTCGGCCTTCGACCGATTCTGCAGCGCCGACTCGTCTTGGTAGATCAAGCACAAATACTGCATGATGCGCTCCTTTCGATTCGAGATCTGCTTCTACTTGATTGTCGTTCGGCGTGGCGGCCAATCGACAGCGCGATTAAATTTATTTTAATTCCGCGAGCCGGCGCGCGAGGAAGCGCCGCTCCGGCTCTTGCTGCGCGAGCGCGAGCGCCCGCTCGTAGGCTGCCCGCGATTCGGACGTTCGCCCGAGGCGGCGGCACAGATCGGCGCGCGCCGCATGCGCGAGGTGATAATTAGCCAGCTCGCCGCGGGACATCAGCCCATCAATAAGCGCGAGACCCGTCGCAGGTCCGTCGCGCATCGCCACCGCGACGGCGCGGTTGAGCTCGACCACCGGCGAAGGCTCGGCGCTCAAAAGCACATCGTAGAGCGCGACGATCCGCGCCCAGTCCGTCGCATCGGCAGCGGGAGAATTGGCGTGGACGGCGGCGATCGCCGCCTGCACCGTATACGGCCCGAAGCCGCGCGACGCGAGCGCGCGCTCGACGAACGCCGAGCCCTCGGCGATCTGATCGCTGTTCCATCGCGAGCGGTCCTGCTCGTCGAGCAGGATCAATTCTCCGTCCGGCGTGCTTCGCGCGGCGCGGCGCGACTCGTGCAGCAGCATGAGCCCGAGCAACCCGGCCGCTTCGGGTTCCGGCAGCAGCTCGATCAAAAGCCTTCCGAGACGGATCGCTTCGCTCGAAAGATCGTGGCGCGTGACCGCGGCCCCGCTCGACGCCGAGTAACCCTCGTTGAAGACTAGATAAATGACGCGCAGCACGCCCTCGAGTCGTTCCGGCAGATCGGCGCGCTCGGGAACTTCGTACGGAATGCGCGCGCTCTTGATCTTCGCCTTGGCGCGCACGATGCGCTGCGCCAGCGTCGGCGCGGGCACGAGAAATGCGCGTGCGATCTCCTCGGTCGTGAGGCCGCAGACTTCGCGCAGCGTCAGCGCCACCTGCGCCTCCGGCGCGAGCGCCGGATGACAGCAGGTGAAAATGAGCCGGAGCCGGTCGTCGCCGACGGCTTCGCCGTCGTGAGTTGCCGGGTCGCCGTCCTCGGCCGCGAGCCGATCCTGTATATCGTCGGGCAGCGGCTGGACGCGCTTCTGGCGGCGCAGCGCGTCGAGCGCTTTGAAGCGTCCGGTCGAGACGAGCCACGCACGCGGATTGTCCGGCACGCCGTCGCGCGGCCACTGCTCGAGCGCCGCGCGAAACGCGTCGGCCAGCGCCTCCTCGGCGCGATCGAAATCGCCGAGCAAACGGATCAGCGTCGCGAGCACGCGGCGCGATTCGTTGCGGTAGACGGCGTCAATCGTGTCGCGGACAAGGACCTCGGCCGCGCCATCCGGATTTTGTCGTTCTTCTTGCATCAAGTCCCACCGACACTATGAAAACTTGACAAAGAGAAATGTGTAGCGAGCCCCCGCCTACATACTCCGCCCGTCGACCTTGACGATTTTGAACGACGACGGCTCGACGCCTTCGAGGCAGCGGACGTTGATCGCCGCAGTGTCCGCGCCGCCCGGTCCTTTACCAAAGCCGAGCGGCGCGCAGCCGCACTTGGGGCAGAAGTGATGTTTGATTACGCGCTTGTTGAACGTATAGGTGGCGAGATCGCGCTCGGGCGTTTTCAGCTTCAGCTGCTCGCGCGGCACGAACCACAAGAGATATCCCTTGCGGCTGCAATGCGAGCAGTTGCATTCCATCAGCTGATTGATGTCGCCCTCGACCTCGAAGGCGATCCTTCCACAATGACAGGAGCCTTTGTAGGTCATGGTTCCTCCGAAAAATCTTCGCGGTCTAGTTCTTCAGCCGATACCCGGTCTTGAAGATCCACGCGACGACGCCGAGGCAGACGAAGAGAAACACGAGCGTCATCGCAAGACTCAAGCCGACGCCAACGTCGGACGTCTCATGGAAGCTCCAGCGAAAGCCGCTGATCAGATAAACGATCGGGTTAAACAGGCTCACGGTGCGCCACGCCGGCGGCAGCATGTCGATCGAGTAGAATGCGCCGCCCAAAAACGTCAGCGGCGTGATGACGAGCATCGGGATGAACTGGAGCTTCTCGAAGCCGTCGGCCCACAGACCGATGATGAAGCCGAAAAGGCTGAACGCGGCCGCGGTGAGCACAAGGAAACCGATCATCCAGAACGGATGCATAATTTGGATCGGCACGAACAAGGCGGCGGTCGCGAGAATCACAAGCCCCAGCACGATCGACTTCGTCGCCGCCGCGCCGACGTAGCCGACGACGATCTCGAACGCCGAGACCGGCGCCGACAGAATCTCGTAGATCGTGCCGGTGAACTTGGGAAAATAGATGCCGAACGACGCGTTCATGATGCTCTGCGTGAGCAGCGAGAGCATCATCAAGCCAGGGACGATGAACGAGCCGTACGCTACGCCGCTGACCTGCGACATGCGCGGGCCGATCGCCGCGCCGAAAACCACGAAGTAGAGCGACGTCGTGATCACCGGCGTCACCACGCTCTGCAGCAGCGTCCGCAGCGCGCGCGCCATCTCGAACTTGTAGATCGCGGCGACGGCGTGGCCGTTGAAAGCAAAATGTTTCGCTATCGAATTCATTTCCGGTCGCTCACGAGGCTCACGAAAATATCCTCCAGCGAGCTCTGCCGCGTCTCGAGATCCGTGAAGCCGATCCCGAGCTCCGCGACGCGCCGCACGAGCTCCGGAATGCCGGTCTCCTCCTCTTTGCCGTTGAAGGTGTACTCCAGCTCGCGCCCGCCGTCCTTCAACACCAGGCGCCAGTCGGACAGCTCCAAGGGAATCGCGGCGAGCGGCGCCTGGAGGCGGAACGTGAGCTGCTTCTTGCCGAGCTGCTTCATCAGCTTCGTCTTTTCCTCGACGACGATGAGCCCTCCTTTGTGGACGACGCCGATCCGGTCCGCCATCTCTTCCGCCTCGTCGATATAGTGCGTCGTGAGAATGATCGTCACGCCTTTGGCGCGCAGCTCGCGTACGAGCGCCCACATGTCGCGTCGGAGCTCGACGTCGACGCCCGCCGTCGGCTCGTCGAGAAACAATATCTCCGGCTCGTGCGCCAGCGCCTTGGCGATCAGCACGCGCCGCTTCATGCCGCCCGAGAGCGTCATGATCTTGCTTTTGCGCTTGTCCCAGAGCGACAGACCGCGCAGCACGCGCTCGATGTGCGCCGGGTCCGGGCCGCGGCTGAAAAGGCGGCGGCTGAAATTGACCGTCGCCCATACGGTCTCGAACATGTCGGTCGTGAGCTCCTGCGGCACGAGACCGATCTTCGCCCGCGCCGCGCGGTAGTCGCGGATGATATCGTGGCCGTCCACAAGCACGGTGCCTGCCGTCGGCGTGACGATGCCGCAGACGATGCTGATGAGCGTCGTCTTGCCCGCGCCGTTGGGACCCAGCAGCGCGAAGATCTCGCCCTTGCGAATCTCGAGGTCGATTTTCTTGAGCGCCTGGAATCCCGAAGCGTAAGTCTTGGTGAGACCGGAAATCGCGATCACCGGACGCACGTCCGCGCCGGCGTTCGCGGGCGCGCTCGCAGCGCGCGCTTCGGCGGTGTTGGCGTAGGTCATGATTATTTTCGACTAGCCGCCGAGCTTGATCGCCTTCGGCCGCGCCAGCAGGCGGTCCGTATACGCCGCGAGCTTCGGTCGCTGCGTTCCGAGGCTCAAAAAGCGCTGCCAGATGAACATGGAGCCGATCATCACGTCCGCGCCGGTGAACCACTCGCCGAAGAGATATGGCCCGTCGCCCAGCTCGCGCTCGATGACATTCTGCGTAATCTCGAAGTCGCTCCAACCGCGGTGCGCATCGGTCTCGAGCTTCAAGACCTTGTCACCGAGCGCCGGCTCGAGCTGCGACGTCGAGTAGACCATCAGCGACAGATACCGCCCGCGCTCCGGCGCGCCGATCTTCGGCGCCAGCTTCGCCGCGGAAAATTTATCGGCGAGATACAGGCAGATCGCCGCGCCCTCGTACACCTTCGCTTCGCCGTCGACCAGCGCCGGCAACTTGCCGGCCGGATTGATTTTTAAAAACTCCGGGCTTTTGTGCTCGCGCTTGGTGAAATCGATCGGCGCGAGCTCGTATTCCGCGCCGCACTCGTCGAGCATCCATTTCGCAATGAGAGCGCGGCTTTGCGGATTGAAATAGAGCTTCATGGGCACCTCGAAGAGGAGATTAAGGCGGGAACAATTAAAGTTTGGAGGAGAAGCGCCGCGAAATCAATACGCGACGCCGTTTTCGCGGCGCCGCGTACTTTGACGCATTTTTATAGGTCTTCGATGCGCAGGTTCATGGTCGCGTCTTTCCACGCGGCCCTAAATTGCTGCTCGACGAGCGCCGCTTCGCTGTCGCGCTTCTCGGCTTTAAGAGTCTGCCACAGGCCGTAGAGCAGTCGCCCCTCGCGCGGCTGTTTCGCCAGCGCCTCGCGGAAGACCGCTTCGGCCTCTTTGGGCCGGCCGCTCTGGAGCAGCGCGGCGCCGAGCGACTGGCGCGCGCTGTAGAACCACGGCGGCGGCTCGTCGTACGCGAGCCCGCCCTGGAGCTTCACCGCCTGGCGCCAGCCCTGGATCGCGCGCTCCTTGTCGCCGCGCGCCCACGCGAGCTTCGCGTCGAGCGTCGCCGCGGCGAAAGCGAGCACGTCGTTGGATTTATTGTTGATCATGTAGCGCGAGTCGTGCGGCACCGCTTTGCGCAGCGCCTCGAACTCGCCGCGCTCCTTCGCCGCCTCGTCGGTCTTCGCCTGTCCGATGAGCGCCATGGCGCGCGCGTAGCGCCAGAACGCGCGTGACAGCTTGCGCTCGGCGCGCGGCTCCGGCGCGCGCAGGATGTCGTCCCAGCGCTGGAAGCGCAGGTCGATCATTAAGGGATAGAGGTGAAAGCCTTCGAGCATCTGCATGTGCAGATCGTGCTCGCCCACGTTCCGCGTCATCTCCTCCGCCGCCTCGCGCGCGTCCTCGTAGCGCCCCTGCTGCGCACGCGCGAACGCGATGAAGTGCAGATTGTGCGTCCAGTACATGAGCGGATAGACGCCGGTCGCGCCGGTGCGCCGCACGAACGCCCGGTCCGCCGCCGCGGCTTTCTCGTTGGTCAGCGCGGCGAGGTCGTAGTCGCCGGTCTGGAGAAAAATATGACCGGGCATGTGGACGAGATGGCCCGCTCCGGGCACGAGTCCCATCAGCCGCACCGCGCTCGGGATCGCGCGTTCGAGATTGGGCGACGCCTCGACCGCATGGATATAGAAATGGTTCGCGCCGGGATGGTCAGGGTTCCGCTTCATCACCGATTCGAGCACCGCGACGAGCTCGAGCGTGTTCGGCGCGGGCTTCCCGTCGGCACTCCAGAGCTGCCACGGCCGCAGCATCATCAGGCTCTCGGCGAACATCGTCGCGGCGTCGAGATCGTCGGGATATTTTTTCATCAGCGCGCGCATCGCGTTGCTGTATTCGAGATGCTGCTTCTTCCAGTCGGATTTCGGATTCGCCGTGGGATAGCGCTTCGCCAGCGCGCGGATATAGTCCTGTTCCTGGGCGCTCGCCTTGGACGCGCGGGCGGTCGCCGCCTGCACGGCCTCATAGGTTCTTTTCGCGCGCGCCGCGTCGACGTCGGTGTCGTTGTAGTTCGGGCCGACCGCCAGCGCGAGGCCCCAATAGGGCATCGCCGCGTCGGGGTCGGCCTTGGCGGCGCGCTCGAAATATTTCGCCGCTTCGTCGTGATTGAAGCCGTAGAGCAGCGTGAGCCCCTGGTCGAAGTAGGTTTGCGCCTGGGCGCTCTTAGTCGTGATCGGACGGCGATAGGCGCCGAGGCCGGGATAAAGATCGGCCGACGCCCGCTGGTCAGCAGCGTCGCCGTGGTCGTGCCGCTCCGATGTCGAGGTCGGAGCGCAAGAGGCTAGTATAAGGATAAAGAATAGGGCCGGGGTCTGCGCGCGCATTTTTATCCTCCTGAAGGGAACGATTGCCGGACAGAAGGGATTCTGGCGAAGATGAGAAGTGAAATCAATATGGCGGATGAAAGGCGCTCAGCTCGTCTCGTCGCTCAAAGCCGAAAACGGTTTCCGGATTGCCGAAACCCGCGAGCTTCTACTCGTCGGCCTCGGCAATCCGGTTCGTCACGCGCGGCGGAAATCGACTCCGCCGGCGGGTTTTCGCCTGCGCAAAGCAGGCGGCGTTATCGACCGTCAGGCCTAATGTTTAGCCGGCTGCTTGCCTTCGCAGTTGATCATCCACGGCGTTCCGAAGCGATCGACCAGCGCGCCGAAGCGCTCTGCCCAGAAGGTCTTCTGGATCGGCATCGTCACGTTGCCTTTGTCCGCCAGCGCGTTGAACATGCGATCGGCGTCCGCCGGCTTGTCGACATTCAGCGTGACGGAGAAGCCCTTCGGCTTCTCGTAGCGTTCCGGAGGGGCGTCGGAGCCCATCAGGACGTCGTTGCCCACGGTGAGGCGGGCGTGAAGTATCTTGTTGCGCCATTCGGGCGGCACTTGCTGCGCCGCCGGCGTGCCCTCATGCGGCACGAGCGCCTCGATCTTGCCGCCGAGACACTTCTCGTAGAACTTGAACGCGGCTTCGCAGTCGCCCTTGAACGTCAAATAAGGACCCATTTGCATAGTGCACCTCCTTACGAGCGATTGGCGGGAGAATTTACAGGAGATTGTCCTGTAAACACTCTGTAGGACAGGCCGCCCGAAATCAATTCCATCGCTAAAATTTAACAATGTGCCGGAATCCACCCGAATAACCGGCGGCGGCAAGGACGAAGGGCAGCGTAAATGGCCGCGAGTCTCTTTGATTTTTAGCTAGGCAACGAAGGTGAGACAGACGATCAGCGGCGGCGGGGGAGGTAGTCCTTCTCGACCTTCTCCCACTCCTCCAGCCCTGCGATGCGGTCGCGCTCTTTGAACGAGACCATCTTATCGTCCATCGCGTCGGTCGAGCCGTCGCGCTTGAGGACCGCGAGCGTCTCCTGCATCGCCTTCATCGCGGCGCGCTGCGTATCCGAAGGATAAATCGCGACGCGGTAGCCCATAGCCTGTAAACGCGAAGCCGGCAACAGCGGCGTCTTGCCGCCGCGCGTCATGTTGACGATCAAAGGAACGTCTTTCAGCTCGCGCGCGATTTTCTCCAGCTCCGCCTCGGACTCCGCCGCCTCGACGAAGGCGGCGTCGGCGCCGAGCGCGACGAACGCGCGCGCGCGCGCGATCGCGTCATCGAGGCCGTTTACCGCGCGCGCGTCGGTGCGCGCGATGACGATGAAATCCGGATCGCTCCGCGCCTCCAGCGCCGCGCGGATTTTGTCTTCCATCTCGGCCTGCGGGATCACTTCCTTGCCGTCCAAATGGCCGCAGCGCTTAGGGGTCACCTGATCCTCGATGTGGATCGCCGCGACGCCGGCGCGCTCGAACTCGCGCACGGCGCGCACCACGCTAAGCGCGTTGCCATAGCCCGTGTCGGCGTCGGCGAGGACGGGAATTTTGACCGCGGCGACGACCTGGCGCGCGCGCTCGATCACCTCCGACATCGTCATGAGGCCCAGATCGGGCAGCGCCGCGCTGCGCGCGACCGCGCCGCCGGATAAATAGACCGTCTCGAATCCCGCCTGCTCGACCAGCCGCGCGGAGAGGCCGTCGAAGGCACCGGGCGCGACCAGCAAATTCCTTCGCGCGAGCAACTCGCGGAGTTTCTTGCGCGCGCTCATCGGTTTTCCCGCATCGCGTCGATGCGCTCCGCGGTCGTCGGGTGCGAGTAATGATACGCCGAGTACCAAGGGTGCGGCGTGAGATTCGACAAATTATCCACCGTGAGCTTGATCAGCGCCTCTTCCATCGGCTTGGACCGGCCGATCGCCCGGGCGGCGAACAGGTCCGCCTCGTACTCGTGCTTGCGCGAGAAATAATTGATCAGCGGCGTTAAGTAAAACGTCGCGGGCCCGGCAAGCAGGCTGAAGAGCACGAGCGCGGCGTGGTTCGACGGCGCGTCGAAGCCGAACGCCCGGAAGAAGGGCGGGTAGCCGACGAGCAGGCTGAGCACATAGAGGCCGGCGAGCAGAAACAGCGAGCGCAGCACCAGCATGCGGCGGATGTGCTTCATCTTGTAGTGGCCCATCTCGTGCGCCAGCACGGCGACGCCCTGATCGGTTGTCATCTGCTCGGCCAGGGTGTCGAACAGCACGATGCGCTTGGCCTTCCCGAGGCCGGTGAAGTACGCGTTGGAGTGCGCCGAGCGCCGCGAGCCGTCCATCGTGAAGATGCCGCCGGTCTTGAAGCCGACCTTGTCGGCCATCGCGAGGATGCGCTGTTTGAATTCGCCTTCTTTAAGCGGCTCGAATTTGTTGAACAGCGGCGCGATCAGCGTCGGGGAAACGATCACCATCACAAGCTGGAATGCGACGATGAAGAGAAAAACCCAGAACCACCAGTAGGGCCCGGCGCGCTCCATGAGCCAGAGGACGCAGAAGAGAAACGGCACGCCGATGACGAGCCCGAGCGCCAGCCCTTTCAGCCGGTCGGCGATGTAGACCGCCGGCGTCGTCTTGTTGAAGCCGAAGCGCTCTTCGAGGACGAAGGTCGAATAGATGCCGGTCGGCGCGCTCGCGGCGCCGAAGATAAACGCGACGGCGAGGCAGAAGCCGATACCGTCGGCGTGTGACCACGCGGGAAAATAAGCCGCGAGATTCCGCGCGAAACGATCCACCGCCGGCAACACGCCGCCGAAGAGGATCCAAAACGCAACGAGAGTGAGGTAGATCGAGCTCCAGCGCTGGAACCGGCCGCGCGCGAGCGTGTAGTCGATCGATTTCCCGTATTCCGCGCGCGTCATGGAGCCGTCGAAGAAGGCCGGAATCTCCGCCGAGGCGCGCTCGCGCGCGTGCGCGAGGTTGAGCTCGTTGAGCGCGAACTCGACCGCGAACTCGAGGAGGAAAAGCGCGAGGAAAAGGACGGTGATCGTCTCGGGCGTCACGGCGCGCCGGACTTATTTGTCGGCCGCGGCGGTCTCGAGCGGCGGGTGGCCCGCGTCGACGATATTGAAGACGAGGGCGTCGTCGCGCTCGTCGACCTCGACCGTACCGCCGGACTGGAGCTTGCCGAAGAGGATCTCGTCGGCGAGCGGCCGCTTGACCTCGTTCTGGATGAGGCGCGCCATCGGGCGCGCGCCGAAAATGGGATCGTAGCCCTTGCGCGCGAGCCACGCGCGCGTGCGCGGCGTGATCGTCAGCGCGACGCTCTTTTCGACGAGCTGGTCGTTGACCTCTTTGACGAACTTGTCGACGACGTTGAGAATCACGTCGAAGCTCAGCGCGTTGAACGCGATGATAGTGTCGAGGCGGTTCCGGAACTCGGGGCTGAAGGTCTTCTCGATCGCTTCCTTTCCCTTGCCGATGTTGGTCGTCGCGCCGAAGCCAAGCGGCGAGCCGCTCATCTCGCGCGCGCCCGCGTTGGTCGTCATGATGAGGATGATGTTGCGGAAGTCCGCCTTGCGTCCGTTGTTGTCCGTGAGCGCGGCGTGGTCCATGACCTGCAGCAGAATATTGAACAGGTCGGGATGCGCCTTCTCGATCTCGTCGAGCAGCAGCACGGCGTACGGTGTGCGGTTCACCGCGTCGGTGAGAAGCCCGCCCTGGTCGAAGCCGACGTATCCGGGAGGCGCGCCGATGAGCCGCGAGACCGTGTGCTTCTCCATGTACTCGCTCATGTCGAAGCGGATGAACTCGACGCCGAGAATGCGCGCGAGCTGCTTCGCGACCTCGGTCTTGCCGACGCCGGTCGGGCCGGAAAAGAGAAAGCAGCCGGTCGGCTTCTCGGGATGCGCAAGGCCGGAGCGCGAAAGCTTGATCACGCTCGCCAGGCTCTCGATCGCCTTATCCTGGCCGAAAACGACCGCCTTGAGATCGCCTTCGAGGTTCTGGATCTGCACCTTGTCGGAGGCCGAGACGCTCCGCGGCGGAATCTTGGCGATCTTGGCGACGATGTCCTCGATGTCTTTCAGCACGACGACCTTCTCGCGCGCTTCCTCGGGCGCGAGCTTGACCTTGGCGCCGACCTCGTCGATCACGTCGATCGCCTTGTCCGGCAGCTTGCGGTCGTTGATATGCTTGGCCGAGAGATCGACCGCCGCCTGGATGGCGTCGTCGGTGTAGGTGACGCCGTGGTGCTTCTCGTAGTGCGGCTTCAAGCCGGTGAGGATCTGGTAGCTCTCGTCCAGCGTCGGCTCGGCGACCTCGATCTTCTGGAAGCGGCGCGCCAGCGCGCGGTCGCGCTCGAAGTAGCTCTTGTAGTCGTGGTACGTCGTCGAGCCGATGCAGCGGAGCTCGCCGGAGGCGAGCGCCGGCTTCAAGATATTGGAGGCGTCGAGCGAACCGCCGCTCGTCGCGCCCGCGCCGACGATCGTGTGAATCTCGTCGATGAACAGCACCGCGTTGTGGCGCTTTTTCAGCGCGTTCAAAACGCCCTTGAGGCGCGCCTCGAAGTCGCCGCGGAACTTCGTTCCCGCGAGCACCGCGCCCATGTCGAGCGCATAGATGACGGCGTCTTTCAGCGCCGCCGGCACCTGGCCTTTATGGATCTTGAGCGCGAGCCCCTCGGCGATCGCGGTTTTGCCGACGCCCGGATCGCCCACGTAGATCGGATTATTCTTGCGGCGCCGGCAGAGCACGTGGATCGTGCGCTCGACCTCGTTCTCACGGCCGATCAGCGGATCGATCTTGCCTTCGCGCGCCTGCTTGACGAGGTTGACGGTGAACGCCTCCAACGGATTCCGCATCGGCGACGGGCGCTCTTCGTCCGGCGCCTCGGACTGCGGCGGCATATCCTCGTCGCCGACGGCGGTCTTGGAGATGCCGTGGGAGACGTAGTTCACGATGTCGAAGCGCGTGATGCCTTGCTCTTCCAATAGATAGACGGCGTAGGAGTCCGGCTCGCGGAAGATCGCGACCAGCAGGTTGCCGCCGTTGATCTCTTTTTTCTCGGCCGACTGCGCGTGGATCACCGCGCGCTGGAGGACCCGATGAAAACCGATCGTCTCCTGCGGCTCGTGCTCCATGCCCTCGCGGAGCGCCTCTAAATGCGTCGTGAAAAAATCTTCCAGTCCTTTTTTGAGCTTCGCCGTGTCGCCGCCGCACTGGACGATCGCTGAGTTCGCGTCCTTGTCCTGCAATAAAGCGAACAACAGGTGCTCGACGCACACGAACTCGTGACGGCGCCGCTTCGCTTCGGCGAAAGCGAGGCTCAGGGTGGCCTTCAGCTCTTTGGTGAACATCTTCATGCTTCTTCCATCGAGCACTTGAGCGGATACTCGTGCTGGCGCGCCAGGTTCTCGACCAGCGCGATCTTGGTCTCGGCGACTTCGTAGGGATAGACGCCGGCGACGCCGATGCCTTTGCGGTGCACGTGCAGCATGATCTGGACCGCCTCCGTTTGCTCTTTGTGAAATACGTACTGCAGCACCTGAACCACGAACTCCTTGGTCGTGTAATCGTCGTTGTGCAGCAGCACCTTGTAAAGCGGCGGCCGCTTGAGCTTTTTCTCGGTCTCGGTGACGACCTCGTGGTCGAATTCTTCTCGGCGGCTCATGCGACTGCGCGCTCCTGCTTACGACTAAAAGTAACACGCTTCCCAGGGGGAGGCAATGCGGTTTTTTCGCGTTTATCGCGTATTTTTACCTCTTCACCGCACGTAGCCGCCGCCATGCGACAATGACGCGCGCGGCGGCCGTAAACGCGCCAAACGCGGCCACCGTTTGCCGCGGCGCACTCTTGAAGCGGTCTGTAAAAAGAGAGATTATTGAATGCGCTCTCCTAAATTTTTTCTCCGGAGCGGAACGCCATCCTAAGGAGGGTCTCTCATGCTGTCCAACAAGGTAGGCGAGATCATGACGCGCGACATCTTCACGGCGGATGTCTCGAGCAGCGTCTTCGACGTGATGCAGTCGATGGCCGCGAAGGACGTCGGCCGCGCGGTCATCACCGAGAACGGCAACTACACCGGTATCTTCACCGAGAAAGACGTGCTCAAGCGCGTGCTCAGCCAACAGCTCGACCCGAAGGCGACGAACATCAAGAAAGTCATGACGAGCCCGATCCGCTCGGTGCCGGACGACACGCACATCGTCGAGGCGCTGGGCAAAATGTACCGGTCCAAATTCCGCCACCTGCTAGTGCGCGAGCGCAAGGGGAGAATCGTCGGCATGGTGACGATGCGGCGCATCCTGGAACTCGCGGTGGAATTGGGGGATCGGCTTTCCGACACGCAGATGGTGGGGAATATTCTCCTAACGCAGCCCGTCAAAATCGAGGCTTCCCAGCCCGTCCGACAGGCGATCGATTCGATGATCAAGAAGGATACCGGCTGTGTGGTGATCGCCAGCGGTGGCGAGCTCAAGGGAATTTTCACCGAGCGCGACCTGCTCAAACGGGTGGCGGTCGCCGGGCTCGACCCCGATCGCACCGAGCTCCAGAAAGTGATGACCACCAACCTGGTGACACTGACCACAAGCTCTTCCGTCAGTCAGGTTTTAAAAGAGATGCGCAGCCGCCGCTTCCGGCACATGGTCATCCTCGACGAGCAGGGACAGCTCGCGGGGACCGTCTCGATGCGCGAAGCGCTGAAATACGCCAAGGCGCTCGACGTCGACGAGAGCGTGCGCAGCACGTGGAAGGAGATCGAGGAATTTTGGGAATCCGATGAGCACTATACGCCGGGGTAAACGGCGCGTTTTGTTGTTTTTTGGGTCGATTCCTGATAGGTTAATTATCTTAAGGAGGAGAGGTAAGTTCGCGGTTCGATTATGGAAACACCCACAATCAACGATCTTAGTATATCCATAGCGACGGAAAACGGAACGGGGAGCGCCTCGGCCAACAACATTCTGTTCAAGGCGATCTTCAAGATGGGCATCCCGTGCTCGTCGAAGAACATGTTTCCGTCCAATATTCAGGGACTGCCGACCTGGTATCAGATTCGCGCCTCCGGCGACGGCTACATGGCGCGGAAGGATGTCATCGACGTGATCGTCATGTTCAACGACGTGACTGCGGCGAAGGATATCCACAGGGTGAGGGATGGCGGCGTCATCATTTACGACGACTCCAAGCCGCTGTCGCCGACCTTGAAGCGCGACGGAGTCACCTATTTCGGCGTCCCCGCCAATACACTGATCCAGAAAATCGTTCCCGCCTCGCCGCTCCGCATCAAACAAAGAAACATGGTCTATGTCGGCGCGCTCGCCGCGCTCTTCGGCATCGACATGGAGACGATCAAGGCGGTCCTTCAGGACACCTTCGGGAGGAAGCCCGCGGTCATCGAATCGAACCTCGTCTGCATCGAGGCGGGCTACAAGCACGTCAAGGAAAAAGGCTACACACAGAATATCGCCCGGTTGGAGGCTATTCCTAACGGCAACAAAGGCAAGATCATCACCGACGGTAACACCTCCTGCGCGCTCGGCGCGATCTACGGCGGCGCGTCGGTCATCGCCTGGTATCCGATCACCCCTTCGAGCTCGCTCGCTGAAGCGGTCGAGCATTACATGCCCCGCCTCAGGAAAAGCAACGGCAGCGCGGCTTACGCGATCGTCCAGGCCGAGGACGAGATCGCGGCGGTCAGCATGATCGTCGGCGCCGGCTGGGCCGGCGCCCGCGCGATGACCTCGACCTCCGGCCCCGGCCTCTCGCTTATGAACGAGGCGATCGGCCTCGCCTATTTCGCCGAGATCCCCTGCGTATTTTACATCATCCAGCGCGGCGGCCCCTCGACCGGCCTCCCGACCCGCACTCAGCAAGCCGACATCCAGCTCATGTATTACGCCTCCCACGGCGACACCAAGCACATCATCCTGATTCCGCACGACATGAAATCCTGCTTCGATCTATCGCGGAAAAGCTTCGACTTCGCCGACCGCTTCCAAACGCCGGTTTTTGTGATGATGGATCTCGACCTCGGCATGAACATGTGGTCGTCCGATCCGCTGGAATTGAAAAAAGAGCCGTTCGACCGCGGCAAGCTCCTCTCCGCCGCCGACCTGGAGCAGTGGGAGAAGCAGGGGAAGAAGTTCCGCCGCTACTTCGATCAGGACGGCGACGGCATTCCCTATCGAACCATTCCCGGCAACCCCAACCGCAGGGCTTCCTACTTCGCGCGCGGCTCGGGCCACGACGCCGACGCGAAATATTCCGAAGATGAGAAAGACTACAGAGAGACGCTCGACCGGCTCAGAAAGAAATTCGAGACCTCAAGAAAATTCGTGCCGAAGCCGATCGTCGAGATGCAGGAAGGCGTCAAGGCCGGCGTCATCTGCTTCGGCTCGAGCTTCGAGCCGGTGCGCGAGGCGCGCGACCGCCTGAAGGCGGCGGGCTTGAAGACCAATCATTTACTGCTGCGAGCGCTGCCGCTCACGGAAGAGACGCGGAAATTCGTCGCCGCCCACGACGTGATCTATCTCGTCGAGCAGAACCGCGACGCGCAGATGGCTTCGATCTTCAAAGACGAGTGGCCGGAACTCGCGACGAAGATCGTCAGCATTCTCGTCTACGACGGCCTCCCGGTTACGACGCTGGAGGTCGTGCGGCAGATCCGGCGCCATCATGACGGAGAAACCAAAGAGGAAACGCAATGGCAGGAGAACAAAAAACTAATCGCGTCAATCTAACCGAGAAGGACTACGAGGGCGCGCCATCGACGATGTGCCGCGGCTGCGGCCACGACGCGATCTCGGCGTCGGTCATGCGCGCGTTCTACGACAGCAGCGTCGACCCGCGGAAAGTCGTCAAGCTTTCCGGCATCGGCTGCTCGTCGAAAACCCCGGCTTATTTCCTGAGCCAGTCGTTCGGCTTCAACGCCGTCCACGGCCGCATGTCCGCGGTCGCGACCGGCGCGAATCTCGCCAACCACACGCTGATTCCGATCGGCGTCTCCGGCGACGGCGACACCGCGGCGATCGGCCTCGGGAACTTCTGCCACATGATGCGGCGCAACGTGAACATCACCTACATCGTAGAGAACAACGGCGTCTACGGCCTGACGAAAGGTCAATTCTCGGCGACCGCCGACAAGGGCAGCGTGATGAAAGGCGGCAAGATCAACGAAATGCCGGCGCTCGACATCGCCGAGCTGGCGATCGTCCTCGGCGCGACCTATGTCGCGCGGAGCTTTTCCGGCGACCGAAAGCAGCTCGCGCCGCTAGTCGAAGGCGCTCTCGCGCACAAGGGCAGCGCGATCCTCGACGTCATCAGCCCGTGCGTCACCTTCAACAACCACGAAGGCTCGACCAAGAGCCTGAAGTACGTGAAAGAGCACCTCGACCCGATCCACGACGTGGACTTCATCCCGTCGTACGAGAACATCGAGGCGGACTACAAGCCGGGCACCGACCACATGGTCACGATGCACGACGGCTCGCGCATCCTGCTGCACAAGCTCCACGAGGACTACGATCCGACCAACCGCATGCAGGCGATGCAGATGATCCACGCCTCGGTCGCCGAAGGAAAATTCCTCACCGGCCTGATTTACTACGATCCCAACCGGCCGGATTTCGCCGCCGAGCTCGG
>DATDFN010000279.1:0-2086 GCA_036522615.1 Binatia bacterium | reverse complement strand
ATGTACCCGCTCTACCTCGCGTTCGCCGGCTACCGCGATCAATGGATCGGCGCGCTCTCGGCGCTCCGCACGGTCGGGCCGATACTGATCGGCTTCGCGCTCGCCGGCCTCATCACGATGTCGCGCCGGACGCAGATTTACGCGCTCGGCATGGCAGGACTGGGATTATCGCTGATCGCCACGGGCAGCGTGCAGAATCCCACGGCGATCGCCGTCGCGATCGTCGTCGCCGGCTGCGCCGGCAGCTTCATGGACCTTCTGTATCAAGTCGAGGCGACGGAGTTCAGCCATACCGGCGACCGCACGATGGCGATGGCGGTCAGCGGTCTCGGCTGGATTATCTGCCCGCTCGTTATACCTCTGCTGATGGGCTGGCTCGCGGAGAATTACGGCTTCTCCCTCTCGTTCGCCGTCGCGGGGCTGCTGTTTATTTCATTCGCGGCCATGAGCGGATTTCTCCATAGACGCCTCGAGCCGCGAACGGCGGCTGCGGAGATCGAGCCCGCGCTCTGAGCCTTGCGCCCCGGCGCGTCTGTGTCCTATGAATAACCAAAGTATTGCGACGGAGGCGCGCCATGGAATATCGCACGCTCGGCAAAACCGGCTATAAAGTCAGTGTCATCGGCCTCGGCACGATGGTCCACGCGGGCCATTTCGGGCCGATGAAGGATGAGGAATCGCTCGCCGCGATCGACACCGCACTCGAATTGGGTATCAACTTCATCGACACCTCCGACGCCTACGGTGCCGGTTATTCCGAGACGCTCCTCGGCAAGGCGCTCAAAGGCAAGCGCGACAAGGTGATCCTCGCGACCAAGGGCGGCAACGTCATGGTCGGCCCGAACAAGGGCAAGCGCATTTTCGACGTCGCCTACATCGACCGGGTCATGCACGAGAGCCTTCAGCGCTTGCAGACCGACGCGATCGACCTCTACCAGCTGCACAACCCGACGGTCGACGTGATGCGCAAAGGCGAGATCTGGGAGCTGCTCGACAAAAGAAAAAAAGAGGGCAAGATCCGCCACTACGGCGTCTCGATCAACAGCGTCGAAGAAGCGCTCGTCGCGATCGAGGGCGGCAAGGCGGAGGCCGTCCAGCTCGAATACAATCTGCTCGACCAATCCGCGGGCGAGAAAGTTTTTCCCGCGGCGCAGGAAGCGAACGTCGGCCTGATCGTCCGCGTGCCGCTCCGGCGCGGGCTCTTGACCGGCAAGCTCAAGCCCGAGGACCAGCAGCGCTTCCAGGGCGAGGACGTGCGCGCGCGGAATTTCGCCGGCGACGTGTTCAAAAAGCAGCTCGACAAGGTCGAGAAGCTGCGCTTTCTCGCCAAGCCCGGGCGCTCGCTCGCGCAGGCGGCGATCGCGTTCTGCTTCGCGCATCCGGCGGTCGGCACCGTCATTCCCGGCGGGCGCAACCCGCAGCAGGTGCGCGAGAACGCGGCGGCGGCGGACGCGGCGTTGTCGAAAGAAGAGCTCGACCGCGTCGCCGAGCTTTGGCGGACAGAGCTGAGCGCAAAGTGAGCGCGACGAAAAGCTTTCCATCCCTGCCGAACAATGCCCGCCTCGCCGTGCTCGTCACGGTGATGTTCGAGAGCTTTTCCGAGGGCAAGGCGCCGCCCTACTCCCCGATGACGACGGCGCTCAAGCCCGGCACGCGCGATCTGCTCGGCATCTCGTGGGCGCGCTACGGCGGCAAGACCGGCATCTGGCGCATCATGCGCGTGCTCGACGACTTCGGCGTCAAGGCGACCGTCTGCATCAGCGGCAAGGCCGCGGAGGATTTTCCCGAGGCGGCGAAAGCGCTGCATGAGAAAGGCCACGAGCTCGCGTGCCACTCGTACACGCAGGACATGATCCTGCCCTATATGGAGCCGAGCGAGGAGCGCGACGTGATCCGCCGCTGCGCGCGCCTTCTGCAAAACATCACCGGCGCGAAGCCGGCCGGCTGGTTCAGCCCGGTCGCCGCGCCGACCGAGCATACGGCGGAATTCGTCGCGGAGGAGGGCTTCGTCTGGCACGGCGACTATAACGACGCCGATCTGCCGTACGTCTTCGAAACGCCGAAGGGGCCGCTGGTCGCGATCGCG
>DATDFN010000278.1:0-4620 GCA_036522615.1 Binatia bacterium | reverse complement strand
TGATTTTAGATTTGCAGACGCTTTGCTGGAGATCAGAAAACGGGGAGAACTCAATGCCAGATCAGCAAGTTAGGTTTGGCGGAGAGGGAGGGATTCGAACCCCCGGTACGGTTCCCCGTACACTTGATTTCGAGTCAAGCGCCTTCAACCGGGCTCGGCCACCTCTCCGCGGGGTTGCGTAGTCATTTCGGCGGGTTCGGTTATCGCCGTCAAGCAAATTAGCACGTTTCCCCGTGTTATTTAAGCACTCCGCGCATTTTCTCCTCGCGACTGTCGGGAGGCCGAGCATTTCTGTCGGTGAAGAATACTGAGTGGTATAATAACCCGGATGAAACCCGAGCCTCAGCTGCGTCAGGAGTGGACACCCGTTGTCGACGCGTATATCGAAAAAGGCGTCTGCTACGCCTTCTTCGCATACGAGACCGCTTTTTCCATCGATCTCGATCGCGCCGAGCAGCGCATCCATCAAACGACGCAGCGAGAGTCGTTGCCGCACAAGCGCCGTGCGCCGAGCTATTTCGAATACCAGCCCGCTCCTCTCCGCGTTACGCAGCCGGTCCAGCCGTTGAGCATCGCCGGGCTTCCAACCGTGGCGACCGTCGACCTCGTGGTTTACGACTTCGGCGCCATCTCCGTCGTTTACAGCATCCCGATCAGTGGACCGATGACGAAGCTGCTCGCGCTGAGCGACGAGCTTTACGACAACCAACTCCTGCTCGGAGACTCGCGGCGGAGAGTCGAAGAAACGCTTCGCGTCATCGGCGACGCGGCGGTCGAGGCGAGAAGCGCCGATTTCGTCGAAGATTACGTCATCTTCCAGATCGAGAGCCTGGCGTCGCCGCTCACAATCCGCGATCTCCTCGTAAAGCACACGCAGGGGATCGCGCAGATCCTCCGCGCCGAAGGCGCCGCCCTTTCCGAGCAGGAAGCCGAAGACGCGCTCGCGGCAAAGATTTCCTTTCGAACCGACGACGTGGCGATCATCGACTGGAACGCCGCTTTACTCGTGGATCGCGAGGGAGACGACATCCGGGCCGTCCTGGAGTTCGCAAACGTCGAGCTACTTGAGATGCGCTATCTGGACCATAAGCTCGACCGCTCGCTGGACCAGGCCTACGAAGCGCTGTCTAAGCGCTCGTGGCGCCGAGTGCCGCTCCTGCGCTCGTACGGCGCGGACCTACGCCGAGTCGCCCAGCTCCAAGCGGAAAGCGCGATTCTCTTCGAAGGTGTCAACAACACGCTTAAGCTCCTCGGGGATCAGTATCTCGCCCGCGTCTACCGTCTCGCGAGCAAGCGCTTTCATCTCGAAGAGTGGGATGCGAGCATTCTTCGCAAGCTGGACACACTTAAAAGCATTTACGAGATGATCTCCGATCAGGTCACCGACCGCCGGATGGAGCTGTTGGAGTGGATCATCGTCATCCTCATCGCAGTCTCGGTCGCCATCGAACTGGTGCACCGGATGCCATAACCGTCTTCGTGCAGCTGCTCATGTCTTGACCGAAGACGGGGCGCGCTACTTTCCCTTGCGTAGATCGGAAAAGAAATCGCTTAATATTCTGCTGCAATCTTCTGTCAGGATCCCTCCGGTCACCGGCAAGCGATGATTGAGTCGCGTATCTTCACACAGACGGTAAAGCGACTCCACGGCGCCGGCCTTCGGATCGAGGCAGCCGAAGACCAAACGCGCGATCCGGGCCTGGAGGATCGCGCCGACGCACATGATGCACGGCTCGAGCGTGACGTAGATCGTGCATTCCTCCAGCCGCCAGCTTTTGAGGCGCGCGGACGCGGTCTCGATGGCGAGAATTTCCGCATGAGCGAGCGCGCTTTGCCGCTCTTCACGCAGGTTATGCGCGCGCGCGAGCACGGCGTCGTTCGCGACGACAATCGCGCCGACGGGGATTTCGCCTGCGGCAGCCGCCGCGCGCGCCTCGTCGAGAGCCACCCGCATGTAAGATTCATCCGCGGGCGATGCTTCTCTGCCGACCATCGCGTTAAATTAACACAGAAAGTTCGGCTCTTGAACCGAGCTTGACACGAGAAGCGAGGGTCTTTACTCTCGCTGCGAACGCTCTATGCGCGTGCTTAGCATTTTCCGCAGGATTAAATCCGCGATTGCCGGTGCGGCGGCGAACAAGCGCCTTCGCCAGCTCGTTATCGGAGCTTGCCTGGCGGCCGGCGTTTTCGCTGCGTACGAGCGCGGCCTCGGCGTCATGGAAATCCTGGAGTATAAAAGCCTCGACCTCCGGTTTAAAATCCGCGGCCCGATCCCGCAAACGCTCCCGATCGTCATCGTCAACATCGATCAGGACTCTTTCGATGAGTTGGATCTTCCATTTCCATGGCCGCGCACCCTTCATGCGGAACTTATCCGCAAGCTAAAAGCCGCCGGCGCGAAAGTCATCGCCTTCGATGTGCTTTTCACCGAGCCTAAAGCCGATCCCCACGAGGATCAGGCGCTTGCGGCGGCCATCCGTGACGCCGGCAATGTCGTCCTCGCCGCTGAGCATACTCAGGTGGACAGCGACTTCGGCCTGCGGACGCGGCTGAGCCTTCCGATCCCGCTCATCCGACAATACGCGCGCGCCTATGGACCGGCGAATCTTGTCTTCGACGCCGACGGCGTCGTGCGCGGCGGCCGTTTCGCCATCCCCTTCCAGGAGCGAAATTATCCGGCCCTTGCGTATCGAATCTATGAAGCCGCGACCGGCCGGAAACCCTCAACCGGCAACGATCTCTCAACGGGCCGCTATATAATCAATTATCGCGGTCCCAACCGCAGCTACCCTTTGGTGCCGTACTATCGAATTCTGCGCGATGAGATCGATCCTGCTTTGTTTCGCGACAAGATCGTTTTTGTGGGCGCCTATGCCGCCAGCTTGCACGATATATTCCCGACGCCTTTCAACGCCAGCGACCAAATGGCGGGGGTAGAGATCCAGGCGAACTTCGTGGACACCCTCGCTGGGAACAATCCCATCGTGCTCGTGCCGGGATGGATGCTGTTTACGCTGTTCATCGTGTTCGTTGCCATCACCATATGGGCCTCGATTCATTTAAAACCGCTCGAGGCCACGACCGCCGTCATCGTCTCGATCGGCGTCTATATGTTCCTAGCGCTTTATCTTTTCTCCTATAACAACCTGTGGCTCGGCGTCGCTCCCGTTTTTTTGGCGTGCACGCTGAGCTACGGCGGAATTGTGTTGGATCATTACATTGCGGAGCGAAAAGAACGTCTCTTCATTCGTGCCACTTTCGGTAAATACGTATCGCATGACATCGTTGAGGAAATTCTGAAAAGTCCCGAGACCATGGGGCTGGAAGGGAAGCGCAAACACATCACGGTGCTTTTCTCCGATGTCCGCGGCTTCACTGCGCTCTCGGAGCAGATCACACCCGAGCAAGTCGTGTCCCTGCTCAGTGATTATCTCGGGCGCGTCGCGCGCATCGTGTTCGAACACAAAGGCACAGTCGACAAATTTATCGGCGACGCGGTTTTCGCCGTGTTCGGGGCGCCAGTGTCGCATGGCGACGACGCCGCCCGCGCGATCCAGACCGGAATCGCGATGATCGAGCTCGTCGATTCCCTCGCCGACAGATGGAAGGAAGTCATCGGTCGGCCGCTCAAAGTCGGCATCGGCATCAATTCAGGCGACGCTGTGGTCGGCAATATCGGGTCGGAGGTCCGCTATGACTACACCTGCATAGGCGATACGGTCAATCTCGGCGCGCGGCTGGAGGCGCTAACGAAGGAACTAGGCGTTCCAATGCTGGTGAGCGAATTCACCGCGGCGGAGCTTAACGGCGCGATCCCGCTGCGGCCGCTCCGCCGCGTGAAGGTTCAAGGCCGCGAGGCGCCGATCATGGTTTACTGCCCGGAAGCGCTTATCAAAGGCGAAATCGAGACCCCCGCCGATGTCGAAACGCCTTACGTCCAGCAGCATAAGTAGGCCTGTCTTCACACGATATTCATTGACAGCCGATACCGCTCGATTGTATGCTTCCCCAAATATATACTGGGGAGTTGTCTGACTTGATAAATCGCCGACTAGCGGCATCATTTATTTTTCTCGCCTTACTTTCCGCGCCTTCGATGGTCCGCGCCGAGTCGGACTTCGAGGCGGCGGAGATTTTGTTTACGCAGGCCGTTCTGGCGTACGACGACGGCAAGTTTGCCGAGGCAACGCGGGACCTTCTCAAGGCACACACACTGGATCCCGGCAACGTCAACGTCGTCTATTATCTCGGCCTCACCTATAATGCGCAGGGAAACTTTAACGAAGCGGCGCGCTACTTGAGCGACGGGCTCCGCCTGCAGCCGAAAAACCTCGATCTTCGCTACGAGCTCGGCATCGCCCTCTACGGCCAGAAGCGCTTCGACGACGCGCTTAAAGAATTTCTCGCGATCCTAGCGGCCGACGCGCACAAAGACAACGCCGGCTATTACGCGGGTCTCTGCTACTATCAGAAAAGAGACTACGAGAACGCCGTTACCTATTTTCGCAGGAACGTCTCGACGGATCTCAAGACGCGCCAGCAGAACCAGTATTATCTCGGCCTCGCGCTGCGCGAGATGGGCCGCGGCGCCGAAGCGATCGAGGAGCTGAACGAGGTGGT
>DATDFN010000277.1:0-13136 GCA_036522615.1 Binatia bacterium | reverse complement strand
ATGCGGCCCGAGGAGATCACATCGAGCGTCGCGAGCGAATGCGCCAGCAGGACCGGATTTCTAAGGCCTGCGATCAACGGCACCACACCGATTTTTATTTGTTTCGTCTTGGCCGCGAGCGCGGCCATCACTGTCAGGCAGTCCGCGTGTGCCCGGTCCATGCGCGCGATGCGCGGGCTGTCGCCCACCCAAAGGTGGTCGAAGCCGGCGCTCTCGGCGTCTTCGGCGGCGCGCCAGAATTCATCCAGGTCCGCCGGCGCGCGCTCGGCGCGGATCCAATGACGGGTGTGCAGCAGCAGGCCGAATTCGACGCCGGCCATCAGCTATGGGCGACGCGGATGCTCATGACCTGCGGCATGCCGGAGATGATCTGCTTGAACGACTTGCCCGCGTCTTCCGTTATCCAGACGCTGCCGTCGTTCATACCGAAGGCGAAGCAGCCCGGATCGTCCGCATCGCCGGCGACGGCGCGCGGCGCGGCGGTCATATGCTCGGGGAGGCCGCCGGAAAGTCTCCGCCACGAATCGCCGCGATCGTCGCTGCGGTAAAACCCTGTGTCGCCGCCTTCCGGACGGCGCCAGAACGGCGGCGGCACCGCGGCGGCGGCGGTGAAGAATGTCTTCGGCTGCGAGGGATGAAACGCCACCTGCGCCATGTAGCGGCGGTCGAGTCCCGACGACGACTGGGCGAAGCTGTCGCCGCCGTTGACGCTCTTGTAGAAGAATTTGCCCGAGGTGGAGATGACGATCGACGGATCGTCCGGCATGACCGCGACAGAGTGCGAATCGAACTCCGTGCCCTCTTTGATATTTTGCCAGGTCACGCCGCCGTCGCGGCTGCGCACGAGCCAGCCTTCCTCGATGGCGCCGAAAATGATTTTGGGATCTTTCTGCGACAGCGCCAGTCCTTTGACATGGCTCACGTGCGGCGGATTGGGAAACGTCCAGTCGATCGTCTCGGCCAAGCCCCGTAGGCCCTCGCAGTCTTTCCAGCTCTCCCCGCCGTCGCCGCTCTTGAAAACGGACGACGGACCGGTGCCGAGCACCAGCTCGCCGGTGAGCGGATGCTGAGCGAGCGACCAGGCCTCTTTATAAGTGACGCCGTCGTTGATCTCGCGCCAGCTTTCGCCGCGGTCCTCACTGACGAAGACGCCGCACCGGCCCGTCGCGGCGTACATCCGCCGCGGCTCGCGGCGGTCGATCACGACGGGCGCGCGGATCGCCCCTTTGCCCTGCAAGCCCGCGAGCCGCGGCTCGTACCGGCCGCTTCGCGCCGCTGCGGTGAACAATCCTTTGTCGGTGCCTATATATAGGACGCGATCCTCGCTCATAATCGCTCCTGTCGCGCCCCGTGACGATGGGCGCCTCCGATTTTTATAATCCCCTCATCCTGGAGCTCCCGCAGTTCGTCCGAATCGCAGCCGATCTCGGCGAGAATTCGCGCGGTCTGCTCGCCGACGAGCGGCGCCGGCTTCGCGGGATCGGGCGAAATTTTCGTGTAGCTCACCGGCCCGCCGACGAATTTCCAGCTGCCGGCCTTCGGGTGGCTAACCTCTTCGACCATGCCGAGATGCCGCACCTGCGGGTCGTCCAGTACCTCGGCGATGTTATACAGCGGCGCCGCGGGGACGTCGTGCTTTTCCATCAGCTCCAGCCATTCCGCGCGCGGCCGCGCCGCGAAGGTCGGCTTTAAAGTGTCTTCCAGCGCGGCGTAATTCTGCTTGCGCGCTTCACGCGTCTTGAATCGCTCGTCGGCCGCCAGCTCTGTGCGGCCGGCGGCTTCGAGAAAAGACGTCCAAAATTTTTCCGGCACCGAGCAATGGATCGCAAGCGGCAGTCCGTCGCTCGCGACGAAGGCGAAAGCGTGGGCGTTCTTGACGCGCGCCGCGCGATCGGGAACCTGCCCCGTGCGCAGGTATCCCGCGGCGGTCTCGCCGATGAACGAGAGTGTCGCCTGGAGCAGCGAGGTCTCCACCTTCGAGCCGTGCCCCGTCTTCTGGCGCGCCAAGAGCGCGCCGAGGATCCCGTAGCACGCCGACATGCCGGTCGTGTAATCGGACAGGGCAATGCCCATGACCGACGGCTTATCGGGATCGGTGAGCACGCTCAAAAGACCGCTCATCGCCTGCCCCAGCGTATCGAAGCCCGGCTTGTCGGCGTACGGGCCGCTTTTGCCAAAGGCGGAGATCGAGCAATAGACCAGGCGCCGGTTCGCGCCGCGGAGAGCGTCGTAGCCGAGGCCCAGCCTCTCCGCGGTCCCGGGGCGGAAATTCTCCACGAACACGTCGGCTCCCTTGACTAAATTGATGCAGATCTCTTTACCACGATCGCTCTTTAGATCGAGCGCGAGGCTCTCTTTGTTGCGATTCAGGTGCGCGAAGTTGGGGCTGTAGAATTCGTCGGCGGCGAAATAGCGGTAAGGATCGCCTTCCGGCGGCGACTCGATCTTGATGACCCGCGCGCCGAGCTCCGCGAGCAGCGACGTCGCGTACGGTCCGGTGACGAACGTGGCGCATTCAATAACGGTGATGTCGTCGAGCGCGGTGACGGGCATGAAAAATTCCTGTCGTAATCTTCCACGCCGGATGCTACCTGTCAACCGCCGTTGACAATGCGCCGCGCCGGGTGATAGTCCGGCTCCAGGAGGACACCGCCATGGCTTTTGCGCGCATCCGCCACGTCGCCATCTACACGGAAAACTACGACAAGACATCCCGTTTCTACCGCGACATCTTCGGCATGAAGCAGATCACGACCGGCATGACCGACGAGAAGGGCGAATATAATCCCAATCGCGGCCATCTGAGCGACGGCGTGATGGGCCTCGCGCTGTTGCAGCGGCACGCGGGCATCCGCTCCGGTCTCGACCATTTCGGCTTCGAGGTCGAGTCCGGCCAGACCGTGATGGACCGGCTGAAGAAATATCCCGAAGTGAGAGTCACGAGCAGCCTCGAGCACGTGCCGTTCGCCGTCATGCGCATCCAGGACCCCTCGGGCACGCACATGGACGTCTCGCAGCAGGGCGTCGCGAAGGTGCGCGAAGGCTATCTGGAAAAAGGCTGGGAGCAGCCGCGCCATCTCGATCACGTGGCGATCCGAACGGCGAGGCCCGCTTATCTGGCGCAATTCTATCAGGACGTCTTCGAGCTCCGGCCCGTCGAAAGCGGAGGCGACGGCGGCCAGCTTTGCGTCAGCGACGGCAAAGTGTCCATCGTCATTATCCCGACGGAGAACAAATCCTACCGCTCAATGACCGAAGGACTCGACCACATCGGCTTCAAGGTCGACGCGTTGAAGAAAGCCGACGACGACCTCCAGAATCTCGCGCGCAACCATCCCGAGTCGAAGCCGAAGCAGATCGACCTCGGCCGCTTCGGCCCGACGACGCTCGCCGAGATCGACGCTTGCATGCTCGGCCGCCGCTCGCTTGCCGATCCCGACGGCGTCCTGATGGACCTCGTCGAATAATGCGGTTTTCCCGCATTCTCTTCGGTATTACCGCACTCGCGGCCGCCGCCGCGCTGCCTTCTGCGCCCGGCGCGCAGGACAAGAAGATCACTCTCGGCCTCACCACGCGCACCGGCAGCAACTCCCTGCCGTTCGTCATCGCCGAGGAGAGAGGCTTCTTCAAAGGCGAGGGCCTAAACGCCGTGGTCGTCGTCATGCAGAACCAGGTCGTGGTCACCGGCGTCGCGAGCAAGAACGTGGACTACGGCGGCACGTTCTCGAACTTCGTCGGCGCCGCGCTCGCCGGCCTGCCGGTGAAGATCGTCATGTCGGTCATGGACGGCTCCGACCACGTCCTCGTGACCGCGCCGGCGATCAAGCGCGTCGAAGACCTCAAAGGGAAAATCGTCGGCATCAGCAGTTTCGGCGGCACGCCGCACAGCGAGGTGATCACGATCCTCAGGAAACACGGCATGAGCGAAAAAGACGTGACCTTTCTCCAGATCGGCGGCAGCTCGGCGCGCTACCAGTCGCTGGAGGCGGGCAACATTCAAGCCGCGATGCTCGTGCCGCCGTTCAACAAGATCGGCCGCACCAAGGGCTTCAACGAGATCGTCTCGTTCAATGATGTGCTGAAGATTCCGCTCGGCGGTCTCGCGACGCACGTCGACAAGTTGAAAGAGGCGCCCGGCGAGATCGTGAAGATGATTCGCGCGCTGATCAAGAGCGTAGACTACATTCACAACCGCAAGGCCGACATTCTTGCGCTTATGGAAAAAAGCTGGGGCGTCAAAGACGCCGAGGTGCGCGAGGCGATGTACCGCGATCTCGTCGGGCTCTACAGCCGGAACGGGATCGCGCCGGACGATGTCATGAAAAACGTCATTCAGCTCGTCCAGGAAAGCCGCAAGGGCAAAACCGCCGCGACGATCTCGGACGTGGCGGACTGGTCGTTCGCGAAGAAAGCGAGCGAAGAGCTGAGACGGTAAACTCAGCCGCCCAGGCTTTTAAAAAACCCTTCTCTCTCCAACTCATCCATCAAAGACGAATCGACGAACTCCTCGGGCTTGCGGCCGCGTAGCTCCGGGCTCGTCTCGGCGTAAAAATCTAGCGTATCCTTGATGCCCTGCATGTCGACGCGCGGCGGAAAGGAAAACCGCGGGGCGAAGTAATTATAGGTGTCGCTCAAGATTTCCCGGTCGTCGAGGCGCATCCGCTGCGAGAAAATCTTGATCGTGCGCTCGCGGTCGGTCTTGACGACCTTGATCGCCTCCGCATATGCCTTGAGGAATCGCTTGACGACATCGCGATTGTCCTTGAGATAGCCGCGCCTGACATAAAGCGTGGACTGCGAGAACCTGGCGTGCATATCTCCCATGTCGCCCAAGATCCGGTAGCCGGCCTTCACCGCCATCGTGAGATGCGGCGGCGATAGAATCGTCGCATCGATGCTGCCGACGGTGAGCGACAAGAGCCGCGTCGGCGCGTCGGCCCCGATAATGACGTTTACCTCCTGTTGCTTGATGCCCCATTCCTTCAGCGCGAGCTGCAGCGCGATGTCGTTCGAGCCGCCGAAGTTAAGGATGCCGATCTTCTTGCCGCGCAGATCCTTGGGAGTGCGGATGTCCGGCTTCACGACGACTGCGTAAGGGAATTTGTTGTACGACGCGGCGAGGATCGTCACGTCGGAGCCGCGCGCGTAGGCCTGCAGCGGCGCGGTGCCCGATCCGGTCGCGAACTGCGTGCTGCCGCCGAGAAGCGCCGCGACCGATCGCGCCCCGCCGGTGATCATGACCAGGTCGACGTTGAGTCCATACTTGTCGAAGAGCTTTAAATCCTTCGCTACCCACGACGCGCTCTGAAAGCCCGAGACGCCGCCGAAATCGGCGACCAGTCTCTCGGCGGCCGATGCGTCACGTGCGAAGATTGCTGCAAAAAATAAAGATATCAGAAGTCCAAGCGCTGTCTTCACCGGTATCCTTTCAAATGCGTCAGGCCGATCAAAAACGATCCAGAGGCGAGGCGCGCGACGATCCGGCGAGCGCAGGCGTACTTTTTTCAGTACGTCGAGCGAGACGGGTCGAGCGCAACGAAGCCTATGGGCGTTTTGGACGGCCTGTTATGTCTTCCAGCCCTTGACCGAGATATCGATCCCGTTCCCTTCGGGATCGTGGATGCGGTACTCCGCGTAGGGTATGCGGTCCGGCCGCTTCGCGCCGCGCCGGACGCCGGCGCCTTCGGCGCGGTCGCGGATCTCATCGATGTCCTGGATATGGAAGCCGAAGTGATTGTAGCCGTTCTTTTCCTCGCCGACGCGCTGGTAGAGCAGCGCGACGTTGAAGTAGCCGTCGGAGACGAAGATCGACGATCGGTCCGAATAGGCCACTTCCTTCATTCCGAAAGCGTCCTGATAAAAATCCGACAGCCGCTTGGGATCGCCGGTATAGAGCGCGATATGCCTGATCGGGAACGGGCTTTTTTCCGTCGAGGCGCCGAAGCCTTCGTGATTGAGATCGATGAGGTTGCCGTCAGGATCCGCAACGCGCCGCTCGCTGTACGGCGCCGCGCCGTCTTCCCGGCGCGCCGCTTTCGCCGCGACGCCGTCAAGGTCCTCGACGCGAAAGCCGCTGGCATCCAAACCGTTTTTACGCTCGCCGTTTCCCTTGAGCAGCCCGAGCGTGAAGACTCCGTCGGAGAGCCGGATCAGGTTATCGTCCTCGGAGACGGTTTTCACTTCGAAGACGCGCCGATAAAAATCGGCCAGACGGCGCGGCTCCTTCGCCTTGATCGTCAAACAACGGAGCTGGGGCATAGCCAACCCTCCTTCCTACCGCGAACTTTATTTGAACGGCGCGCCCGCTGCAATAGCGCCTTGACAGCGGCGACGAGCATACCATATGTCTCGTGAGTAGCACCGCGTTCGGAGGTACCTCATGAGCGAGAAGCCGCGCATCGTCACCGGCCTGGGCAAGGCCGAGCTCCATCGCATTCTAGTCCGCGGGCGCGACCTGACCGAAGAGCTCGTCGGCAAGATTACTTTCAGCGACATGGCGTATCTGATGCTCGCCGGCAAAATGCCGACGGACGGGCAGCGGCGCATGGTCGACGCGCTGCTCACGATCCTGGTCGAGCACGGCATGGTCTCGAGCGTCATCTCGGCGCGTCTCACCTATCACACGGCGCCGGAGTCGATCCAGGCGGCGGTCGCCGCGTCGATTCTCGGCGCCGGCAGCGTTCATCTCGGATCTTCCGAATGGTGCGCGCGCATGCTCCAGCAAGCGCTGCCGCCCGGCGTTCATAACGCGGATCTCGACGCGATCGCGGCGGCCGTCGCCAAGGACTACGACGAGCGCAGGCAGCGCATCCCCGGCATCGGCCACCGCACGCACGCCGAAGGCGACCCGCGCGCCGACCGCCTTTTTCAGATCGCGCGCGAGACCGAAGTCTACGGCCGCTACTGCGACCTTTTACAGAAAGTCGCCCAGGCGGCGGAAGCGCGCCGCGGGCGGCGCCTCCCGGTAAACGTCACCGGCGCTATCGCCGCCGTCGCGTCGGATCTCGGGCTGCCGTGGCAATTGTCGAAGACCTTCGCTATCGTCGGGCGGACGCTGGGCGCGATGGCGCATATCGGCGAGGAAATCCGCAATCCGATGGCCGGGCAGATCGATGCCGCGATCAAGTCCGCGCTCGTTTACGAGTTGGACGAAAAGGAGAAGAAATGAAGCTCGCGCGCGCACTCGCTTCGCTCGCGGCGATCGCCTTCGTGCAAATGGCACCTGCGCGCGCGGACGCGCAGGCGCTTAAAAAGCTCAACCTCTCCTATACGGCGACGAGTCCCTACCAGGCGGTCGTCATCATCGCGCAACAGGCCGGCCTGTTCCGCAAATACGGTCTCGACGTCACGCTGATCTTCATGGCCGGCGGCTCGCTCGGTATTTCGGCGATGATGAGCGGCGAGGTGCCGATCACGCAAGCGGACGGCTCGGCGTCGGTGGGCGCGAGCGTCGCGGGCGTCGACGTCGTCATGTTCGGGAGCTTCTTGAACACGTTCCCTTACAGCCTGGTCTCGCTGCCTGAGATAAAAACCGTCGAGCAGCTGAAAGGGACGAAGATCGCGATCAGCCGCTTCGGCAGCGCGACGGATCTAAGCGTCAAGATGGCGCTCGCCAAAGTCGGGCTCAACCCCGACAAGGACGTGACGCTCCTGCAAGTGGGCGCGCAAACCGCGCGCGCCGCGGCGCTGCAATCCAAAAACGTGCAGGCGACGATTATTACTCCGCCATTCACACTGACCGCGAGAAAGCTCGGCTTCAATACGCTCATCGACATGGCGCAGCTCAACATTCCGTACCAGCTCACCGCGCTCGTCAGCTCGCGCGCGTACATCAAGGCGCACCACGACATCATTGCGTCCGTGATACGCGCGTCGTCCGAAGCGATTCATTTCTACAAGACGCAGAAAGAAGCGAGCATCAAGATTTTAAGCAAGTATCTCCAGACGACGGACCGCGAGGCGCTCGAGGAGACCTACCGCGAGGTCAGTCTTAAGGCGGTCCCCGACAAGCCCTATCCGACGCTCGCGGGCGTGCAGACGATCCTTGACGAGCTATCGGCGAAGACGCCCAAGCTCAAGTCAGCCAAACCAGAAGATTTTGTCGACATGAGCTTCGTCAAAGAGCTCGACGAGGAAAAGTTTTTCGACCGATTATACAAGCGCTGACGCGCAGCTATTTTCCCGCCGGTGCACGACTTCGTACGACTTTTCGCCTTTTGCGCTGCCGCTGCGGCTATCATTGCCGGCTGGGTGTCGCCTCCCGCGGCTTTGGCCCTCGGCCTTTTCTTGGGCCTCGGTCCAGGAAATCCTGCCCCGCGAGTCACCGCTCAATCGCGTTTACTGCTTCAGGCATCCGTGGTCGGCTTGGGATTTGGGCTGAATGTCGCCGTAATGCTGAAAGCCGGTATGGTCGGGCTACACGTTACGGCCATAAGCATCGCGGCAATCATGATCGCAGGTTGGTACCTTGGGCGCCTGCTGCGCATCGACGGCACCACTTCGTTGCTGGTCTCGGCGGGGACATCGATTTGCGGCGGCAGCGCCATCGCCGCCGTCGGCGGCGCTATCGAGGCCGACGGCCGCGCGATGTCGGTCGCGCTGGCGATTGTTTTTTCTCTCAACGCCGTCGGGCTTTTCATTTTTCCCTTGCTCGGACATTTCATGGGCCTCAGCCAGAGCGCTTTTGGCCTGTGGGCTGCGGTCGCAATCCATGATACGAGTTCGGTCGTCGGAGCCGCCGCGAAATACGGCGACGAGGCGCTGGCCGTCGCAACCACGGTAAAGCTCGTCCGTACCTTATGGATACTCCCGCTCGCGCTCGTTTTGGGGCTCATTAAGCGGCGGAGAGCGGCGCTGGTCGGTTTCCCGTGGTTCATTCTCTTCTTTGTCCTCGCAGCCGCCGTGCGCTCGTTTTGGCCGGAGCATGAAGCCGCGTATCAGTTTATCAAGCGCGCCGCGGTAACGGGACTCACACTGTCACTTTTTCTCATCGGCGCCGGCCTTTCGCGGGAATCGTTGAAAGTTGCCGGCGTGCAACCGTTGATCCTGGGCGTTGCGCTCTGGATCGGCGCCGCCGTCCTCGGCTTGTTCGCGGTTTGGATGTTCGAGAGCCAGTTAGGCATGATCGCCGGTTGACGCTATCCGTTAGCGCGTATAGCATCGCCAAAAATATTATAAGGAGTAAACATAACTATGCGGCAATCGATCTTCATCGCCACCGTCGTCGCTCTTCTGACGCTCCCAACCATCCACGTTCCGCGCGCCGCCGCGCAAGACGCCAAGTCGCTCTCGCAGGCCTACCAGGAGCTTTTCGAACGCAGCGCAAAAGAAAAAAAGGGACTCAACATTTATGTCCGCGGACAAGCGATCGGCGCCGTTTTCGTTAAGATGATCGGCAACGATGCCATCGAAGTGCGCAACCAGACCTACGGGCGCATCGTCATCCGTCTCGACAGCATCGACGCCGTGGCGATAAACTGACGAGGATAGATGCCAAACCGTAAATTGCGTTTCGCCATTTTCCTTCTCGCCTGCTGTCCGATCGGTACGCTTGCCTTCTCCGCCGACGCGCCGAAGCCGCGCGATGACGTGGCGCAGATGATCATGATCATGGACGGCCCGCGCGGCAAGGAGTGCGTGGAGCGGAAGATCGTCAAGACCGAAGTCATCGAAGCCGCGCCGGACAAGACGCCGGCGGTCGAGCGCTGGACGCTCGACCGCTGCGGCAAAAGCGTCAATTACCTCGTCAAATATTCCAAGGGCGGCAGAACTTTCGACGTGCAGCCGGAAAAATGACACGGCTGATTTACCTGCCTTGACATCAGGTCTCCCCTTTCATATCTCTGCTTGAAAGCACCTCGCGAGAGGAAAATCATGGCGGCGCGGGAACAATACATCATCGGAATCGACACCGGCGGAACGTTCACCGACGCGGTCGTGATGAGCGAAGCCGGTCGGGTCTGGACCGCGAAGGCGTCGACCACGCCGGACGATTTCTCGCGCGGCGTCATGGATGCGCTCACCGAGGCGGCAAAAACCGTCGGCGTCGACCGTAAAGAGCTGCTCAACCGCACGACGCTCTTCAAGCACGGCAGCACGGTCGCGACCAACGCCCTCATCACGCACAGCGGCGTGAAGGTCGGCTTCATCACCACGAAAGGCTTCGAGGACACGACCGAGATCATGCGCGCGATCGGGCGCGTCGACGGCTTGTCCGAAGACGATATCCGCCACGTGACCTGGGTGACGAAGCCCGAGCCGATCGTTCCGCGCGAACTCATTATCGGAGTGCGCGAGCGCGTCGACTACCGCGGCGAGATCGTCGTGCCGCTGAACCGCGAGGACGTGATGGACGCGATCCGCCGCCTCATCCAGGACGAGAGAGTCGAAGCCATCGCGGTCAGCCTGCTGCACGCGTGGGCGAATCCGAAGCACGAGGAAGAGATCCGCAGCCTCGCGGTCGAAGCCGATCCGTCGCGCAGGGTCTACTGGTCGTTCGGCAGCGCGCTCTCTCAAGTCGCGGGCGAGTACGCGCGCGCGAACACGGCGATCCTCAACAGCTACTTAGGCCCGACCGTCGAGCGCTACCTTAAAGGGCTCGACGACAAGCTGCGCGACGGCGGCCTTAAAGAGCCGCTGCTCGTCATGCAAGGCAACGGCGGCGTCGCGCACCGCGAGCAAGTCTCGGCGATCGCCAATCTCCAATCCGGACCGGCCGGCGGTATGATCGCCTCGGCGCACGTGGCGGCTCTGCTCAAACATAAAAACGTGATCACGACCGATATGGGCGGCACGAGCTTCGACGTCGGCCTCATCACCGAGGGCTACTGGCGCTACGCGCCGGAGCCGATCGTCGAGCGCTTCCGCGTTCTGCAGCCGATCATCGACATCGAATCGATCGGCGCCGGCGGGGGAACGATCGCGCGCGTCGAGCGCGAGACCGGCCGGCTGCTCGTCGGCCCCAAGAGCGCGGGCGCGAGCCCGGGGCCGGTCTGCTACGATGCCGGCGGCGAGGAAGTCACGGTCACCGACGCCGACCTCGTCCTCGGCGTCATCGACCCCAATTATTTTCTCGGCGGCAAAAAAGTTTTAAACAAGGAAAAGGCGGTCAAGGCGGTCGAGGAAAAACTCGCCGGCCCGCTGAAGCTCAAGACACACGAGGCCGCCGGCGGCGTCGTCGAGATCGTCAACAGCAAGATGGCCGATCTCATCCGACGCCAGGTCGTACGCACGGGTTATCTGCCGGAAGAATTCGTGATCTACGCCTTCGGCGGCGCGGGGCCGGTGCACGCCGCCGGCTTCGCCGCCGATCTCGGCGTCAAGGAGATTTATATTTTCGCGACCTCGCCGGTCTTTTCCGCCTTCGGCGCGGCGGCGGCGGACGTGATCCGCACCCGTGTCATGACCTGTCAGTACCTGCTTCCGGCCGACCCGCGCGCCGTCAACGAGCGGCTCGCGGCGATCGAGTCCGAGATGAAGGAGATCATGAAAGGCGAAGGCTTCTCGGCGGGAGAGACGGAGTTCCGCCGCTTCTTCACGATTCGCTACCGCCGCCAGACGGCCGGCGTCGAGCTTCCGATCGCGTTGGACCGCTTCAACAACGAGCGGATGCAGGAAATCGTGAAATTGTTCGAGAAAAAATACGAGGAGCTTTACGGCACCGGCGCGGGCTACACGAAAGCCGGTATCGAGATCAGCGCGATCCGCGTCGACGCCATGGGCCGCGTCGCCAAGCCGCGCCTCAAGACGCAGCGCGGAAAATCCGCGAGCGCCGCCGCAGCGAAAAAAGGCCGGCGGAGAATCTTCTTCACGCGCCCGGAGCGGAGATTTATCGACACAGACGTCTACGACTACGCGCGCCTCGCTCCCGGCGCGCGCATCAAAGGACCTGCGGTCGTCGAGCTTCCGTTCACAACGGCGCTCGTGCCGCCGGGATTTCAAGTGAGCGTCGATCCTTATCTGAACCTCGTGATGAGAATCGGATGACGGGAGGCGCGACGATGACGCGCACGCGATTGACGCCGCTGATCGCGGCGGTGCTGGTATCGATAAGTTCGGCCGCTTCGTTGCGGGCCGAGCCGGTCCGCATCGCTGTCGGCACCGCGAGCGTCGCGTCACTGCCGACTTGGGTCGCCCAGGACGGCGGCTATTTCACGCGCGAAGGCATCCAGTCAGAACTGATCTACATCCGCGGCGGTCCGCAGACGCTCTCGGCGCTCATCGGGGGGGACGTACCTTTCGCGCAGGTCTACAGCCAGCCGGTCCTCGCCGCGCGGCTCACCGGGGCCGATACCGTGATCGTCGCCGGTCTCATCAATACGCCGCTTTTTTCCATCATCACGGTGAAAGAGATCGGCAAGCCCGAAGAATTGCGCGGCAAGAAAATCGGCATTAGCACTTTCGGCTCGGCCACGGACCTCGCAGCGCGTCTCGCGCTCAAGAAATGGGGGCTCAAGCCGGAGACGGAGGTAACCATCCTGCAGATGCGGGGGGTGCCCGAGATTCTGCCGGCGATGGTTTCGGGCGCGATCCACGGCGGTGTGCTGTCGCCGCCGACCAACATGATCGCGGTGAAGGCCGGCTTCAAGGAGCTCGCTTATCTGCCGCATGCCGGCATCTCTTTTCAGCACACGACCCTCACCACGACGCGCAGGTACCTGGGAAAAAACCGCGCCACGGCGCTCAGGGTCTTAAGCGCCTACAAGGCGGCGATCGAGCGGATAAAAAGCGACAAGGCGTTCGCGTCGAAGACGCTCGCCAAATACATGCTGACGAACGACGCGGAAGTTCTCGACTACAGCTACAACGTGTCCGCGCCGCTCTTCAAGCCGCTTCCCTATCCGACGCTCGAAGGCATTCGCGCGACGCTCGATTTCATCGCCGAGCGCGAGCCCAAGGCGCGCCAGGCGGAGCCGAAGGATTTCGTCGACACTTCGCTGCTCGAAGAAATCGAGAGAGCGGGACAGAAAAAATAGTCAGAGGTTTTTCATGAAAGCGATCGATCCCATTCGCTTCGAGATGTTTTTCCACCGCCTGTGGGCGATCGGCGAGGAAGGCCGCATGACGCTCCAGCGCGTCACCGCGTCGCCCATCGTCTCGCAGGGCGGCGAATGCATGAGCTCGTTCTACGACGAGAA
>DATDFN010000276.1:0-6190 GCA_036522615.1 Binatia bacterium | reverse complement strand
TCGGCCGACGAGCTGACGAAGCAAGACCTGCTGCATAGGGTTCGGCCGCCAGCTGAGAAGCTGTCGCTCGTCTGGGCCGCCCGAATAGTCAATGACGACAAACCTCTCGGCATCGTCACGATGTACGACGATCCCGCAACGGAGCGGCCGGTCGATTACATGGAAATCTACGACACGGACGGTAATCTCCTGGCCTTCGGCTGGTTCGACCAGTTCGGTATCGAGAGAATTGCGGTCGACCGGAGTTTCGTAGAGCCGTCGCAGCAGCTCGCGGGGACGTTTTTCATCTTCGCCGACGGGCAGCAGCTCTAGTTGGAATGGGAGGAGTCGAAAATGAAGAAGTTTTTTACAGCCCTGGTTTTTTTCGGTTTCCTATTAACGGCGCAGATCGCGGGCGCGCAGTATTATGCTCCCTATTACTACGATCCGTATCCGCCCTACGCGTATGGAGCGCCGTACGGCGATCCGAGCCAATACGATCCCTATTACGAGCTGCACACGATGCACTACCAGCTCTATCTCGATCCGTATGGGTTCTATCCGTACTGGAGCGCGCCTGTGGTCATCGCGCCGCCCGCGCCCCCGCGCGTCGGGGGAAAGCCGCCGGCCCGGGGAAACGTGCCGCCGCGCCCGGCGAGGTAGCACAGTCAGCGTTATGAAGTGAGGAAAGGAGTCGCAGAATGAGCAACAATGTGGTCCCGGTCGACGAGAAACAATTCGAGCAGAACGTCCTGCGCTCGGACCGTCCCGTACTCGTCGATTTCTGGGCGCCCTGGTGCAGTCCGTGCCTAAGGATGGCGCCGGTCTTCGACGCCGCCGCCGCGCGGCATGCGGGAAAGGCCGCGTTTTTCAAGGTCAACATCGACGACAACGCCGCGCTGATCGGCCGCTACGGCATTCAAAGCATACCGACTCTGATTCTCTTCAAGGAAGGCGTTGAAAAGGACCGTCTGATCGGCACGGCGGATCTCGAAGGGATCGCCGAACTGATCGAGCGGCATGCGGAAACGCCGGTCCGTACAGAGGACGAAGCGGGCGTCTAAGGCCGCTGGCAAGATATTCCGGAGGATGACGATGAATACATGGGAGCTCATATTTATTCAAAGCCGCGCGAACGACGGCTGGTATAACGAAGACGCTTTGCCGACGCATGTTTGGGCATGGCCGAAGGAAACGTGGCTGAAAAAACGCCTGCGCGAGCTGCGGAGCGAGGAAAAAGATCGCGACGGTTGGCCGATTCGCGGACATTACGAGAGGTCCGGGACCGGGGAAGCGCATACGCCGACGAATGACAATGCCCGAGTTCATTTCTCGCTCGTGCCGCTTCTGCTCGCCGAAGACGTTCCGGCAGAAGTTCGCCGCGCGCTCCATGAAGTTCGAAGCCGCGAGGACGCCGGAGTGTTGATGGACCGTTATGACCGCGCCGACGCGGGCGCGCTGACCGATATCGCCGCCTCTTAGCGGCGCCGAGGATTAGTATGATGAAAATTATCAAACTGCTTTACGAGCTTTCAATGTTCACCACCGCCGTTTTCGTCGTGCGCATCGGCACGCAGGGACTTCTTCCGGCCTTGACCACGACCGTGATCGAGCGCGCCCGCAGAAGGCGGCGGTAGGCTCGTTATGGAGGCCAGGGAAATGATAGCCAACGCATATCATGAAGCGCAGACGCCGATGCGTTTGCAGCATACGGACGATGAATTTTGCTGGTGCGAGCCGCTCGTCGAAGCCGACGACGACGGGGAAGAGATCGTTATTCATCAGGAAGTAATCTGGAATTAACGAGCGTGTTGAAAGTCACCGTCAGCATGACCTATTCCGGCACGATCCTGGACCTCGAGGGAAAGCTCGCCGGCCCATGGGTTGACGAGCTGAGGGAATGCTGGCGCAGCGTCGCCGCCTCGGCGTCTCATGTACGCGTCATGCTCTGCGCGGTGACCTTTATCGACGAGGCAGGCAAGCGCCTGCTCGCGGAGATGCATGCGCAGGGAGCCGAACTCGTCGCCGAAGGCTGCATGAATCAGGCGATCGTCGCCGAGATCGAAAAAGAAGAGTAAGCCGCTCGCCTACGACGATTCTCGCCCCGCGGCTTATCCACAGAAGGTGAAAGCCGATATTTCGTCACCTGCCGAAACGTCGGCGGAGATCGAGTTCGAAACGATCATCAGGGAATCCTACTGGGCTGAATTTGCGAGGGTTCCACTATACGAAACATATGGCACTCGAATTGCCTTACTTTGAATTCATCTGCGAGTTCTACGGCGGTTGAGCAACGAAAGGACGGCACGCGATGAAAGAATATTCCGACAATTATCTTGAGGACAGAGCTTCCGCGGTGTTCGAGTCCGATCCACTGGTCGTCGAGCGCTATCTCTCTACCGTGAAGACAGACATACGCCAGCAGCCCGAGCGCCTGCTGATGCTCGCCGTCTTGGAAGACGGAATTCGTTCGTTTCAGAAATACTCCGGCTCCGAAAGCCCGGCGTCGAAGAAACTTTTCAAGGACGCCGAGGAATGGATCTTCGATACCGACGACGACGGCGCCTTCTCGTTCGAAAGCATCTGCGCGGCGTGGAATCTCGACGCCGCTTATTTGCGGCTCGGCCTGCTGCACTGGCGCGAACGCCATCGCAACGGAAAGCGCCCGCAGCTGCGTCTTGTAGCGAAAAATCACACCGCATCGCCGCGCGCGCGCGAGCCGTTCTCGATGGTGCCCCTGCTCCTCGGAGATGAGATTCCGGATGCAGCGCGCCGCGCCCTCATCGCCCACAAGCCGCGGGAAGCCGCCAAGGCGCTCATGAAGGCGTTCAGCCTCAGCTGCGACGAAGCGAAGCAGCTCGTGGACGCCGACCCGTGCGCCGAGACGAGTCCTTCCATCAATTAGGCCGCTGACATTTCGATCGCGACCGGCATCGTCGTTTGAGAACCGGCCGGACCTCCGGCAAGTTCTCAAGACGTTGACTTGTCCCGCGCGGGGTGCAAAACAGTCGGAAGCTGGCAGCGTTGCGCGGGTGGGAAGTACTATAAAAACTTTACATCCGCGCGCGAAACAAGGCGATCGAAGCCCGTACGCAGCCCGGTCGAGGCCCGACGTGTCCGGTGAGCCGATTCAATCGACGCGCCCGTCCCTGAACGAGCGCATGTTTCCGATACTGACCGCGGCGCAGATCGCGCGCATCGCGCCGCACGGGCGCGCCCGCCGGGTCGATACCGGCGAAGTGCTGATCGAGGTCGGCGCGCCGGTGGTCCCCTTCTTCGTCGTCATCGCCGGCGCGCTCGAGGCGGTCAACGCATCCGAAAAAGGCGAGACGCTCATCACCGTGCACCGCCGCGGGCAGTTCACCGGCGAGGTGAACATGCTTTCCGGCCGCCGCTCGCTCGTGCGCACGCGCGTCGTCGAGCCGGGCGAGGTTATCGAGCTCGAACGCGACCGCCTGCTCGCGCTCGTGCAGACCGACAGCGAGCTCAGCGAGCTTTTCATGCGCGCCTTCATTCTCCGGCGCGTGGAGCTGATCGCGCACGGCTTCGGCGACGCCGTGGTCGTCGGCTCGGTACATTGCGCCGGAACGCTCCGCGTCAAAGAATTTCTCACGCGCAACGGCCATCCCTACACCTATATCGATCTCGACCGCGAGAGCGACATTCAAGCGTTCCTCGACCGCTTTCAGGTGACGCCCGCCGACGTCCCGGTGCTGATCTGCCGCGGCGAGACCGTGCTCAAGAATCCCACGAATCAGGCAATCGCCGAGTGCCTCGGCTTCAACGCCGCGATCGATCAGACGCACATACGCGACGTCGTCATCGTCGGCGCGGGGCCGGCCGGCCTCGCAGCCGCGGTCTACGCCGCATCCGAAGGGCTCGACGTGCTGGTGCTCGAAACCAACGCGCCCGGCGGCCAGGCGGGCTCCAGCTCGAAAATCGAGAACTATTTAGGCTTCCCTACCGGCATTTCCGGCAACGCGCTCGCGGGGCGCGCCTTCACGCAGGCGGAGAAGTTCGGCGCCCGGGTCGTGATCGCCAAGAGCGCCTCCGCGCTCGAGTGCGAGCGCAAGCCCTACGCGGTCGTGACCGACGACGGGCTGCGCGTGCCGGGGCGCGCGGTGATCATCGCCACCGGCGCGCAGTATCGCAAGCCCGCGCTCGATAATCTCGCCCGGTTCGAAGGCGCGGGGATATACTACGCCGCGACTTTCATGGAGGCGCAGTTCTGCCGCGGCGACGAAGTCATCGTAGTGGGCGGCGGCAACTCGGCGGGACAGGCCGCGGTGTTTCTCGCCGAAACCGCGCGGCATGTCTACATCCTCGTGCGCTCGGCGGGACTCGCGCAGACGATGTCGCGCTACCTCATCCGGCGCATCGAGGAAAATCCCGCGATCACGCTGCTGACGCACACCGAGCTGACGGCGCTCGCGGGCGGCGACCACCTGGAGTCGGTGAGCTGGCGCAATAGCCGCACCGGCGCCGTCGAGACGCGCGCACTGCGCCACGTCTTCGTCATGGCCGGCGCGACGCCGAGCACGCGCTGGCTCGACCATTGTATCGCGCTCGACGCGAACGGCTTCATCAAGACCGGTCCGGATATCTCGGCGCACGAGCTGTCCGGCGGCGGCTGGACGCTCGCCCGGCGGCCGCACCTTCTGGAAACCAGCCTGCCCGGCGTTTTCGCGGTCGGGGACGTGCGCGCGGGCAACATCAAGCGCGTCGCCTCCGCCGTTGGCGAGGGATCGATCGCGATCAGCTTCGTTCATCAGACGCTCCACGAATAGGAAAACCAGGCATGGCCGAAACGACCTGCGCGCACATCGCGGCGATCACGAGCGTGAAGCATCCGCAGCGGCAGGAGTGCGAGGAGTGCGTCAAGACCGGCGCCCGCTGGACGCACCTGCGCATCTGCCAGGAGTGCGCCGCGACGCTTTGCTGCGACGATTCGCCCAACCGCCACGCCACCAAGCACGCGCGCGCGGCCAAGCATCCGGTCATCGCTTCGGCCGAGCGCGGCGAGCGCTGGCTCTACTGCTATCCCGACGACGCCTTCGCGGAATATTAACGGGGAAAACTTATTTCAATCGCGGATGGTTTGCAGGAACCAGTCGCGCGGGATTTCTCTGCCCAAGCCGGCGCTCCGCGCGCGGTCGTAGATGAGCGAGCCAACAGTCACAAACTGAAGGCCTTTGACGCTGTCTTCGCCGCCGACTTTGATGCCGCTCGACGCGGTGATCTCGTCGTCCTTCAGCCGGCCGGGCACGCGGTCGTCGATGAGATCGGTAAGCGCAACGAGCCGGCCGCGGAAATTTTTATTACGATTGCCGCCGCGGCCGCGCGCCGGCCCCATCGCGCGATGCAGGGCGTCGCGGCTGCCGGCGAGATAAGTCGGAAAACCCTGCGAGTCGTCGATGCCGACGCCTTCGACGATCTGGCTCGCCGGTCCTCCGCCGATGCAAACGTCGAGCTTCGGGTTGACGTCGTCGGCGAACTCGCGCGAGACCTGTGTCAAGTGCATGCCGCTCTCGAGATGCCGCGCATAAATCGTCGGCTCTTTCGAATTCGTGCACGTCGCGAGAATATCGACGCCGCGCGCCGCTTCTTCCGCGCTTGCGCACGGAATCACCTCGATGCCAAGCTGAGCGGCCATCTCCTTCGCATAAACTTCCAGGTGCTCTTTCGTCGGGCTGAAAACCTTCGCCTGCTTGATCGGCCGCACGCAACGAAACGCGGCGAGGTGCGTGCGCGCCATGCCGCCGGAGCCCAGCATGCCGACCACCGAAGAGTTTTTCCGCGCGAGATATTTCGCGCCGAGCGCGTAGAGCGCGGCCACGCGCATGTGCTGCAGGTGGCCGTCGTTGATCACCGCGAGCGGCTCGCCGTCCTCGGTGCTGAAGAGAAAAACGAAGCCGCAATAAAGTCCGGGCTTGACGCAGTATTTGTCCTCGACGCGGACGCCGTGGCGCTCGGGCCAAGTCACGACGTCCGACTTCATGCGGATCGCGAAGCGCTGCAGGCTCTTGCTCGACCCCTCCATCGTGCCCCAGCGGTGAAACTTCTCCGCGCGGCGGGTCTCGGTGTAGACGTCGACGCGCGGCCTGCCCGCGAGCTCGCCGCGCGCCATTTCCCGGTGGCCCTCCTCGATGACGCGGAGCGTGTCTTCCATCGTGAGGACTTGCGCCACTTCTTCGTTGTTGATGAAAAGCAT
>DATDFN010000275.1:0-5081 GCA_036522615.1 Binatia bacterium | reverse complement strand
TTGGCGGGATTTTTTATCCATGCGTATCCGGCGGTGCGAGCGCGTAAAAAGGCAACCAGCTCGGCACGGTGACTCTCCGCCCATGTCCGGCTGACTGCAAACAGGCTGCCCGGATAATCGGGCAGCACTTCGCGGTGGTCGGCCATTTTGACCATGCCGGCGGCCACGGCGTCTTTATCCACCGGCGGGCCCAAAATTCCGGCGAAAGTTTCGCCCGCGACCATCGATTCCAATCGCTTCGGCGTCGCGCCGACGGCGACCAGTTCATAATCGCCGCGGTCGAAGTCGAGGCCGTGCGCGAGGAGGATGCGGCGCATGACCAGTGCGTACGCGGTGTCCACCGCGTCGGCGGCCAGTTTCTTGCCGCGGAGCTCGTCCCATTTTTTGATCTCGGGCCGGACGAAGAGGGGCAGCGTCGGGCTCTCGGTCTGATGCGCGACGGCGACGATCGCCGGGCCCTCTTTGCCGGACCAGGCGAGCACGTTGTCGAACGCGCCGGTGGCGATGTGGTACACGCCTTTACTCAGGCCGCGCATCTGCTCGGTCGAGTTGGGCGTAATGGTTACGTTGATCTCCAGCCCTTCCTTGGCGAAAAAGCCTTGCTCCCGGGCCGCCGCCGTTCCGGCGTCGAGGCGGAACACGATCAACTCGATTTTTTTGAGCTCTTTCGGTTGTCCCAGTACCGCTGCCGGAATCAGCAGCATAAACAACATCATCCAAGATGTTTTCTTCATGTTCTGACAGTCTCCTTCATGCTGTTTGCGTCGCTGCTTTTTAGCCCAGGGCGGGAGCGATGTCCAGAATCAATCGATCGGCATAACGGTGATGACGTTCGTCGTTCCCGGCGTGCCGGGCTGGCGGCCGGCGGTGATCGCGATGAGATCACCGCGGCGCACCAAACCGGAGCGACGCGCAATCTCCCGCGCCATTTTGACCATGGCGTCGGTCGTCGGGTAGGGCGGAATCAGTCGCGCGGACACCCCCCAGGACAGCGCGAGCGCTTTGACGATCTTGGGGTCCGGAGTCATCGCGATCAGCGGCTGCGAAGGACGATAGCGGGCGATCATGCGTGCGGTGCCGCCCGAGGTCGTCGGAATGAGGAAGGCTTTTACGCGCAGATCGCGCGCGAGTGCAACGGCGGCGTGGCTGATCGCCTCCGGCACGGTTGCGGCCAGGCCTTCGAACCACATGCGAGGCTCCAGACCCGTTTCGGCCTCGGCCGCGACGCGCGCCATCGTCTGTACGGCCCGAACCGGATAATTCCCCGCGGCCGATTCTTCCGAGAGCATCAGCGCGTCCGTGCCGTCGAGCACGGCGTTGGCGACGTCGGCGACCTCGGCGCGCGTCGGACGCGGATTCTCCGTCATCGAGCGGAGCATCTGCGTCGCCGTGATGACGGGCTTCCCGGCGGCGTTCGCTTTCAGTATCAGCATTTTCTGCAGCGCGGGGATTTTCTCGACCGCCGTTTCGAGGCCGAGGTCGCCGCGCGCCACCATGATCGCGTCGACCTCCGCGAGGATCGCGTCGATATGCTCCAGCGCCTCGTGCTTCTCGATCTTGGCGACGAGCGGTGGAACGCCCCCGTGCCTTTTTATCTCGCGCCGCGCACGCCGGATATCTTCGGGACGCCGCACGAACGAGAGCGCGACGAGATCCACGCCGTTCGCCAGGCCGAAGGCGAGGTCGCGCCGGTCCTTCGTCGTGAGCGACGGAATGGAATCGCTCCCCTGCGGGAAGTGAACGCCTTTGTGCGCGCCGAGCATGCCGCCGACGACCACGCGGCAGTCGATCTCGCCGCGCCGGACGCGCAACGCCTCGAGCTCGATTTCGCCGTCGCCCATCAGGATGCGGTCTCCTCTTTTGACGATGCGGTCGAGCCGGCGGTAAACGACGGGCACGATCGCGCTGCCGCCGGTGATCTTGCGGCTCGTCAGCGTCACGCGCCGTCCGCTCCGGAGCTGCGCTTGGCCGCCGGCGATTTCGCCGACGCGGATTTTCGGTCCCTGGAGATCTTGGAGGATCGCGACGTTTCGCTCGAGCCGCCGCGCGATGCGCCTGATGCGCGCTATCGCGGCCGCGTGAAAGCGATAGTCGCCGTGGCTGAAGTTGAGGCGCGCGACATCCATGCCCGCCTGGATCATCGCGGTTAAAACTTTTTCCGATTCGCTCGCAGGGCCGATGGTGCAGACGATTTTGGTGCGGCGCATTGCGCTAATGTACCGGAGCGCGGCGGCGAATCAAATGATGTTTAATGCTTCATCGCGCGCTTGAGCCGCGGATCGAGCAGGTCGCGCACGCCGTCGCCGAGAAGATTGATGCCGAGGACCGTCAAAAAGATGGCGAGGCCGGGAAACAGCGCGAGCCACCACGCGGTCGAGATGTAGCTGCGGCTGTCGGCGAGCATGGTTCCCCAACTCGGAATCCCGGGCGGCACGCCGAGGCCGAGAAAGCTCAGGCTCGCCTCGGAGATGATTGCCGAAGCCATCGAGAAGGTGCCTATCACCAGCGATATCTGCACCAGATTCGGCAGGATGTGGCGCCGGATGACGCGCGGGCTGCCGGCGCCGAGCGCGCGCGTCGCGGCGACGAAATCGCGGTCGCGCAGCGACAGCGTCTGCCCGCGCACGACGCGGCAATACTGAATCCAGCGCTGCGCCACGAGCGCCAGTATTAAATTGAACAGTCCCTGGCCTAAAAACGCGAGAATCGTAATCGCGAGCAGCAGCGCGGGAAAGGCCCAGACGACTTCGACGAGCTTCTGAATCGCGAAATCGATCTTGCCGCCGAAATAGCCGGAGATCGCTCCGAGCAGGATGCCGACGGCGCCCGAGATGAGCACGACGGCGAAGGCGACGAGCAGCGAAACGCGCGCGCCGTAAATGATCCGGCTCAAAATATCGCGGCCGAGATTGTCGGTGCCGAGAACGTGCGAGCCGCCGAGCCACTGCGGCGGCTTCAGCATCGCTTCCAGCGCTTGATGCTGCGGATCGTGCGGCGCGAGCCACGGGCTCAAGACGCCGACGATAATGAGCGCGGCGACGACAATGCCGCCGGCGACGACCTTGAGCGGCAACCGGCGTACGCGTCGCGCTTCGCGCACTGCGACCGGCGCGTCAGTAGCGGATTCGAGGATCGATGACGGCATACAGAGCGTCGATAATTAAATTAATGACGACGAACGCGACCGTATACATGATGACGACCCCGGTGACGAGCGGGTAGTCGCGCGACGTGACGCCGGTGATTAAAAGGCTGCCGATGCCCGGCCAGGCGAAGACCGTCTCGACGATGATCGAGCCGCTGAGCAATGTGCCGAGCTCGAGCCCAGCGACGGTGACGATCGGAATGAGCGCGTTGGCAAACACGTGCCGCCAGAGCACGGCGCGGTCGCCGAGCCCCTTGGCGCGCGCCGTGACGACGTATTCCTCCGTATCGGCGTCGAGCACCGACGAGCGCGTGACGCGCATGAGAATGCCGACCATGTTCGCGCCGAGCGCGAGCGCCGGAAGCAGCACGTGCAGCAGCGCGTCCCGGAGCGCCGCCCAGTTGCGGTCGAGCAAACTGTCGAGAAAATAAAAGCCCGTCTGAGCCGTGCCGGCGATGCCGTAGGTGCTGCGTCCGCCGGAGGGAAGTATATGGAAGCTTCCCGCGCACACGAGAATCAACATAATGCCGAGCCAGAAGTTCGGCATGCTGATGCCGAAGAGCCCGAAGCTCGTGCCGAAGTTGTCGATCCACGAGTTCGGCCGCGCGCCGGCCCAGACGCCGAGCGGGATCGCGAGCGTGACCGCGATCAGGATCGAGAAGAAGGCGAGCTCGACGGTCGCCGGCAGACGCTCGGCGATGACTTCCTTCACCGGCCGCGAAAAGCGGAACGATTTACCCAAATCGCCGGTCGCCGCGGCGGCGGCGAATTTGAAATATTGAACGAGGATCGGCTGATCGAGACCCCAGCGCCGCCGCGCCTGCTCCAGATCGGCGGCGGTGTTTTCCTGCCCGAGCAGCATCGATGCCGGGTCGCCGGGCGCCGCGTGCAGCAGGACGAAGACGAGCAGCGTGATGAGGAGAAGGACCGGCAGCGTGCCGAAAAGGCGTCGAACGAGGTATGCCGTGGCGGCGTCTCCTTCTTCTTCGCCGGCCGTCGGCGAGCGTTACTTCAGCACGCGCATGTCTTCGCCGAACATACGGCCGCTCGGCGTCGGCTTGTAGTCGATGTTCTTGGCCATGCCGTAGATCATCTTGTGCCGCCATAGGAAGCACGCCGGCGCTTCATCCGTGAGCAGGCTCATCGCCTCGGAGAGGACTTTTTTCCGCTTCGGGGGCTCGAAGGTCTGCCGCTCGGACGCCAGCAGCTTGTCGAACTTCGGGTTCGAATAGCCGATGCGCGGCGATCCGCCCGTCTCGAAATATTGCGAGAGCGCGACGCTCGGATCGACGACCGAGCCGCGGCCCATATAATAGAAGGGGACCTTGCCTGCCTGGACGTTGGACCAGAGGGTCGCCCACTCCGGCGTCAGAAGCTTCGCGCGGAAGCCCGCGGCGTTCAGCATCTGCGCGATGACTTCGTTGATCTGCTTGTCGAGCGTGTAGCGACCGACCGGCGTTTCGAGTTCGACGTCGACTCCGTTCGGATAGCCCGCCTGCGCGAGCAGCTTCTTCGATTTTTCCGGATTGTAATCGTACCTGGGTTTCAAGTTGGGATCGTAGGCGTATTGGCCGGGACCGATCGGCCCGTCGAGCCGCGTCGCGAGGCCCTGGAGCAGCGTATTGATGATGCGGTCGCGGTCGATCGCGTGGCAGACCGCCTGGCGCACTTCTTTTTTATCGAACGGCGGCTTCGGCTGCATCGCGAGGAACATGATCTCGACGGAGTCGACCGACGTCGCCTTCGTGTTGGAATCGCTCTCGACGCGCTTCTGCAGGTGCGGTGGAATGAACTGCGCGATCTGGATCTCGCCGTTGAGCAGCGCGGTCACGCGCTGCTCGTCTTCGCGCATGACGCGGTAGACGATCTCGTCCGGCGCCTGCTTCAGCTGCTTCATGCCGGGATAGTCGAGATTCTTCGCGATGACGAAGCGCTG
>DATDFN010000274.1:0-7163 GCA_036522615.1 Binatia bacterium | reverse complement strand
TTATCCCGAGGATCGCGTCGAAGAGCTCGACGCCGTGAACAATCCCGAAGACCCTTCGATGGGCACGCGCAAAGTGCCGTTCTCGCGCGTGCTCTACATCGAGCGCGACGACTTCCGCGAGGAGCCGCCGAAGGGATTCTTTCGTCTATCACCGGGAAAAGAAGTACGGCTCCGCTACGCGTATATCATCAAGTGCGAAGAGGTCGTGAAGGACCCCAAGACCGGCGAAGTTGTCGAGCTCCGCTGCACATACGATGTGGAGACCAAAAGCGGCTCGGCGCAGAGCGGGCGCAAAGTGAAGGCGACGCTCCACTGGGTCTCGGCCGCGCACGCGCTCGAAGCCGAGGCGCGGCTCTACGATCATCTCTTTACCGCGGAGAACCCGGAAGATGTGCCGGAAGGGGAGGACTGGACGAAGAACATTAATTCGAATTCGCTCGAGGCGCTTTCATCCTGCCGCGTCGAGCGGTTCCTGGACGGCGCCGCGCCCGGCGCGCGCTACCAGTTCGAGCGGATGGGGTACTTTACCGTCGATCGCGATTCGGCGGATAAAAAGCTCGTCTTCAACCGCACGGTCACGCTGCGGGATGCGTGGGCGAAGATCGAAAAGGGGCAGAGGAAATAACCGCCTAAAAGCGATAGCCCGCCGAAACCGTCAAGAAGTTATTGAAAGTTTTGTACTTGTCTTTGCCGGGTGCGCCGGTGAACGGAAAGCCCGGCGGCACGGCGCCCTCGAGCTCTTTATTTTTAACGTTCCTCGTCTTATAGAAGATCGCCTGATATCCCAGCCCGACCGAAAAATGCTCCCAGTCGTAGCCGATACCGCCGTTCAACGTGAGAACGTCGCCGCCGGGGATCGACGGGTTGAGAGTCTTGTCCGGCATCGGCCCCTGCTCGAGTCCGATGCCACCCCGCAGCTCCCAGTTCTTGTCTAAGCGATAGTAGCTTCCCATCCTCAGCGTGTTCGTGTCGTTCCACTTCCGCGGCAGCTTGATCGATGCGATGCCGAACGGCGGGTTGGGAAAATTGACGCTCAGGTCTCTGAAGCGACTCCAGTTCTGGCGCTCGTAGACGATCTCGGCGCCCCAAGCCGGAGTGATCTTATAGAATAATCCTACATTGATGATCGCCGGCAGCGGGATCGGGCGCACGTCGCCGATCGTGTGCGCCGGGCCGAAATCGCCCTTAAGCTTCGCGCGCGAGCGGTCGAAGTGCAGATCCGCCGTGCCGCGGTAGCTGAAGCCGATCTTGATGCGATCGGTCGGCTTGGCGAGCAGGCCGATATTGTAGCTGTAGGTATCGTCGTCGCCGTGGAGGCGGATCTTCTCTTCTGCAGCGATCAGCGCGCGATTGGTGCAACCCAGAATTGGATCGAAGCAGAGCGAGCGGGAGAACATCCCGGTCGCATGGATGTAGCTCGCCCCCGCGCCCACGGAAAAATACTGCGACGGGCTCCAGGCGATCGCCGGTGTTAGATAATAGGTCTTGAGCTCGGCGTCGCGCGCGCCGAAGCGCGTGAACCCCCCGTGATAGGCAGTCGCCAGGCCGAAGGGCGAATAAACGCCGAGGCCGAGGTGCAGGTCGGTGCCGGGAACGTGGTAGTTGCCGAAGAAGCTGCCCGCGAAATTATCGCGGCCGCCGTTCACCTCTTTGTGCCCGCTGTTCTCGACGCTGCTGACGACGTTGATATAGGTGCCGGAGAGCAACAGCCGGTTGCCGTCGATCTCGCTCAGCGCCGAGGGGTTGTAATAAACCGCCGATGGGTCGTCGACCCCGGCGGTAAGGGCGTTGGACATGCCGACCCCGCGAGCGGTCTGATGCGGTATATAGTAGCCGCCGCCGAAGGCGGGCGAGGCCCCGAAGAGCAATCCCAGGCATAACAGGACACTTCCGTACCACTTCCTTACCCCCATCCGCCCTCCATGTCGTCGTTTGACTACTTAAGCCAACTGCTGTATAGCAGGGCAAAATATTACCAAATATTGCCATATAGGGGGGTCGGATGCAAGAAAAACTCCTTACGACCCAGCAGGTGGCGCGCTATCTCGGGGTCGATAAATTCACGATCTACCGGCTCGTGACGCAGAAAAAGATGCTCGCCTTCCGCGTCGGCAGCCAGTGGCGCTTCAGGAAAGCGCTCGTCGACGCATGGCTCATGCGCAACTCCAACGTCCACGCCGGCGCGGAGAAAAAAGCGGACTAGCCGTTTTCCGACGATGAGCAAAAGTCTACAGACGCCTTTCCTGTCCGGCGCCCCGCAACCGCTGCCGCCGATTGCGGCCGAGCGGACGCCGATCCTGAGCGAGCTGGTCACCTACGAGAACCGTCACGGCCAGCGAATCGTCGGCTTTCACGACTACGCCGAATCGACCCCGCGCGACCGCCCGTGGATGATCGTGCTGCCGGGCTACGGCGAGACCAAGACCGACGTCCTCGCGCCGTCGTTTTATTTCGCCAAGAACGGTTTCCACACGCTCCGCTTCGATTATTCGGACCACGTCGGCGAGAGCGACGGCGAAATCCTCACGACGACGCTGCCGAAGCTCAAAGACGACATCCTTTCCGCCGTCGACTTTCTCCAGCGCCGCTACGCCGCCGGTCCGATCGGCGCGTTCGCGAGTAGCCTCGCGTGCCGCTCGCTCCTCCGCGCCGCACGCGAAGACGAGCGCATCGCGCTGCTGATCAACTTCGTCAGCATCGTCGACGTCCGGAAAACGCTCTTCGCCATCTATAAGGAAGATCATCTGGAGCGCACCCTGAAAGGGCTGCCCAACGGCCTCATGGACGTCCTCGGCTTTCAGGTCGATGCGGATAATTTCCTGTGCGCCGCTATCGCCGGGCACTACGAGGATTTGGCGGCCACGCTCGAGGACGCCCGCGGCATCAAGGCCCCGGGGATCTTCTTCGCGGCGGAAAACGACGTCTGGGTCGAGCTCGACGACGTCGAAGAAGTCGTCTCGGCGCTGCCGACGCACCGCAAAGAGCTCCGCGTCCTCCAAGAGGGCATGCACCGGCTGTATGAAAATCCAGCGGTCGCGAAGGCGGCGCTCAAGGGCGCCGTCGAGTACGCGCTGCGCTACCTGCCGACGGGGAAGCCGGCCGCGCGAATCGGCGATCTCGACTTGAAAGAGATCGGCCACCGCATCCGCAGAGAGAAAGAGCGCTACCGGCTGCTGCGCGGCGTCAACAAGGACGACGAGCGCGAGTTCTGGAAAACGTATCTCGAAAAATATTCCTTCATCATCAACGTCCACGACTACTGGAACCTGCTCGATTTCATCTATCGCGTTGTGGGCGAGCCCAAGCCGGGGCAGAGAGTGCTCGACGCCGGCTGCGGCATCGGCAACTACGGCACCTTTCTGCTGATGAAACACATGTATCGCATGCGCCAGACGCTCTCTCCCGGCGTCGACGCGGCGGGGTACGCCTATGTCGGCGTCGATTTCGTAAACGAGGCGGTCGCCCAGGCGCGGCGGACCCACGCGGGTCTCAGCCAGGAATTCGCCACCGGCGGCCCGCCCGCCCGCCACAGTTATTTGCTCGCCGACCTCGAAAGCCCGCTGCCGTTCCCGGAGCGGTCGTTCGATCAGGTCTGCATGAATCTGGTGGTTTCCTATCTGCAGGAGCCGGGGCGGGCTCTCGCCGACATGGCGCGGCTTTTGAAACCCAAGGGCCGCATCGTCGTCACGAGCCTCAAGCCGTTCGCCGATCTCTCGCAGGTCTACCGCAATTACGTCAGCGTCACCGAGGAGCCGCGCCAAGTCGAAGAGGCGCGCAAGCTTCTCAGCAACGCGGGCAAGGTCATGGCGAAGGAGGCCGAAGGCATCTATCGCTTCTTCACCGAAGAAGAGCTTGCCGATCTTCTCAAGGAGGCGGGGCTGACCGATATCGAGACGTTTCGCGCGTTCGGCAACCAGGCGAACGTCGCGTTCGGCGTCGTGACCTGACGGTTACCGAATGCCGGTTCAATATTTTTCCTTCGGCGGACTGGTCAACTGTCTCTCGGCCGCGCTGCTCGGCCTGTTCGTCTTCTCTCGCAAACCGCACGACATCCGCCATCAGACCTACGCGATCTTCTGCTTCTGCCTCACGGTCTGGAGCTACGGCTATTTCCGCTGGCTGATGAGCGACAATGCCGCCGACGCGCTGCTTTGGAGCCGCGTCCTCATGGCCGGGGCGATCTTCATACCGCCGACGGCGTTCCACCATCTCGTGCGGCTCCTCGATAAGAAAATCTCCCATGTGTTCATCGCCGGCAATTACGTGATGTCCATGGCGCTTTTCTGCGGCAACTGGGACAACTGGATCGTCACGGGCGTCGCGCCGCGCGGGCCGTTCGCGTTCTGGCCGGTCCCCGGGCCCCTGTTTCATCTGCACGTCGCGCAGCTCGCCGGCCTCGCGCTGCTCGGGCTCGGCATCCTGCTGCGGGAGCTGCCGCGCGCCGACGGCCTCAAGCGCAACCAGATCCGCTTCTTGATCGTCGCCGAGATCGTCGGCTGGAGCGGCGGCGCGACCAATTACCCGCTGTGGTACGGCATTCCCATTCTTCCGTACGGCAACATTCTCGTCTCGGCCTACACGGCGATCTTCGCCTACGCGATGGTTCGCTACCGGCTCCTCGACATCGAGCTTGTCATTAAAAGGAGCCTCATCTATGCGTTCCAGCTCCTCATTCTGCTCACGCCCTGCTACCTTCTTTTGCTCCTCGCGCAAACCCTGTTTTTCGGCGAGGTGAGCCCGCGGTTTTCGCTTTTCGCCGTGCTCCTGTTCATTCTCGTCGGTTTTTTCTTTCCCAAGTTTCGCTTCCGCACCGAAGAGGCGTTCGAGCGGGTGTTATTTAAAAAGCGTCACGACTATCGCGCGACGCTGCTGCATTCGAGCCGCGAGATGCTCTCGATGGTGGAGCTCGAGGCGGTCTGCGACAACTTGGTGAAGACCGTGGTTAAGGCGCTCGGCGTGCCGCGGGCGTCTTTGTTTCTTCTCGACGAGAGCAGCGGCTCGTACAAGCTCCGGAGCAGCGTCGGCTTGAACGGGGAAGCCGGCGAAGCGCCCGAGATCGCCCGCGACGATCCGCTGATCCAGATCCTTATGCAGCGGCACGAGGCGCTCATCCGCGAGGAGCTCGAGATGGCGGGCGATGAAGGCCAGGCGCTCGAAGCGGCGCGCAAAATGGCCCGCTTGCAGTCGGAAATCGCGCTGCCGCTCAATTCCAAGAACCGGCTGATCGCGATTCTCAACCTCGCGCTGCGCGAAGGTAAAGAAATGTACTCGCCGGAGGATATCGAGGTCCTCTCGACGCTGGCGAACCAGGCCGCGATCGCCATCGAGAACGCGCGCCTTTACGAAAATTTGAAGCTCTCCCAGAGCATCATCCGCCGCGCGGACCGCCTTTCCTCGCTCGGCATGCTGACCGCCGGCCTGGCGCACGAGATCCGCAATCCGCTGGTCGCGATCCGCACCTTCACGCAGCTCCTGCCCGAGCGCTACCAGGACCAGGAGTTTCGCGACGGGTTTCAGTCGCTCGCGCTGAAGGAGGTCGACCGCATTTGCGGCCTGGTGAACGATCTGCTCAACTTCGCGCGGCCGTCTACGCCGAATGTCTCGGCGCAGGACGTGAACGAAATCGTCGACGCCATCGCGCGCATTCTCGAAACGGAGGCGAAGGACAAGGACGTCAAGATCGAGATGCATCTCGGCGCCGCACTGCCGAAAATATTTATTGACAAGGAACAGATAAAACAGGTATGCATGAACCTGATTTTAAACGCGATTCAGTCGATCGAAGGGCCGGGGACCGTCGAGATCAGCACGCGCCTTTTTGGCGAGAACGGATCGAAACGCTTCGCCCAGATCGAGATTCGTGACACCGGCGTCGGCATCCCGGAAAAGGACATCGAAAACATTTTCAATCCCTTCTTTACGACCAAGAAGGACGGCAGCGGTCTCGGGCTGTCGATCTCGCACCAAATCGTCAAAGAGCACGGCGGATACATCGTCGTCGAGAGCCAGGTCGGCCGCGGCACCAGCTTCTTCGTCCGTCTGCCGGTGGGCTATTTTCCGCGTCAAGAGGTGAAGCCCGTCTCCCAAATCCATGAAGAAGATCCTGGTCGTTGATGAGTCGCAAGCGGTCCGTGAAACAATTTATCTGCTATTGGGGAGCGATTTTGCCGTCGCGCAGAAATCCTCCCTCGAAGATCTCGACCTCGGCGAATCCGCAGCCGACCTCCTGATCGTCGGCGTTTCTTCCGCCGACGCCAAGCCCGAAGAGCTTTCCGACATGGCGCGCGACGCCGCGTGCCCGGTGCTCTTTCTCGTCAGCTCGCCCTACGTCGCCGCCGCGGCGCCGAAACGGCCCGGCGTCGATTATCTCGTCAAGCCGTTCAATCCCTATGGTCTCAAAGAAAAGGTCGATGCTCTTTTATCCGCGAGCCCGCCGGCCGAGCGCCAGGCGTCCGCGGTGCTCGCGCCGCGGGCGCTGCGCTATCTCGACCCGCCGTTCGCGACCGAGGAGGTCGCGCGCCTGGCGCGGAAGTTCGCTGAGACGCCTTTCCCGATTCTCATCACGGCCGAGCCCGGCTGCGGCCAGGAGGCCGTCGCGCGCGCGGTTCACGCGCTCGCGAACCTCTCCGGCGCATGGCTCTCGGTCCACGCCGCCGAGGCGGCGCAGCTGCCGGCGCGCGCCGCGGCGTTGCCGGCCGGGCAGGGTGACGCGCCGCCGACCGTTTATCTCCGCGACGTCGACGCGATGGACCTCGCCGTCCAGTCGGGGCTTTTGGATTTTCTGCTGGCCGAAGAGACGCGTGGCCGGGAGCTTAGGCTCATCGCCAACACGCGCGCCGACCTGCTGGAAAAGGTCTATCGCGGCGAATTTCTCGATGCGCTTTACTACCGTCTCGCGACACTGGTCGTGAGAATTCCGCCGCTGCGCGATCGTCCGGCGGACATCCCGCTCATCGCCGAGCGTCTGACCGAAGAATGCTCGGCGCGGCTCGGCGTTAAAAAACCGCGATTCTCGGCGGCGGCGCTGGAGCGGCTGAAAAATTATCTCTGGTTCGGCAACCTCGACGAGATGGAGAGCGTGATCGCGAGAACGCTCGCGCTGCAGGCGAAGGAGCTGATCGACGCGCCCGATCTCGTGCTCGGCGAGCGGCCGCCGCAGGCCT
>DATDFN010000273.1:0-7032 GCA_036522615.1 Binatia bacterium | reverse complement strand
AGACTCGTAGCGCATCTTCCTCCGGTCGAAATTGCTGCCCAGGATTCGATTCACGTTTTCGAACACGTTCAAGATGAACGCGGCGGTGATCTTTTGCGAGTCGTCGTAGGCTTTTCTCAACAGGTCTGCGTCTTTTACGCGATCCACGCCGAGAAGAAAATAATCGTCGGACCCCATCGATCGGGAGACATGGGCGAAAAAAGTTTCGAACTGCCAATAGTCGAAATTTCCGACGGTGCTGCCGAGGAAGACAAACAGCGTCGGCAGCTCCTGCGCGATTGCCGCGATGCCCTCTTCGTACTGGGCGTGAAGTCCCTGAAATACCAATTGTGGAAAATGCTTCTCGACGCTGTCGCGCGCGACGCGCAGGCTCGCCAGGCTCACGTCGATCGGCGCGAAGATGCCGCCGCCGCGCTGCTTCGTCTGCTCGCCGAGCAGCAGTAATGTTTTTTGCGAGGTGCCGGCGCCGAGCTCGACGATGCATTCGGGGCGCGCGCGGCGGACAATCTCCGGCGCGCTCCCTTTGAGGATCGCGCTCTCGGTGCGCGTCAAATAATATTCAGGCAGGTCGCAAATCCTGTCGAAGAGCTCCGATCCGAGATCGTCGTACAGGTGGCGCGGCGCGAGCCAGCGCGGCTGGTCCAGAAGACTCTTCAGCAGCGCGTTCACGTCGTCGCCGTCGGCCGATGCCCGCGCCGTCCAAATCGAGCGCTCCGCCGGCCGCCACAACTCCACCCCTGCAGCGGAAAAAATCCGCGGCTGGTTTTGCTTTTCCATGCCCCCTCCGACTATAAGTGAAAAATCGCTGCGGTGTCCAGACACCCGGCGATGATCATGAACGGTCAATCCACCGCCATCGAGTTCCAGGGCGCAGGCTTCCGGCTTCCCGACGGTAGGGCTCTGCTGACGGGACTGGATCTCAGCATCGCGCGCGGCGAGACGCTGGTGCTTCTCGGGCGCAGCGGCTCGGGCAAGACCACAACGCTCAAGCTCATCAACCGACTGCTCGACCCGACCGAAGGCCGCGTGCTCGTCGACGGCAAGCCGACGACGGCATGGGATCCGATCCGCCTGCGCCGCCGCATCGGTTATGTGATCCAGGAAGTCGGTTTGTTTCCCCATTTCACGATCGAGGAGAACGTCGCGGTCGTGCCGCGGCTGGAAGGCTGGGAGGGCGTGCGCATACACAATCGCGTGCGCGAGCTGCTCGATCTGGTCGGCCTCGATCCGGCGCGTTTCGCCGGACGCTATCCCCGCGAGCTTTCCGGCGGTCAGCGCCAGCGTGTCGGCGTTGCGCGCGCGCTCGCCGCGGACCCGCCGATCATGCTTCTCGACGAGCCTTTCGGCGCGCTCGATCCCATCACGCGGCGCGAGATACAGGAGGAATTCCGCTCGCTGCAGCGCCGGCTCGGCAAAACGATGGCCTTCGTCACGCACGACGTCGGCGAGGCGTTTCTGCTCGCCTCGCGCATCGCGCTGCTGAAGGACGGCCGCGTCGTGCTGCTCGGGCGCCCCGCGGATTTTCTGGCGTCGCGCGATCCCGAGGTCGTGGCGTTCGTTTCGTGCCTCCGCGGCGTCGACGAGGTTGCCGCCGCGCCATGAATCTCTGGCAGTTTCTCGCCGCGCACCGCGCCGAAGTCGTTCAGCTCTCGCTCGAGCACCTTTTTCTCGTCGCCGTCTCGACCGGCATCGCGATTCTCATCGGCGTGCCGCTCGGCATCGCGCTCACGCGCCGTCCCGCGCTGAGCAAGCCGATCCTCGGCTTCGCCAACATCATGCAGACGGTGCCGAGCCTCGCGCTGTTCGGCTTTCTGATTCCCCTCAATATTTATCTGTTTCATGTCCGCATTATCGGCGGCATCGGCGCGCGCACGGCGATCGCGGCGCTCGCGCTCTACGCGCTCTTGCCGATCATCCGCAACACCTTCACCGGCATCAACGGCGTCGATCCGGCGATCCGCGAGGCGGGCAGGGGACTCGGCATGACCGACCGGCAATTGCTCCTGCAGGTCGAGGTGCCGCTAGCCCTCGGCGTCATCGTCGCGGGCATCCGCGTCGCGACGGTGATCGCGGTCGGCACCGCGACGATCGCGGCGGCGATCGACGCCGGCGGCCTCGGCCGCTATATCTTCCGCGGTCTTCGGATGAACGACAATACGCTGATCCTGGCCGGCGCCGTTCCGGCGGCGCTCTTGGCGCTCGCGGCCGATTTTCTTCTCGGCGCCGTCGAGCACAGCTTCGGGCGCGGCGGGCGGCGCCTGAACCGCCGCCATGCCGTCGCGGCATTGGTCACCGTCGCCGCTGCCGTCGTCACCATCGCGATGTTCATCTTGCATTCCGGCGCTTCGCGGCGCATCGCGATCGGCTCGAAAGATTTCACCGAGCAGGTGATTTTGGGCGAGATCGTCGCCCAGACGATCGAAAGCCGGACCGGCCTGCCGGTCGAGCGGCGTTTCGATCTTGGCGGCAACCTCGCGCACGACGCACTTGTGGCCGGCGAGATCGATTCTTACGTCGAATACACCGGCACCGCGCTGACGGCGATCTTGAAGCTGCCCCCGCTCTCCGACGCGCGCGAAGTTTACCGGCGCGTGAAGGCGGAGTACGCAGCGCGCTTTCATGTCGAGTGGCTCGAGCCGCTCGGCTTCAACAACACATTCGCTATCCTGGTCCGCGCCGCCGACGCGAAAAAATTAGGACTCGAGACGATCGGCGACCTCGCGAAGCATGCGCCCCGCTGGCGCGCCGGTTTCGGCCAGGACTTCGTCTCGCGGCCGGACGGTTACGAAGGCTTCGTGCGCGCCTACGGCCTTAAATTCGCCGAAGTCCGCGAGATGGACCTATCGCTTACCTACCGCGCGCTGGCCGACGGGCAGGTCGACGTGATCGCGGGCAACTCTACGGACGGCCTGATCGCGCGGCTCGGTCTGGCGCAGCTGGAGGACGACCGCCATTATTTTCCGCCTTACGACGCCGTGCCGGTGGCGCGTGAGGAAACGCTCAAGCGCTATCCGGAGCTCCGCGCGGCGTTCGCCGCGCTCGAGGGCGCGATCTCGGTGGAAGAGATGCGCCGGATGAATTTCGCCGTCGACGGCGAGAAGCGCGCCCCGCGCGAAGTCGCCGAAGAATTTTTGCGGCGGAAGAAGTTAGGCAGCGGGGGCTGAGCGACGGCTCCGTTCCGTATTATTTACACCGGGGAAGGATTCTAGTCGATGCGAGGAAGCGGGGTTTTTCGCGCGCTGCGCTACCCGGATTTTTTCTGGTACTGGTCCAGCTATTTCGTCTCGAACGTCGGCGCCTGGATGCAGAATGTCGCCCAGGGCTGGCTGCTTTACGAGCTGACCGATTCTCCGCTCATCCTCGGCCTCTTCAGCCTGTTGCGCACGGTGATGCTGTTTTGCTTCTTTCTCCTCGGCGGGCTCGTCGCCGACCGCTGGGACCGGCGGCTGGTCATGATGTGGATTCAGATCGTCTCGCTCATCACGGCCTTTCTCCTGGCGATCCTCGTGTCGCTCCATATGATTCATGCGTGGCACATCTTCATTCTCGGCGCGATCACCACGACGGCGTGGGCCTTCGAGCAGCCGGTGCGCCAGTCGCTGATACCCAAGCTCGTCAGCCGCGAAGACCTGGTGAACGCGCTCGCGCTCAACTCGATCACATGGCAGGGCGCGGGACTCCTGGGTCCCAGTCTCGTCGGCCTGCTCGTCAACCGCGTCGGCATCGACGGCTGCTTCTACATCAACGCTGTGAGCTACTTCGCGATTATTTGGGCACTGTTTCGCATGAACATCCCGCCGCAGGACGCGACCGGGCGAGTCGGCATGACGCAGAGCTTCTTCGACGGACTGCGGTACATTCGCCACCAGAAGCTCATCCTCACGCTGTTGATCGGATCGGCGTTCGTGAGTATTTTCGGCCGCTCGTACATCATCCTGCTGCCCGTTTTCGCGAAGGAGGTCCTGCATGTCGGCGCATCGGGGCTCGGCTTCATCTCCGCGGCGCCCGGCCTCGGAACGATCATCGGCGCTCTGACGCTCGCGGCGCTCGGCCGCGTCAAGGTGCGTCGCCGCATTTTCGTCTCGATCCTCATCGGATCGGCGGCGGCGCTGTTCATCTTCGGCACAGCGGGAAACTTCGAGATTTCTTTCCCTACGCTTGTCGTCGTCGGCGCGCTCGGGACGATTTTCGACACCCTGCTGAACACGCTGATTCAGCTCACCGTCGCCGACAACTATCGCGGGCGCGTGATGGGCGTCTACGGTCTCAGCGCCGCGGGGCTGCGCGAGTTCGGCGGCATGCAGGCGGGCTTCGTCGCCGAATGGGCCGGCGCGCCGTTTGCGATCCAGGCGGGCGCGGTGATCGTCGTCCTCGTCTCGTTGTTGTTCTTCTACCCGCAGCTCAAACGATTGCCGGAGACTTAAAGAATGCTTTCATGAAACCTAAAATTGCCGCTTCAATTTGACATAAGTGCGGCCATCGGATAATTTTCAAAAGATTCAATCGAAATTCCGGAGGCGAGATGAGCGATTTCTATCAGGCGTGGCTGGATCAGTCGAAAAAAAACCTTGAGACCGTCAACGAAGGGCCGCGCGTTGCGCGCGGCAAAGATCTCAAATGGACGCGCACCCGGCAGGATCACAAAGCCGCGCTGATGATCGCGCCCGAGACCGGTTTTCCCACCGGCGGCAGCCTGCTGATGAAAGCGGAGATTCCCGCGGGCTGGCATACCGGCAAGCACGTCCACGGCGAGGAGGCGATCTACATCGAGAAGGGCGAAGGCTTCATGCTGCTCGACGATCAGCGCTACGATTTCCACAAAGGGACGGTTTTTCACATCCCGCATCGCTCTACGCACCAGCTCTTCAACACCGGCAAGGACTCCGTCGTCTACATCTCCGGCCTCGCATGGCCGCTCGAATCCTTCATCAAGATGGGACCGATGGAGCAGCTGGAAGACGCGGGCGAGAACAATGCATCTGCCATCGCCAAGGCGCCGCGCGAAGCATCGCAGTACTGGCCGACCGACGGCCGGCGCATCTCGCTGCACCTCGAGCAGCACGAGAAATCCGACGAGTCGAAGCACGGCGCGACCTACTTTCTCATGGGCCGCAGCGGCAAGCAGAACGGATTCAAGGCGACCGCCGTCGCGATCAGCTCGATCTTCGTCGATCTCGCGCATACGAAGAGCCACAGCCACGCGCATCCCGAAGCGTATCTCTACGCGCTCGAAGGCAGCGGCTATTCCGAGATCGGTGGCAAGCGCTACGACTGGGTGCAGGGCGACGCCGTGCACGTGCCGCCGGGAATGATGCACCACCAGCATTTCAATCCGTACGATGTCGACATGAAGGAATTGCGCTTCGAGTTCGGCGTGCGCTACTGGATGGTCGATCAATGGCGCGGCTACGTCACTGTGGACAAGCACATGAAGGCCACGACGCACCTGATCGACTAAGTGGCGAGCCTAACCGTGAGCAAGCCGATGGCCGACAGGATGAGCGTGGAAGCCCAGCGCAACAAGATGATGCTCGGTTTTATCGTCCGGCGCTGCGCGCGCGACATCGGCCATCCGCCGACCCCCGAGGAGTTCGCCGAATGGGCGAACAGCCGCGAGGAGAACGGCCGCCGGTACAGCCTTTTCGGCCGGCCGATCTCCGTCACCGCCGCGAAAGTGATTTTGAGCCAGCCGGGCAGGATGGTAAGCGCCCGGCTGGAGTCAATAGTTAAAGGACTGCGTTAACTTGTTCCCGTCCCTGCTCCGCTATTGCTTGACGTGTCTCGCCAGCTGCCGCTGGCCGACTTCCGCGCCGTAGACATTGCCCTTCGCATCGACCGCCAGACCTTCGGGGCCGCTGGTTCCTTTTAACTCCTGCGGGTCGGGAATGCGGTACAAAACCTTGCCGTCTTTCAAGCTGCCGATGCGTATGCCGCGCTTCCATCCCGGATGGGGCGCGACGCCGTTCGATTCCGAGTCGCCCACATAGATCATGCCGTTGCGGATGTAGACCGCGCTCGGGCGGCTGAACTGCTTCCATTCGCCCAGATACTTTCCATCCTGATCGAGAATTTGCACGCGCATGTTGCCGCGGTCGGCGACGAAGAGGCGGCCCTCGCCGTCCATCGCGATATCGTGCGCGTTTCTGAATTCGCCCTGCCCGGTGCCGAACTTGCCGAACGATTTGATAAAACGGCCGTCCTTGCCGAAGCGAGAGACGCGCGAGACAGTGTCCGGCGACGCGTCGGGGTTCTGGTTGTGGCCCTCGGAGATGAAGATGTCGCCGTTCGGCGCGACCACGACGCTGGTCGGCTGCGTCAAGGCCTCCGGCGGGTTGCCGGCGACCCCCGGCTTGCCGAACGTCATCAGGATTTTGCCCTCCGGGCTGAATTTGATGACGGTGTGGCCTTTGTTCTTATCGCCGGGATACTTCGCGAGCTCGCGCTCGTTGGCCGATCGCTGGTCGACAACCCATACGTTGCCGTCCGGATCGATGTATATTTTGTGGGGAAATAGAAACATGCCGGCGCCGAAGCTCTTCAGCAAATTGCCGGACGAATCGAACTTGAGCACGGGATCGAGCTTCGATCCCGCGCAGCTGTCGTACTGAAACGGCGACGCGCCGGGAGGGGCGTCGGGATTCGCGCCGCAGCGATCGGCGACCCAGACCGACGCGCCGTCCTTATCGATCGCCACCGCGCTCAGCGCGCCCCATTTCCTGTCCTCGGGCAGTTTTCCCCATGGCGCGATCGATCGATATGGATTGGGCAGATCGTTGGTAGGCGGGAGTTCCTGCGCGTCGCTGCTGCCCCCGCAGAGGAGGGCCGCGATGATCGACATCATCAACGCCATTCTCTTCGTCATGGCGAGAGAGATAGCATCGCCGAGACGTTCTTGCCAATCCCCGAGTTTATCTGCCGCTGAAAGACGGGCTCGTCTTGTCCAAAAATGCCTTTGTTCCGGCGCGGAAATCTTCCGTCGCGGCGACCAGGCCGAACGACTCGGCGCCGAGCTGCGCGGACTCCTCAAGGGTC
>DATDFN010000272.1:0-15944 GCA_036522615.1 Binatia bacterium | reverse complement strand
AGCGCTGCGGGGTCGCCGGCGATCGCGCGCGCCATCGCGACGCGCTGCTGCTCGCCGGTCGAGAGCGCGTCGGGGAAGCGTCCGGCGAGCCGCGCGATGCCGAGGCGGTCGAGCGCCGCCATGACGCGCGCGCGCCGCTCGGTTGCGTTCACGCCGCGGAGCGCGAGCGGCAGGTCGACGTTCTCGGCGGCGGTGAGCGCCGGGCTCAGATTGTGCTCGGAAAAGAGGAGGCCGAGACGGCGGAGCCGCAGCTCGGCCTTGCCGCGCGGAGCGAGCCTGGCGGTGTCCGTTCTCTCGATGAAAATGGCGCCCGAAGTCGGCGTGTCGATCGCGGCGAGCAGATGCAGCAGCGTCGTCTTGCCCGAGCCGGACGGCCCGGCGACGACGACGAGCTCGCCGGGATGAATCGTCGCGCTGACAGCGCGCACCGCGTGGACCGCCGCGCCGCCGCGCTCGGTAAAAGTGCGGCTCACGCCGCGCGCTTCGAGGACGGGAGTGCCGATCGGCGTCATCGCTCCCGGGAAGCCTCGCGCGCGAGTGTCAAGTTTTTAGAGAAATCCAAAGCGATGTTCGCCTTCTCGCCGCCGCGGTTCTTCACGATGTGGAGCGTTAGGCGGCGGGTGAACGCGTCGCCGGAGCCATCGTCGCGCAGCACCATGACGGTGGCGCCGGCTGCGCGCTCCGCCCAGCGCTCCGGCGCGCCGGGATCCAATTCCGGCCAAGTCGCTATCATCGGCAGATCGAATCGCGCGGCTAGATCGCTCAAACGTTCGACGACAAGCGGCAGGCGCGCGTCGATTGCAAGCGTGCCATCGCCGAGGCGCTCAGCGTCGTCGACGACGACGAGCAAAGGTTGACTATGCGCCGCTTGCCGCGTCGCGGTAACCTGCCGCGCGATGTCTTCATAGGTCGTCTGTAGATCGCACTCGACGAGATAAAGGCGATCGAGCCAGCTCTTCGCTTCGGCGGCGACCGCTTTGAGCTTGTCCCAGCCGGCGGGCGGCTCCTCCGCGCCGGGCTGCTTCGCGGCGCCGTAGGTATGAAGCAGGTATCCCGCGCCGCGGCGGATCTCGCGCGTCTCCAACCCGCTCAAGCGCGCGAGCGTGCGCACGCGGAGATCGTTCTTGGTCTCGGCGAAGGTAAAAAACAACGCCGCGATGTCGTTCAAGCGCACGACCTGATCGGCAAGCTGCTTCGCGAGAGCGGTCTTGCCCGACGCCGGAGGTCCGACGAGCAGGTACAAGCCGCGCGAAAGCCCGTTCAACGCGCGATCCAGCGCCGCGAATCCCGAGCGCCATCCCGCGAGGTCTTTGACTTCGCGCGCCGCGTCGAGCGCGGCGATGAAGCCGTCGATCTCCGCGCCTTCGGATTTGAGCGGCCCGTTCGCCATGACCGCCGACGAGATTACTGGCTTTGCACAGTCGAGGCAAGGCGGGGAAAACGGCCCCATTTTTCTTTTCCCCTCCCTCCGTGCTACACTGATTTCGTTCCACTTTCCCGGAGCCCAAATTATTGGACGATTGGATCGAGCGCTACGGCGATCATCTGAAGCTGGAGAAGAACGTCTCGCCGCACACGCTGCGGAACTATTTGAGCGACTTAAGGCAGTTCGATGCTTATCTCGACCAGAGAGCCAAGGAACATGACGAGAAGAAAACCCCGATCGAGGACGTGAACGTCCATCTCGTCCGCGCCTATCTCGCGTCGCTCGCCAAGCAAAACAAAAAGAGCTCGATCGGCCGGAAACTCGCCGCGCTGAAGGGCTTCTATCGCTATCTCGTGCGGGAGAAGCGCGTCGCGCGCGACCCGCTGGCGCTCATCGCGACGCCGAAGCAGGAGAAGCCGCTGCCGGTTTTTCTCTCGGTCGACGACGTGTTTCGGCTGCTCGGCGGCATCGAGGGCGAGGGGATTTTAACGCTGCGCGACCGCGCGATCCTGGAGACGCTTTATTCCACCGGCGTGCGCGTGAGCGAGGCCGTCGGACTTAACTGGGGCGACGTTGACTTTCGACTGGGCATCATTAGAGTGATGGGCAAAGGCTCGAAAGAAAGGATCGTGCCGATCGGCGAAGTCGCGCTGAAGGCGCTCGAGGAGTACGCCGCGGAGCAGACACTCAAATGGAAGCGGGCGGCGAAAGGCGATCATCCGGTGTTTTTGAATCATCGCGGTCGAAGAATCACGACTCGGAGCGTCGCGCGCGTCGTCGATAAATATCTCAAAGCCGCGGAGGTGCCCGTGCGCATGGGGCCGCACGGGCTGCGCCATACGTTCGCCACGCATCTGCTGAATGGCGGCGCGGACCTCCGGGTCATTCAGGAGCTGCTGGGCCACGCGAGTCTCTCCACGACGCAGCGCTACACGCATCTCAACCTGGACCAGCTCACGGCGGTTTACGACAAGGCTCATCCGAGAGCGTAAAAGGCGAGAGCCGAAAGGCATGAGCGCGGGAAGAATTACTCTCGCGTGTCGCCTCGCGCCTCTCGCCTGAATTGAAAATGTTTCACGCGACGACGATATTGGCGGTGCGCCGCAACGGAAAGATCGTCATGGTCGGCGACGGGCAGGTGAGCCTCGGCCAGACGGTGATGAAGCACACCGCGCGGAAGGTGCGGAAGCTTTATCACGACAAGGTCATCGCCGGCTTCGCCGGCGCGACCGCGGACGCTTTTACGCTGTTCGAGAAGTTCGAGGCGAAGCTCGAGCAGTTCAACGGCAACTTGAAGCGCGCCGCCGTCGAGCTGGCGAAGGACTGGCGCACCGACCGCGTGCTGCGCCGCCTCGAGGCGCTCATGGTCGTCGCGGACGTGGCGGATACGCTGGTCGTGTCCGGCGCCGGCGACGTGGTCGAGCCGGACGGCGGCGCGATCGCGATCGGCTCGGGCGGCAACTATGCGCTCGCCGCGGCGCGCGCACTGCTTAAGCACACGGAATTGGACGCGCGCATGGTTGCTGAGGAGTCGATGCGCCAGGCGGCGGAGATATGCGTTTATACGAACACGCAATTGAGCTTTGAAGAGCTGCCATAAAGGACGGAAGTGAAGGACCTTCGAACAGAACCGCTGATCGATGCTGTATCCGGCGCGCCCGCGCCGATGATGACGCCGCGCGAGATCGTTTCCGAGCTCGACCGCTATATCGTCGGGCAGCGCGACGCCAAGCGCGCGGTGGCGATCGCGCTCCGAAACCGCTGGCGGCGCCGGCTCGTGCCGGAGGATCTCCAGGAGGAGATCGCGCCGAAGAACATCATCATGATCGGGCCGACCGGCGTCGGAAAGACCGAGATCTCGCGGCGCCTAGCGAAGCTGGCGCAGGCGCCGTTCATCAAAGTCGAGGCGTCGAAGTTCACCGAGGTGGGCTACGTCGGACGCGACGTCGAGTCGATCATCCGCGACTTAACCGAGCTTGCCGTCGGCATGGTGAAAGAAGAGGAGAAGCAGAAGGTCGAGATCCGCGCCCGCGAGCTGGCGGAAGAGAAGATTCTCGATATTCTTCTGCCGCCGATGCAGTATGGCAGAACCGAAACCGAGGAGGCGGACACTGCGCGAGCCGCCGGCACGCGGGAGAAGCTGAAGAAGATGCTGCGCGAGGGCCGGCTCGACGAGCGCTTCGTCGACATCGAGATGAGCCAGACGATCATGCCGATGGTCGAAGTGCTGACGCCGCAGGGCATGGAAGGGATGGAGTTCAACTTAAAGGAGATGTTCTCCAATCTCATGCCCAAGCGCACCAAAAAACGCACGGTAAAGATCCCCGAAGCGATCGCGATCCTGACCCAGGAAGAAGCCGGCAAGCTGATCGACATGGACAAGGTCACTTCCGAGGCGGTGCGCCGCGTGGAGCAGTCGGGCATCGTTTTCATCGACGAGATCGATAAGATCGCCGGGCGCGAAGCCGCGCACGGGCCGGATGTCTCGCGCCAGGGCGTCCAGCGCGACCTGCTGCCGATCGTCGAGGGCTCCACCGTCAACACCAAATACGGCATGGTAAAGACCGACCATATTCTGTTCATCGCCTCCGGCGCTTTTCACAGCAGCAAGCCGTCGGACCTGCTGCCCGAGTTCCAGGGGCGCTTTCCGATTCGCGTGGAGCTAGGATCGCTCGGAAAAGAAGAGTTCGTGCGCATTCTGACGGAGCCGAAGAACGCGCTCATCAAGCAATATACCGCCCTGCTCGAGACCGAAGGGGTGCGGCTCGTCTTTCGCGACGACGCGATCGCCGAGATCGCCCGCGTCGCGGCGGAAGTGAACGAGCGCACGGAGAATATCGGCGCGCGCCGCCTGCATACTATTCTGGAGCGGCTGCTCGACGACGTTTCCTATTCCGCGCCGGAGATGCCCGGCAAGGAAGTCGTGATCGACGCGCAGTACGTGCGCGATCGCTTGAGTCCGATTTTGAAGGACGAGGACCTGTCGCGCTATATTTTATAGCGTCCAGCTTTCGCTTACGCGCGGGGCACATTATGGAACGATTCATCGGCAAGGCCGAGACGCTCATGGAGGCGCTTCCTTATATACAGCGCTTCTACGGCAAGACGTTCGTCGTCAAGTACGGCGGCAACGCGATGATCGACGAGGAGCTGAAGGACAGCTTCGCGCAGGACATCGTCCTGCTCAAGTACGTCGGCGTGAATCCGGTGGTCGTCCACGGCGGCGGTCCGCAGATCAACGAGATGCTGCAAAAGATGGGGACGCCGACGCAGTTCGTCCGCGGCATGCGCGTGACGGACGCCGAGACCATGGACATCGTCGAGATGGTGCTGGTCGGCAAGATCAACAAGGAGATCGTCAACCTCATCAACCAACACGGCGGCATGGCGGTGGGGCTCTGCGGCAAGGACGGCGGCCTCATCCGCGCGCGGAAGATGATGGTGACGATCAAGAACAACGGCCAGGAGCCGGAGACCGTGGACATCGGTATGGTGGGCGAGATCACCGGGATCAACCCGACGGTGATCAACTCGCTCGACGACAACAAATTCATCCCGGTGATCGCGCCGATCGGCGTCGGCGACAGCGGCGAGACCTACAACATCAACGCCGATCTCGTCGCCGGCCAGCTGGCCGAGGCGCTCGGAGCGGAAAAGCTCATTCTGCTCACCGACGTCGAGGGAGTGAAGGACAAGAAGGGCGAGCTCTTGAGCACGCTCAAGATCAATCAGGCGCGTAAACTCATCCAGGACGGCGTCGTCGGCGAAGGCATGATCCCGAAGGTCGAATGCTGCATCGAGGCGTTAAAGGGCGGCGTCGGCAAGACGCACATCATCGACGGCCGCGTGAAGCATGCGGTGCTGCTCGAGGCGTTCACGAAGGAAGGCGTGGGGACGGAAGTGGTGCAGAAGTGAACAATCGACAGATTATCAACATCACCGAAAAATACGTAGCCAACACTTACACGCGGTTTCCGGTCGCGCTTGTCCGCGGCAAAGGCGCGCATGTGTGGGACGCCGACGGCAAGGAGTATATAGACTTTGTCGCCGGCATCGCCGTCAACGGCCTCGGCCACAATCATCCCGCGGTCGCGCGCGCGATCCGCAGCCAGGCCGCGAAGCTGCTCCATGTCTCGAATCTCTATCATATCGAGCCGCAGTCGCTGCTCGCGCGCGAGCTCTGCCGGCGCTCGTTCGCCGATCGGGTTTTTTTTTGCAACAGCGGCGCGGAGGCCAACGAGGCGGCGATCAAGCTCGCGCGCCGCTACGGTTCCGAGTGGCTGGGCGGCAAATACGAGGTTCTTTCCACCTATAATTCCTTTCACGGCCGCACGCTGGCGACGCTAACCGCGACGGGACAAGAGAAGGTGCGCGCCGGCTACGACCCGCTGCCGGTGGGATTTCGGCAGGTCCCATACAACGACCTGCGCGCCATGGAAGCGGCGATCGACGAAAAAACGACCGTCGCGATTCTCGTCGAGCCGATCCAGGGGGAGGGCGGCGTGGTCGTTCCCGACCGGAATTATCTGCAAGGGCTCCGCGACCTGTGCGACGAGCGCGAGATTCTCCTCATCCTCGACGAAGTGCAATCGGGTATGGGACGGACGGGAAAGCTCTTCGCCTACGAGCATTACGGCGTCGAGCCCGATATCATGACGCTCGCGAAGGCGCTCGGCGGCGGCCTGCCGCTCGGCGCGATGCTGGCCAAGGAAAAGGTGGCGCGGAGCTTCGTGCCCGGCGCCCATGCCTCGACCTTCGGGGGAAACCCGCTGGCGTGCAACGTGGGTCTCGCCGTGCTCGATACGCTTCTGCGCGGCGGCGCGCTCAAGAATTGCGTCCAGATGGGGCGATTTCTGGAAAACCGTCTCGAGGAGATGCGGCGGCGGTTTCGTTTTGTGCGCGATGTCCGCGGCCAGGGACTGATTCTAGGCATGGAGCTCGAGCAGGACGCGGGCAAGATCGTGGAGGACTGCCTTAAGGCCGGCCTTTTGATCAATGCCACGGCGTACAAGGTCCTGCGCTTCATTCCGCCGCTCACGATCGGCAAAAAGGACATCGAGCAGGGGCTCGCGATCCTGGAAAAAGTCCTCGCGCGGCAATAAGCCGTCCTCTTGAATCGCTTCGCGCGTGAAACTAACATAAGGTTTTTTCCCAGGCCGGAATCGGATTCGCCGTGACTATCGATCGGAAAGAGAAGCGCGATCTGCTGAGCTTTCAGCCGCTCGGCCGCAAGGAGATCGAGGCGATCTTCTCCTTCAGCCGAAAGCTCAAGCAGGAGCTGAAACGAGGCGTCGTGCGACCGCGGCTGCCCGGCAAAGCGCTCGCGATGGTATTCGAAAAACCGAGCCTCCGGACGCGCGTCAGCTTCGAGACGGGCATGATCCAGCTCGGCGGCAGCGCGATTTTTCTCGGCCCGGACGAAATTCAGCTCGGCGTCCGCGAGAGCGCCGCCGACGGCGCGCGCGTCTTGAGCCGCTGGGCCGATCTGATTGTGGTGCGGACTTTCTCGCAGGAGACGCTGGAAGAGATGGCGCGCTGCGCGTCGGTGCCCGTGATCAACGGTCTAACCGATCTATATCATCCGTGTCAGGTGCTGGCGGACTGCTTCACCTTGATCGAAAAAAAGCGCAAGCTCGAAGGACTGAAGATTGTCTTTGTGGGCGACGGGAACAACGTGGCGAACAGCTGGATCGAGGCCGCTTCGCGGCTGCCGGTCTCCCTTATCGTCGCGTGTCCCAAAGGGTATGAACCGGACCCGCTCCTTGTTGCCGAGGCCAAGGAGGCCGGAGCGCGCGTCGAAGTTACCGACGACGTGGAGGAAGCGGCGCGCGGCGCCGACGTGCTTTATACCGATGTCTGGACGAGCATGGGCCAGGAGGCGGAAGCGCAAGCCCGCCGCCGCGCGTTCCGCCGCTACCAGATCAATCGCGAGCTGGTCGCCCGTGCGAAGCCCGACGTAGTCGTGATGCATTGTCTTCCGGCGCATCGGAATGAGGAGATCACGCACGACATCATGGAGGGGCCGCAGTCGATCATCTTCGACCAGGCGGAAAACCGCCTGCACGTGCAGAAAGGCATCATGGTCTGGGCGCTGAAAGGAACGAAGGGCCTGAAGAGTTAAAAGGAAAGCAATGCCGAAAACCGATCGGGAAAAAACACAGGTCAAAAAAGTCGTGCTCGCCTACTCCGGCGGCCTCGATACATCCGTCATCCTGCGCTGGCTGATCGAGACGTATCATTGCGAGGTTGTCGCTTACTGCGCGGATCTGGGCCAGGAGGAGGAGCTCGAAGGCGTCCGAGAAAAGGCACTCAAGACCGGCGCGGCGAAGGTTTACATCGACGATCTGCGCGAAGCGTTCGTGAAAGATTACGTCTTCCCGATGCTGCGCGCGAACGCGGTTTACGAAGGCTCCTATCTCCTCGGCACGTCGATCGCCCGCCCGCTGATCGCCAAGCGCCAGATCGAGATCGCCCTTCAGGAAAATGCCGACGCCGTTGCGCACGGCGCGACCGGCAAGGGAAACGATCAAGTGCGCTTCGAGCTGACCTATTACGCGTTAAAGCCGGACGTGAAAGTCATCGCGCCGTGGCGCACCTGGGACCTCGACTCGCGCGGCAAGCTCATCGACTACGCCGCGCGCCACGGCATCCCGGTGCCGGTCACGAAGGCGAAGCCTTACAGCATGGACCGAAATCTTTTTCACATCAGCTACGAAGGCGGCATCCTGGAAGATCCGTGGAGCGAGCCGCCGGCCGACATGTTCGTCTGGACGAAGTCGCCCGAGCAGGCGCCCGATAAGCCGCAATACATCGAGATCGATTATGTCAAGGGCGATCCCGTCGCCGTCGAAGGTAAGAAGCTCTCGCCCGCGAAGCTGCTCGCCGAGCTGAACCGCATCGGCGGCGCGCACGGCATCGGCCGCGCCGACGTCGTCGAGAACCGCTACGTCGGGATGAAATCGCGCGGCGTCTACGAGACGCCGGGCGGCACGCTGCTCCATGCCGCGCACCGTGCGCTGGAGTCGATCACCGTCGACCGCGAGGTGCTGCGGCTGCGCGACTCGCTGGTGCCGCGCTACGCCGAGATGATCTACTACGGCTACTGGTTCGCCCCGGAGCGCGAGGTGCTGCAGCAGACGATCGACGGCGCGCAGGCGAACGTGACCGGCCGCGCGCGTTTAAAACTTTACAAGGGTGCGGCTTACGTAGCCGGCAGAAAATCGGACGTGTCTCTCTACGATCCCGGAATCGCGACGTTCGAGGAAGGCGCCGGCTATAATCAGGCGGACGCCGAGGGTTTTATTCGTTTGAACGCGCTGCGGCTGCGGCTGCGGCGGCTGAAGCAGCTGAAAGAAACTTAAAATATTCAGGATTGAAAATGCCGCGGGGTAAAAAATTATGGGGCGGCCGCTTCGCCGCGGCCACCGCCGGCTCGGTCGAGGCGTTTACCGCGTCGATCGACGTCGACGCGCGGCTCTACCGCCACGACATCGCCGGCAGCATCGCGCACGCGCGCATGCTCGCGCGCCAGCGCATCATCGCGCCGCGCGAGGCGCGCCGGATCATCGCCGGTCTGGAGAAGATCCGCGAAGAGATCGACGCCGGGAAGTTCCGCTTCTCCGCCGCCGACGAAGATATCCACATGAACATCGAGCGGCGGCTGATCGAGCGCATCGGGCGAGTGGGCGAAAAGCTCCACACGGCGCGGAGCCGCAACGATCAGGTCGCCCTCGACTTGCGTCTTTATCTCCGCGATGAAGTGAAGGAGTTGATCGCTGCGATCGACGGCCTCAAGCGCGAGCTCGCGCGGACGGCGAAGCGCCATGTCGACGTCGTCATGCCCGGCTACACGCATCTCCAGCGCGCGCAGCCGGTGCTCTTCTCGCACCATCTGCTCGCGTACGCCGAGATGCTCGAACGCGACGCCGAGCGCATGGGCGATTGCTTGAAGCGCATCGACGTCCTCCCGCTCGGCGCCGGCGCGCTCGCGGGCACGACGCTGCCGATCGATCGCCGCTATGTCGCCCGGCTGCTCGGCTTCTCGCGCGTGTCGAAAAACAGCATCGACAGCGTCGGCGACCGCGATTTCGCGCTCGAATTCATCGCCGCCGCGGCGATCCTCTTCGTCCATCTGAGCCGCCTTGCGGAGGAATGGGTGTTATGGTCTAGTACGGAGTTCGGTTTCATCGAGCTTCCCGACCGTTTCTGCACCGGCAGCTCCATGATGCCGCAGAAAAAAAATCCCGACGTGCCGGAGCTCGTCCGCGGGAAAGCGGGTCGCGTCTTCGGCCATCTCCAGGCGCTGCTGACGATCATGAAGGGACTGCCGCTCGCCTATAATCGCGACCTGCAGGAAGACAAGCGGCCGCTCTTTGATACGGTCGATACCGCCAAGGCGAGTCTCGCGGTCATGCGCGAGCTTGCCGCCGGCGTCAAAGTCAAAAAGCAGCGCATGACGGCCGCCGCCGCGGACGGATTCATGAACGCGACCGATCTCGCGGATTATCTCGTCGCGCGCGGCGTGCCGTTTCGCTCCGCTCACGGAGTCGTCGGAAAGATCGTCCGCGCATGTATCGAGCGCGGCGTCAAGATCGAGGAATTGCCGCTCGGCGAGCTGAAGCGCTTCTCGCCGAAAATAGAAAGCGATGTATATGCCTATTTGACGGCCGACGCCGGAGTCGGCCGGCGGCGCTCGGAAGGCGGCACGGCGCCGATCAACGTTCGCCGGCGGCTGAAGGAGCTGGGGGTATGAGGAAGCATGCTTTTTCGACGTTCCGGTTGCGAGCATTCTTCGTAGCGGGTTTTGTCGCTCTCTGTGTGGCCGGCTGCGGCAGCAAAGGGCCGCTCCGCGCGCCGCAAGGCGCCGTGCCGGAACCGATCACGGATTTGAGGGGCAAGGCCGGAAATCAGGGCGTCGTTCTCACCTGGGGGCGGCCGACGAAATACGTGGATGGGAAAGAATTGAACGACCTCGCGTCTTTCGTGATCTTCCGTAAGGAAATCGTGAAAAACTGTCCCGAATGCCCGTCGCCTTATCGCCAGCTCGCGACGGTGAACGTCGAGGATCAACAAAAATTCATCAAAAGAAAGCAATTCGGCTACGTCGATCAGGAGGTGCAGCCGCAGACGGTTTACCGCTACCGCGTGTTTTCCAAGCTGACGGACGACAGCCTCAGCGACCCGTCGAACGAAGTCGAGGTTGCCTGGAAGTCCTAAATGAACCATTTCGAGTATCGCGGCGGCGAGCTGTTCGCCGAAGAAGTGCCGGTGCGGAAAATCGCCCGCGAGGTCGGCACGCCCGCGTATATTTACAGTCTCGCGACGCTCAGACGCCATTACCGCGTCTTCGACCAGGCGTTCGGCAAGACGCGGCATCTCGTCTGTTTCTCGGTGAAATCGAACTCGAACCTGGCCGTGCTCCGCGCTTTCGCGAAGGAGGGAAGCGGCTTCGACATCGTCTCCGGCGGCGAGCTTTTCCGCGCGTTGAAAGCCGGCGGCGATGCCCGGAAGATCGTCTTTTCCGGAGTCGGCAAGAAGCGCGACGAAATCGAATATGCGCTGAAATCCGGCATCCTGATGTTCAATGTGGAATCCGAGCAGGAGCTCACGTTCATCGATGAAGTGAGCCGCGCGCTGGGGAAGCGCGCGCCGATCAGCCTGCGCATCAATCCCGACGTCGACCCGAAGACGCATCCTTATATCTCGACGGGCATGAAAAAGAGCAAGTTCGGGATCGAGATCAAGCGCTCGGCCGAGCTGTATAAGAAGGCGCTCACGCTGAAAAACCTCGAGGTGATCGGCGTCGACTGCCACATCGGATCGCAGCTAACTTCCGTCGGTCCTTTCGTCGACGCGCTCGCGCGCGTGCGCGAATACCTCGATCGCGTCCTCGTGGGCTATCTCAGAAAAGAGGGCGCCGACATCCGCTATCTCGACCTCGGCGGCGGCTTGGGCATCCGCTACAAGGACGAAGAGCCGCCGAGCCCGGAGGAATACGCCGGCGCGCTCGTCAAGGGCCTCGAAGGGTTGAATGTCACGCTCATTCTCGAGCCCGGGCGCGTGATCGTCGGCAACGCGGGGCTGCTCGTGACCGAGGTGCTCTACCTCAAAAACCACGAGGAGAAAAAATTCGTCGTCGTCGACAGCGGCATGAACGACCTTATCCGTCCGGCGCTTTACGGCTCGTATCAGGCCGTCCGGCCTGTGGCCGAGAGCAAGGCGGAGACAATCGTCGCCGATGTTGTCGGGCCGATCTGTGAAAGCGGGGACTTCTTCGCCAAGGACCGTGAGATTCCGCGTCCCAGCCCCGGCGATCTCCTGGCGGTGATGAGCGCCGGGGCGTATGGTTTTACGATGGCGTCGAACTACAATTCCCATCCACGGCCGCCGGAAGTCCTCGTCGACGCCGATAAGTATTATGTCGTCAGGGAGCGTGAAACGCTCGACGATCTAATTCGCGGCGAGACGATCCCGCCGGCCTTACGGTGAGCGAATCCATCCCATGAGCGAGCTTCGGTTTACCAAGATGCACGGCTGCGGCAACGATTTCATTTTCATCGATTGCCTCGGCGGCGAGAAGCGCGACCTCGCGCAGATCGCGAAAAAGCTCTGCGACCGCAGATTCGGCGTCGGCGCGGACCAGCTGTTAACCATTCACCCTTCCACCGTCGGCGATTTCAAGATGGAGATCTACAACGCCGACGGCAGCCAGGTCGAGATGTGCGGCAACGGCATCCGCTGCTTCGCCAAGTACGTGCGCGATCACGGCCTCACGAAGAAAACCGAGCTCGCAGTCGAGACGCTCGCCGGCATTATCCGGCCGCGCCTCGTCGGCGATCTCGTCGAGGTCGACATGGGCGAGCCGATTCTCGAAGGACGCAAGATTCCCGTGAACGCCGACGGCAAGATTCTCGATTATCCGCTCGACGTCGATGGCGGTGTTTATCGAGTAACCTGCGTGTCGATGGGAAATCCGCATTGCGTCGTTTATCCGGACGATCCCGAGAAGCTCGATCTCGAAAAGCTTGGCCCGCGCTTCGAGCATCACCCGTTCTTTCCCAACCGCGTCAACACCGAGTTCGTCAAAGTTCTCGGGCCGGAAGAGATTCGCATGCGCGTGTGGGAGCGCGGTGCCGGCGAGACCTGGGCCTGTGGCACCGGCGCGTGCGGCGCGGCGGTCGCCGGCGCTCTGACGAAGCGGCACGGACGCAAAGTTACCGTCCACCTTCGCGGCGGCGATCTGCTGATCGACTGGCGCGACAACAACCGCGTCTACATGACCGGGGGCGCGGAAAGGGTCTTCGAAGGGACGGTGAGACTCTAGCGTCGTCCGTCATGATGTGCCGTCGGCCGCTGGCATATGGCATCGCCGGAGTCCTGTTGCTCGGGAGCTGCGCGGTGCGCTCGGTTCCTATCGCGTATGTTCCCGAAACGTCCCGGCGGTCCGCCGGTCAGCACGACTACGATGCGGCCGTGAAAGCGATCGCCGCAGTCATGGTAGAGGACCTGACGCTACCGCAGCTGGACTCCGCTCTTTATCTGTATCCGCATCTCGGCTCCTATGAGATGGGGTTGAGAATGGAGCTCGACGACCGGCCCGACGCCGCGGCGCGAAGCGTGTCGTTCGCCATCGCGAGCTGTCTACGCCGAAAAGTACTGGCGGACGGCGAGAGGCTCGCCAAGCTTTCCTGGCCGAACCGCGTGCGGACCGTAGCGCATGAAATGATTCACCTGGCGGAATTTGCGCTCGCCGACTGGGTTTGTAAAACGCCGCATTACTGGCTTATGGAAGGGTTTGCCGAATGGGGCGCGTACAGGATCATTGACCGCCTGGGTCTTGAAAGCTTCGCCAACAGCAGCGAGGATTCCCGACGAGGCGCGGGGGCTCAAGAGGCTGCACTGCCTCCCTTGGATCGCCTGGCCACCGAAGCCGAGTGGGCCGCAGCCGAGAAGAAGCTTGGCAGACAGGCGGTTTACAGTCAGGCTTTTCTTGCGGTCGATTTTCTGATCGAACGGAAAGGCCTTGCGGTCGTGCTCGATTATTTTGCAAGGTTTCGCGATGCGGCTTCGCGCGGCGATCATTTCGCCGCCGCGTTCGGCGAAGATGTAGAGGCCTTCCAGGCCGAATTCGGCGCCCATCTCCAAAAGATTTTGATGTAGGAGGCAGCAAATGTTTTTCGGTTCCATCGTCGCGCTGGTGACGCCGTTCAAGAACGGCAAGGTCGATTGGCAAAGCTTGGAGAGCCTCGTCGAATTTCACATCCAGAACGGCACCAACGGCATCGTGCCTTGCGGCACCACGGGGGAGTCCGCCACGCTCGACCATACGGAGCATCACGACGTCATCAAGGCGGTCGTCAAGGCGGTCAAGAAACGCATCCCGGTGATCGCCGGCACGGGCTCGAATTCGACGCAGGAAGCGATCGATCTCACGATCGGGGCGGAGCGCGCGGGCGCCGACGGGGCGCTCTTAATTTCGCCTTATTACAACCGGCCGATGCAGGAAGGCATCTACCAGCATTACAAGGCCGTCGCCGCGTCGGTCGGCATCCCGCTGATTGTTTACAACATTCCCGCGCGCACAGGCTCGAAGATCGAGCCGGAGACGCTTGCGCGGCTGAGCGAGATCAAAAACATCGCCGGAGTAAAGGAGGCCACCGGATCGGTCGATCAGGCGATCGACGTCATTCGTCTATGCGGCGACCGGCTGGCGGTTTTCTCGGGCGAGGATTCGCTTACGTATTCGTTGATGGCGCTCGGCGGTAAAGGCGTGATATCCACCGTGGCAAACATCGCCCCGAAGGCGATGGCGGATTTGGCGCAGGCGTGTCTCAAGGGCGATTGGCAAAAGGGGCGCGAGCTGCAATTCCGTCTGATTCCTCTCATCCGCGCCGTCTTCATCGAAACCAATCCGATCCCATCCAAGGCGGCGCTCGCACTCATGGGCAAATGCAGCAACGAGATGCGCCTGCCGCTTACGCCGATGGCCGAAGGCAACGTGAAAAAGCTCCGGCAGGCGATGGCCGATTTCGAGCTGCTTAAAAACTAACATGCTGGATGCAATCGTCTGCGGCGCGGCGGGAAGAATGGGGGCCACGCTCGTCCGCTTGATTCACGAGAGCCGGAGCCTGAAGCTCGCGGGTGCCGTCGAGTCGCCGGACAATCCACAAATCGGCAAAGACGCCGGTGAGGTCGCCGGCGTGGGAAAACTCGGAGTTCCGATAGACGTAGAGCTCGAGCCGCTGCTAAAAAAACAAGCCGTTGTGATCGAGTTTACCGCTCCCGCGGCGACGCTGGAGCACGCGCGGATCGCCGCGCGGAAGAACGCGCCCATCGTCATCGGCACGACGGGTCTCGATCCCAAGCAGCGGGAAGAAATCGCAAAGCTCGCGCGCCAGGGGCGCATCCTCATCTCGGCCAACATGAGCCTCGGCGTGAATCTACTCGTGAGTCTTATGGGAAAAGTCGCCGGCGTTCTCGGCGACGACTACGACGTCGAGATCATTGAGGCGCACCACCGCTTCAAAAAAGACGCGCCGAGCGGCACGGCGCTGGCGCTGGCCGAGCCGATCGCGAAGGCGCTGAAGCGGAGTCTCGACGCCGCCGGCGTCTGCGGACGCAAGGGCATCGTCGGCGAGCGCACGAAGGAGGAGATCGGCCTCCTCTCTGTCCGCGCCGGCGACATCGTCGGCGAGCATACCGTCATCTTCGGCGGCTTGGGCGAGCGCATCGAGTTCATTCATCGCGCCCAAAGCCGCGAGACCTTCGCGCGCGGCGCCCTCCGCGCCGCCGTCTGGCTCGCCAAGCAGAAAAAAGGCCTTTACAGCATGCAGGACGTGCTGGAGCTGTAAGCACCCGCCGGCTTCGCCTATAATGGTTGGATATCTATGACCGAGATGGAAACGATCGTGTCGCTGTGCAAGCGGCGCGGCTTCATTTTTCAATCGAGCGAGATTTACGGCGGCACGGGCTCGTGCTGGGATTACGGACCGCTCGGCGTTTTGCTCAAAAATAACGTGAAGCGTGTCTGGTGGCGCGACAACGTCGAGCTGCGCTCCGACATGGTCGGGCTCGACGCGTCGATCCTCATGGCCACGAGAGTCTGGAGGGCGAGCGGCCACCTCGATCATTTCACCGATCCGATGGTCGACTGCAGGGCGTGCAAGCGGCGCTTCCGCGCGGACAAGATCGACGAGGAGCCGTGGACGCACTACTGCGAGGCGGCGAAGGGCAATAAATTTGTCATTCCAGGCGGCGAGGCGTGCAAGCACTGCAATCATAGACGCTCGCTGTGTCCCGCCTGCGGCAAGGGCGAGCTCACCGAGCCGCGCCAGTTCAATCTCATGTTCAAGACCTTTATGGGGCCGGTCGAAGACGAGGCCGCGGTGACGTATCTCCGGCCGGAGACCGCGCAAGGCATCTTCGTCAACTTCGATAACGTGCTCCAGTCGATGCGCTTGAAGCTGCCCTTCGGCATCGCGCAGATCGGGAAAGCCTTTCGCAACGAGATCACGCCGGG
>DATDFN010000271.1:0-4710 GCA_036522615.1 Binatia bacterium | reverse complement strand
GTAGGAAAAAGCGTCGACGACAGTTGCGCGGACACAGCCGCTCGTGGATCCGCCGGTCACGAGCAGCGTATCGACGGCGTAATCGTTGAGCACGGCGTGGAGCGGCGTACCGAAGAATCCCGACGGCTTGGCTTTCTGGATAACGATGTCGGGAGGCGCCGGCGCGATCTCTGCCACGATTTTCATCCGTGCGGAGTAGTCCATCGTCTCGTCTTCTTCATGGCGATGGTTCTTCCGCGGACGCCGTTTCGACTCGTAGCGGTTCTCCGGGCCGTAGCCGGTGGTGTAAATGACCGGGATCTTTTTCCGCCGCGCCTTGTCGAGAAGCGCTCGTACGGTATCCACCGCGTCCCATGCTTCCTCGCCGCAGCTGTGGCGGATGCGCTTGATCGATTCGAGGACCGGCTCGCGTCGGTCGCCGACCCAGTTGTAGTTCATGTCGATGACGATCAGCGCCGGGCGTGCGCCGAGACCGCGCACGCGGCCATAGCCGCATGCTTCGAGCACTTGCTTATCTCGCGGAGTCGTCGCGTCGTCCCAAATTGCCATACTTTCCTCTCAATTTACCCGCGGCCGATGAACGGCGGCAGCTTCCCTTCAGTCGCCTGTATATAGCGGACGAATTTGTATTTGTTCTCCTGAAGATCGACGTCAGGCCGCGGGATATCCCGATGCAGCAGGCTCTCTTCGACTTTACAGACGATGAAGTTGAGTCCTTTTCCGCCGAGCGCGGCCTTCGCCTGCCGTTTGAATGCCTCCAGGTCGTGAACCGTAACGGAGCGCTCGATGCCGGCGCCGAGCGCGACCTCAGCGAGATCCGTGCGACCATTCGTCGCCGTAGGCTCGCTGATTCTCGTGCCGCTGTACGCTCCATTGTCGAAAACGAAAATCGAGAGATTATCGATGCCGAGGTTCGCGACGGTCGCGAGGCTGCTGAGTGTCAGCAACACGCTCCCGTCCGATTCGAGGGCGATGACGCGGCGATGCGGCAGCGCGGCGGCGATACCGGCGGCGACGGCGAGCGCCGCCCCCATCTCGCCGAGCAGCAGGTTGCCTTCATGCTTCGAGAGATGGCCCCATTCGATGCGCTGTCCGCTCTGGCTCGTTACGATCAATTGATCGGTGATGAGCGGCGCGAGATATTCCAGACAATCGTAGCGCTTCATATCGTGAAGTCCCCCGTGAAGACGAGCGCCACCGGCTCGCGCAGCGCGTTCATCGTGCGCACCGAAGTTTTGATATTGGCCTCGATTTCGTCGCCGTTCTTGACCACGGTGTGCTCGATGTGGAGCGCATCGAGCGTCGGAAGCAGCAGCCGGCCCGGCAGCGAGTAAAGAAAGCTGTTGCGCTGATCGTCGAATCCGCCGAGGTGGCCGACCAACAGTAGGATGGGCACGCGCAGATGCAGCGCCACGACGACCAGCTGATAGGAGGAGACGAATATTCCCGTGCTCTCCATGTAACAGGCCGACTGCTTGCCGCCGAGCGTCGCGCCGACGGCGATCGAGACAGCATCGGTCTCGCTCGCGGCCGGAGCGAGCCGAAAACGTGAATCGCTCCGCATGAGCGGCAAAATTTGGCTGAGCCGGCTCTCGGGCAGATAGCTCATGAAATCGATACCCGCATCCCCGAGGCCGCCGACGAGTCTTTTGGCCAGTTCCGCTTCCATCACACCACCTTTAAATTTTTGCGATCACTTCTCGGCTCCATTTTTCCATGAAGCCGATCTTGTCCTCGAAGTGCACGTTTAGCCAAATCTTTCGCACCCCCATGCGCTCGAGCTCGTAGACGCGCGCGCGGCACTGCTCCGGAGTTCCGGCGATCGCGTAGCGGCCGGCGAGATAGTCTTCGAGGCCGCTTTCCTTTACGAGACGCGAGTTCGTCGTTTCGCCGGGCTTTTGATGTTCGAGATAGCTGTAACTTTGATGGATGCGATCGAGCACACCGCGGAATTCCGGCGGCACGTGCTTGTTCTGCTCGGGAAAGCGCGCCAGGTGATTCGCCTTCGCGGCCAGCAGCATCCGGACCTCGGCCAAAGCTTTTTCCCGGCTCTCGCCGATATTGCCGCAGAGTCCCCACCAGACATCGATATCCTCCGAACGCCGGCCGGCCGCCGACGCGCCCGTCGCTACCGAGCGCAGCGCGTCGTTTACCACCTCCTGCCCGACGCCATCACCGTAGATGACGCCTTCGGCGTTGCGGCCGGCGAACTCGAGCGTTTTCGGCCCGTGCGCGGAGACGTAAATCGGCACGTCGGCCTTGCCCCAGGTGATACGCATTTCGGAGCCGTTCCGCTCCACCGTCTCGCCATGCATGAGCGCGCGGATCGTCGTCAAGAATTCTCCCAGCGCCGCGAGCTTCACCGGCTTCATGCCGATGTTGATGAGGGCGCTGTCGCCCGTTCCTATTCCCGCGAACACGCGGCCATTCGAAAGCTCGGCCATTGTGACGAGCGCGCTCGCCGTGACGCTCGGATGGCGCGTGAGCGCGTTCGTCACGCGCGGACCGACTTGAATACGATTTGTCGCCTGCAGCCCCGCGGTGCAGGTGACATACAGCTCGCGATAGATCGACTGTGAGTCGACGAGGCCGACGCGCTCGAAGCCGCAGTCCTCGGCCGCGCGGCACCATTCGGCGACTTCCTTCGGATGATTCGGCGCGAAGCTCACGCCAAAGGTCAACGCCATGAATCTTGCTCCTTCATAAACCATCCCCCGCGACGAGCCTTACGTCCACCGCGAGGGCGCCTTTCTCCGCGACAATGAGCGGATTGATGTCCATCTCCTTCACCGCGGGTCCAAGCTCCCCGGCCAGATCAGAGAGTGACAACAGCACTTGCACGACGGCTTCGATATCCCCCGCTGCGGCGCCGCGGTAGCCGGCGAGGACTTTTCCCGCTTTCGTTTCGGCGATCATCCCGCGGCAGTCGGCGTCGGAGAGCGGGCAGAGACGCATCGCTACGTCGTTCGCGAGCTCCGCCAGCACGCCGCCCGAGCCGAATAAAACGACCGGACCGAACTGCGCATCGTAAGAAATGCCGGCGATCGTCTCGACCACTCCGCGGACCATCGGCTGCACCAGAACGCCTCGTACGCGCGCGCCGCCGGATCGGCTTACGAGCTCGCGATAGCAGTCGGACGCCGCTTCCGCGGATACTATGCCTAGACGGACGAAGCCGCCGTCGGAGCGATGGAGGATATCCGGCGAGATCAGCTTCATCGCGACGGCGCTGTCGAGACTACGAGCTGCGTCGGCCGCCTCTTTTTCACTCCTCGCAAGGAATTCGCGCGGCACCTGAATGCCGTACATTTTAGCGATCTCCTTCGCCTCCGGCTCGGCGATTCCCTCAGCGATCCGGCCGCGAAGAAATTCACGAGCCTTCTGCGCGCGGTGCGTGTCGATTCTGCCGCTGGCATGATGCTTTGCCGTCGCGCCGGAGGCGAAATAGCCAGCAAGGCTGCGGATGGCGACGGTCGCGGAGGAAAACAGCGGCGCGCGCGCCTCCAGCAGTTGGTTGCGCCACTCGTCGAGCCCGCGCCCGCCCGTCCACAAAACCGCGACCGGCTTGTGCAGCTCGAGAATGAAACGCGCGATGCGCTCGGTCCATAGGCGCGCCGCAACCGGGCTCGCGACCAGAACCAATAATACCGCGTCGTACTCGGGATCGTCCGCCAGGCTGCGAATAACCCGCTCCAGCACTTCCGGCTCGCCCGACGCCTGCCCGGTGAGATCGATCGGATTCGTCAGCCCGGCGAAATCCGGCAGCGCTTCACGCAGCGCGTTTGCGGAAGACGACGGCGCAGGCAGCGCGATCCCATGCGCATCGCAAAGGTCGGCCAACAACACGCCCTGGCCGCCGGAAAGAGTCAGAATCGCGAGCCGGTTTCCGTCCGGCCTGCCGAATTTGCTCATGAGGTTAGCGGTCTCGACCAACTCTTCGATGTCCGCGACCTCGGCGACACCGGCGCGCTTCATCGCCTGGCCCCACACGAGCGACGAGCCGGCTAATTTTCCGGTATGCGCCGACGCCGCCTGGTGGCCCTTCGCGGATCGGCCGACCTTGCAGGCGACCACGTGCTTGCCGTGCGCCTTCGCCTTTTCCACAGCGGCGAGAAAACGCCTGCCGTCGTCGATGCCTTCCACAAACAACGCGATGACGTTGGTCCGCGCGTCGTCCGCGAGGTATTCGACGAAGTCGGCGATATCGAGGTCGGCCTCGTTGCCGACCGAGACGCAGTAGCTGAGTCCGATTTTTTTATCCTGCGCCAGGTCGAGCAGCACGCCGGCGACGCCGCCGCTCTGGACGAGAAAAGCGATGTCGCCGGGCACGAATTCCGCGCGGTCGAACGCGCCCGATGTGCCGACGATGAGCTTGTCGAGCACGTTGACGTAGCCGTTGCAGTTGGGCCCGCAGATTCGTATGCCGCTGTCGCGCGCGAATGCGCCGAGCTTCTCCTGCAGCCGTTGGCCGTCCTCGCCCGCCTCAGCGAAACCGGAATTTAACACTAGCGCGGCGCCAACATTCTTCGCCCGGCAGTCCTCCAGCGCGTCGAAGAGACGGCTGTTCGGTACCATCATCACGGCTACATCGACCGGATCCTCGATCTCCCTGAGATTTGCGAAACAAGGTACGCCCTGGACTTCTTTGCGGTTCGGATTTACTGGAAAAATCATGCCTTTAAAGCGAGACTTAAGGAGATGCTTGAGCAC
>DATDFN010000270.1:0-12280 GCA_036522615.1 Binatia bacterium | reverse complement strand
TTGAAGCGCGAAGACGTCGCGGAATTGGCGAAGAGCGCGATCCTGGAGAAAAACCCGCTCGCTCTTTACCGCTTGTAGAAAAGGATCGTGTGCGTGTGCAGCACGGTCCGGTCGGGGAACTTTTCCGTACGCGTGGGCGTCCAGCCCTCGACGCCGAAGTCGTGGCAGACGACGCGCGTGCCAGGCTTTAGCGCCTCCAGTTTCGGCCGGAGCTTGTAGTTGAACTCCGGCAGCATGTAGATCGTCACCACCGTTGCTTCGGAGATGTCTGCGGTGAGCGCGTCTTGCTCGCGGAACTCCGCCAGGTCCGCAACGCCTTCGCTGCGCGCGCGGCTGCGCGCCTTGTCGATGAGATCCCCGTCGATCTCGATGCCCACCGCGCGCACGCCGTATTTTTTTGCCGCCGCGATGACGATTCGGCCGTCGCCGCTGCCGACGTCGTAGACCACGTCGCCGGGCTTGATGTCGGCGAGATCGAGCATGCGGTTCACGACCTCCGGCGGCGTCGGCACGAACGGTACTTCACCCGCGGTATAGCTAGGAAGATAGGAGCACGCTGAGAAAAGAAATGTGAACAGGACGCTGGTGCGAAAAACTTTCATCTCTTGAGCGAAACTTGAAACTCGAAACTAGCATGCCACACAATGTGCGCACAAACTCTTGACACCGTTTGCGATGTCCGCCTAATCTCTTGCATCCGGCAGGAGGGATTATGGCGATTTGGGACGATATTCTCACCGAGCGCGACAAAGAAGTGTTCGCGAAATCAGGCTACGGCAAGCGCGCGGGCTTCGGCGTGCGGCCGGCGGTGCTGATCATCGACATGAACTACAACTTCGTCGGCGACAAGCCCGAGCCGATTCTCAAATCGATCGAACGCTTCCGCAACAGCTGCGGCGAGGAGGGCTGGGAAGGCGTCTACCGTATCCGCGATCTGCTCGCGGCCGCGCGCAAGAAGCACTTGCCGACGTTTTACACGACCGGGCACGAAGGCGGCAACGCGGTCGCGTACGGCCGCTGGCACGGCAAGAACAGCCGCGGCGGCGAGGACCTGGGCAGCCAGTGGAAACAGGGCAACGAGATTGTCGCCGAGATCGGGCCGCAGGCGGGCGACGTGCTCGTGCGCAAACAGAAGCCCAGCGCGTTTTTCGGCACGGCGCTGATGAGCATGCTGAACGAGGTGAAAGCCGACACCGTGCTCGTCACCGGCTGCACGACCGGCGGATGCGTGCGCGCGAGCGTCCTGGACGCGTTCTCCTACAACTTCAAAGTGGCGGTCGTCGAGGAATGCGTATTCGACCGCGGGCAGGCGTCGCACAAGATCAATCTCTTCGACATGAACATGAAATACGCGGACGTGGTGTCGCTGCGGGAGACGATCGACTACATCGACCGGCTGCCTCCGGATCTCTACGCCCCCGGCCTATAGCTCGTGAATGTTTCGTTCGCGGGCCCGTCAAAAATATGAGAAAATGGGTGTCCGTCAATGAACCAGGGGCCTACAGCGCGCGTTGACACGCCCGGCCGTATGCGGCGTTTTGCTCAACATTTTTCACCAGGAATCGAATGAGAAAGTTCGGCCGCCGCGCCGCTTTAGGCTTCATACTTTCGCTGATCTTCGCTTCTGCCGCGTTTCCGCAGGCGCGGTCGCTCCGGAAGGTTCGCGTTGGCGTTACGTCCGTGACCGTCGGCAATATCATCACTTACGTCGCGCGCGACGCAAAGCTGTTCGAGAGGAACGGTCTCGACGCCGATATCGTCCAGATCCAGGGCTCGGCCGCCGCGGCCAAGGCGATGACCGCCGGACATATCGACTTCGCGCCGATCGCGACGCCGACGGCGATCGAGGCGGATCTGGCCGGCGCGGATCTCACGATCCTCGCGCATACGCTGGAAAGCGTTACGCACGCCTTGATGGCGCGTCCCGAGATCCGGCGCCCCGACGATCTCAGAGGGAAGAAGATCGCGATCTCGAGCTTCGGCTCGCTGACGGATTTTCTCGTGCGCCACATCCTGCGCCAGAAAGGAATCAATCCGGAACGCGATGTGACGCTGGTGCAGATCGGCGGCGACGCCGAGCGGCTGACGGCACTCAGCCGCGGCACGGTCGACGCGGCGGCGCTTTCGTTCCCGGGCTACGCGAAGGCGCAAAAGCTCGGCTATTCGATGGTGTGGGATTCGTCAAAAGAGATACGCTATCCCGGCATCGAGATCGTCACGCGACGGGCGACGATCCAGCGCGACCGCGACTTCGTGGCGAATTACATCAAGGCGCATCTCGCCGGGATCGCGCTGTTCAAGGGCAATCCGACCTTCGGCCGCCGCGTGATCAAAAGGACATTGAAAGTCGACGACGAGGGACTCGTCAGCGACGCGTACCTGCTGTTCGCGAAATTGTTTATCCCCGCGCCGTATCCCAACATCGCCGGCATGCGCACGAGCTTCGAATACGTCGCGCAGACGCATCCCGATATCTGGCGTCGCAAGCCGGAGGAGTTCGTCGATTCGAGCTTCATCGACGAGCTCGATAAAAACGGCTTCATCAAGAGCATGTACCAGAGACCCTGAACGCATTGTCGTTTTCCGGCTCGCGATTGACAGCCGCCGCGACCGCAGACTATACCCGGAAATAATCACACAGCCCGGGAGGTGCGCATGACTCGCTTTGTGCTCCCGCTGCTTCTCGCCGCCTTTTTTCTGGCGCCGGCCGGCGCTTTCGCGCAAGCGAAAAATTTGCGCAAGATCCATGTCGGCGTGCCCGCCGTCAGCATGGGCAACATGATCATCTTTTTCACCAAGGAGGCGAAGCTCTTCGAGAAGCACGGCCTCGACGCCGACGTCGTCGTCATGCAGGGCTCGGGCATCGCATCGCGCGCGCTCGTCGCCGGCAGCGTCGCGATTTCCTCCGTCGCCACGCCGACCGTCATGAGCGCGTCGCTCGCGGGCTCGGACATGGTGATCCTCGCGCACACGATGCCGGGCGTCGTGCAATCGCTCATGGTGCGGCCCGACATCAAGCGGGCGGAAGACCTCAAAGGCAAAACCATCGGCGTGACCACGTTCGGCTCGTTGACCGATTTCCTCGTGCGTTATCTGGCTACGAAGAAGGGGCTCAACCCCGACAAGGATTTCGCGCTGCTACAGATCGGCGCCGACAACGAACGGCTCATCGCCCTCAAGCAGGGAAAAATCCAAGGCGCGACGCTGTCGCATCCGGCGTTCATCCTGGCGGCACGTGCGGGATTCACGACGCTGTGGGATTTTTTCAAGGAAGTCGAGTATCCGTGGAGCGAGATCGCCTCGACTCGATCGTTGATCGCCAAAGACCGCGATCTCGTCATGCGCTATATGCGCGCCCACATCGAGGGCATCGCGCTGTTCAAGAAAGACCCGGAATTCGGAAAAAAAGTGATCAAGAAAACGCTTCGTCTCGACGACGATTCGCTCGCGCAGGAATCGTGGGAGCTCTTCGCGAGATACCGGCTCGCTGCGCCCTATCCGAACGTCAAAGGGATGAAAACAAGCTACGATTACGTCGCGCTCACGCGCCCCGACGTTTGGAGCCATAAGCCGGAAGAATTCGTCGACGCGAGCTTCGTCGAAGAATTGGACAAGAGCGGCTTCATCAAGAAGCTCTACGAGAAATAATCAGGGCCGCGCCGGCGGCCGCAGCGCGATCGACAGCGGCTTTCCCTCGGCGCGGTCCAGCTTCAAATCCAGCCAGCGTGCGACCGTAGGCGCGACGTCGATCAGGCGCGCCTGCTTGATCTTTCCCGGCGCGATCGCCGGGCCGTAGATCAAGAGCGACGCGAGCATCTCCGGACGCTCGGGATCGTAGCCGTGCGTCCCGGCGTAAAATGACGGCGCGAAATGCGCGCCGCGGTAGCCGCCGGCGATCTCGAAGCCTTCGGCGGCTTCGAGCGCGAGAAACGCCGCCGGATCGCCGCCCTTGGCGCGGATTTCCTCCTGGCGATAGACGCGGCGGATGCCGCTGTCCGGCTTGTGCTGCAACGGCGGAAAAATCTCCAGCAGTGTTTTGCGCGTCGCCGCGTCCGACGAATCCTTCACGTAAACGTACGCGAAGGCGGCGGTCGACAGAATGGAGGCCTTCCAATCGACCATCCGGTTCTGCTCGAATGTGACGAGATTTTTATCCAGCAGCAGCGTGCCGGGACGGACGCGCCGCGAGATGCGTGCGAACCCGTGATCGGAGAGAACGACAAGCGCGGTCTCGCTCCACGTGCCGGCGTCCTTCGCCCCGGCGATAAGGCGCGCGAGTTGCCGGTCGGCGACCTCGATCGCCGCCTTGGCCTTCTCGCCGAACGGGCCGCCTTCGTGCTCCTCGTGGTCGACGCGCGGCAGGTGCAGCATGAGCAGGTTCGGTTTCACGGTCTCGATTGTATGCACGGCGATGTCGGTCAACGCTTCGTCCTTCAGCGCCGGCGGTGTAAAGTTTTCGTTAAACGTCGGGAAGCGCGCGGCGACGGCCTCGAGCAGTCCGGGCGTCGCCAGCGCGCGGACCAGCTTCACGTCCTCCTCGCTGCCCGCGCGCCAGTACTCGGGCACGATGGCGGCGGCGCGCGCGCCGACCGTCGTCGGCCACCAGATGAGCGCGGCAGACAAGCCGCGTGAGCGCACCGCGTCCCACAGCGTCGGCGCGTGGATATCCTCCGCGTACCAGCGCCAGCCCTGCTGATTCTTACCCAGCGGATCGAAGGCGCCGTTGGCGACGATGCCGTGGACGCTGGGATTGACGCCCGTCGCGATCGAGGCGTGCGCGGGATAGGTGACGCTGGGAAACACCGAGCGGGCGCCGTCGCTCCAGGCGCCGTTTTTCACGATCTCGCGGAGCGTCGGAACACCGAGACCGTGCGTGTCCGGCGCGACATAGGTCGCGGGCATCAGGCCGTCGATCGAGACGATGACGACGCGGCGGATCGGCTGCGCGCGCTCCGCGGCTTCGGCGTGAGCCGCGGCGCAGAGAAGGAGCGCGCCGAGGAATATCGCGCGCAGGCGATGCATCGAGCGCGGACGCGATGTCGGCCGGCGAGTCAATCGAGGTCGATATCTTTGAGAGGCTTTGTGATCGGCTCTTCCTGAGCCTTTTTGAGCAGTTCCTGAAATTTGCGGTCAAGAACCTTGCCCTTGTTTTTCTCCGCCTCGGCGAGCTGCTGGTATTTCTCGTCGCGTCGCGCCGCCTCGTCTTTGACGAGCTGCGCCGCGTCCTTCAAATGAGCGACCGGCGGCGGCTTAACGGGCAGCTTGTGCTCCAGCACGGCCGCGAGTACGGGATCGATTGTCAGCGTAGCGTTGCAGCAGGGACAAACGACTTGAATCGTCGAAGCATTATTCTCAGCCATACCGCCTCCAGATATTGATCAGCGCCGCGTCAGCCGCGGAGCTCGATCTGTTCGCCGTCCGGACCGTAAAAGACCACGCGACGCCAGCCGGCCTCGCGCGGCTCGCGCGCGGGCGTGTCGTGCGGCGCGCGCGCCATCTCGACGCCCTCTTTCTGCAAACGCGCGACGGCCTCGTCGAAGTTTTCGGCCTCGAGACAGAAATGAAACCCCTTCATCGGCCCGTCGGCGCGGTGCGTGAGCTCCAAGACCGTGTCGCCGAGCTTGAGATAGGCGATCTGCATCCCGCCGGCCGCAGCGTGCTGAAAATATTTTTCGAAGCCGAAGCGCGCTTCGTAAAAGGCGACCGAGCGATCGAGGTCGCTCACGTGAATCGCCACGTGGTCGATTCTCCGGAACACAAACTTTTCCTCGTAAACCGATTAAGCATATGCCCTTGCTTCGCCGCATTGCAAGCGACGCGTCTTGCCGCGAAACATGCCCGGCCGTAAGATACTTCCGCCGATGCCGATTTACCGACTGACGAAAGATCTCGTTTTCCCTCCCCCGCAGAATGCCGAGCCGGACGGACTGCTCGCCGTCGGCGGCGATCTGTCGAGCGATCGGCTCTTGCTTGCGTACCAGTCTGGCATATTTCCTTGGTTCGGCGAGGGGCTGCCGATTCTCTGGTGGTCGCCCGATCCGAGGCTCGTGCTCGCGCCGCGCGATTTCCACGTTTCGCGGCGTCTCGCACAGATCATCAAGCAGGGCCGCTTCAAGATCACGTTCGACGTCGCATTTTCCGCCGTCATTCTCGCGTGCGCGACGGTGCCGCGCCGCGGACAGGACGGCACGTGGATCACGCCCGCGATGCGGCGCGCGTACATCCGCCTGCACCAGCTTGGCTACGCGCATTCCGTCGAGAGCTGGCTCGACGGCAATCTCGTAGGCGGAATTTACGGCGTCTCGCTCGGCAAATGTTTTTTCGGCGAGTCGATGTTCTCCTACGAGAGCAACGCGTCGAAGGCGGCAATTGCCGCGCTCGTCGAGCGCCTGAAACGATGGGACTTTCGCCTGCTCGACGCGCAGGTGACGACGCGCCATCTTCTGAGCCTGGGAGCGAAGGAAATTCCGCGAAAGGTTTTCCTTAAACAGCTCGATGCGGCGCTCCAGTTGCCGACGGTTCGCGGCAGCTGGAGCGTGGAAAGCGGGTGAAAATCTGGTATGCTCGGCGGCTGAAAATCGATCAGCGGGGGGTTTGAATGGCCAAGGTCAAAGAAGCGTTCAAGATGAAATATCAGGGCAACAAGAACGCCCAGATCGTCGAAGTCGCATTCGCGGCCGGAGAAGACGTGCAGGTTCTAAAGGAATGGAAGAACGACGCCTATCTGGTGAAAAAGGGCAACCAGGTTTTTAACGTTCCGAAGAAATATTTAAGCTAAGTTTCGCATTTCGAGTTTCTAGTTTCGCGGCTGGAAGGATAGGACTTGTCTTCGCCAGTCGAAACCCGGGACCCGAAACTCGAAATTAGTTTGCTGGGCAGCGCCCGGCCAGATGGGCGTCGAAATCGCCGCGGAATAATCGCACCGCGCTCTCGATCGGCGGGCCGGGCATATTGATCAAGCTGCAAAATCCTTTGCCTTTGTTGAAGGCGATCACTTTGCCGAACTGCTCCAGCATAGCCAGCTGGCCCTGGCCCTGCTGAATTTTCTTTAGCAGCATCGCGAGCGTGTTCGTCTCCATCCGGCAGGCGGGGCACTGGCCGCAGGATTCCTTGGCAAAAAACTCCGCAATCCTCAAAGCTTCCTCGACGATGCATTGATCTTCGGTCACGATGCCGATGACGCCGCAGCCGATCGACGAGCCGGCGGCGCGCACGGAATTGTGGTCGAGCGCGACGTCCAACTGGTCGCCGGAAAGAAACGCCGAAGAAGGGCCACCGGGGAGAACCGCCTTGATTTTCTTTCCGTCGCGCGTGCCGCCGCCGCAATTTTCGATCAGATGGCGCAGCGGCGTGCCGAACGGCAGCTCGTACACGCCCGGGCGCTTTACCTCGTCATTCAATGAAAAAACCATCGTGCCGGCGCTCTCGGCGGTGCCGATGCCGCGATACCATGCGGCGCCACGCAGAATGATCGGCGCGACATTCGCGAGCGTCTCGACATTATTTACGGCGGTCGGTTTCGCATAGAGTCCGGCCGTCGCCGGAAACGGCGGCTTCTGCCGCGGCAGCGGCTTTTTCCCCTCGATCACTTCGATCACCGCGGTGTCTTCGCCGGCGACATAGTCGTGCGGCGCGGGAAAGAATTCGATCTCGAGGCTGAAATCCGTGCCGCCGATCCGCTCGCCGACATAGCCCGATTTTTTGGCGTCGGCGAGCGCTTCTTCCATCGCCTGGATCGCGTCTTTATAGTCGGCGTTGATGTACAGGTAGGCTTTCGACGCGCCGACCGCATAGGCGGCGAGAATCACGCCTTCAAGAACGAGATGGGGGACATTCTCCATCAGCAAGCGGTCTTTCTTGCTGCCGGGCTCGTCCTCGCCGCCGTTTAAAATGACGTAGCGCGGCGTCCCCGGTGTGTCGGCGGTGAAGGCCCATTTCTTTCCCGTGGGGAAGCCTGCGCCGCCGCGGCCGCGCAGGCCGGAGGCGTCGATCTCTTGTAGTACTTCCCGCGGCGACATCTGCTTGAGCGCTTTCTCAAGCGCTTGATAGCCCCCGCGCGCGCGGTAGGCGTCGAGGCCTTCTTTTCCCTCGACGATGCCGCGCGGAAAAAGAATGCCTTCCATCTTCTAGAAAACTCCGGTGTCGAGAAGCTGGTAGATGAGCTCTTTGAGCGAGGCGTCGATCGTATCGAGCCGCTTCACATCCGGACCGCCGGCCATGTGCTCCGCAATGTCGCCGACGTCGTCCTTCTTCACGCCGGCGTACCAGCTTTTCTCAGGGTAAAGCACGACGTTCGGCCCCTCCTGGCAGGCGCCGAAGCACATGTACGGCTTCACTTCCCAGTCGTCGAGCCCTTTGTCGCTCGCCCGCTGCTCCAGCTCCTTCATGATTTCTTCGGAGCCGCGGTTCTTGCAGTCGACGTTTTGACAAACCAGACAGATCCGCTTCACTCAATTCTCCTTTTCACCGGACTAGTTCATCTGCAGGACCCAGTCTTTTTCTTTGAAGATGTCATTCAATTGAGCGTCGTCCGCCGGGCCCGGCAGCGTCTCGACGATGTGCTTGCGGTACGCGTCTTCCGACAGCAGCTCGCCGGTCACGCTGTAGGTCTTGCCGGCGAAATCGCCGATCGTTCGATTGAACCTTAGATCCGGGGCGTAGAGCTTGGGCGCGCCTTCCGGCACGAACTGGTTCAGCGCGTCGATCAGGCGCCCGCTTTCGGCCATGTAGTGGTCGCGCGACTCCTCGTTGAGCTTCTGCTTATCGGCGGGCCGCGCCGCCGCGTGCTCGTCGTAGCGTCCCTTCAGACCCCAAACGTACGCCCACTGCGCCGACGAGGAATTGTCAGTGCCGAAAAGATCGTAGGCGGTGGAGAGCCACTTGTTGAAGTATTTCTGGATGATCGGGATCGGAATCTTATTCGCGCGGACGATGCGGGTGAGACCGGTGTTGCCCGTGAACATATGGAAAAATTCTTCCTTCAGCATCGCCGTCACGCTTTGCGCGAGCGGCGCGAAAGCGGAATGGCTCAACATCGTGAGCTGGAACTTGCCGTCGCGGTCGACGAACTGGGTGTAGGTAAAGAAGTCGAGCCAGTTGTTGACCGGCGCGTTGAACGAGCCGAGAAGGCGATCGCCCTGGAACGCGCGCCGCTCCAGCATCTTCTGCGCCTCGAGCTTCCCCGAGTCGCCAAAATACTTTACCAAGAGATAGCACATTTGCCAGCCGTGGCGCATCTCTTCGCTGTTAACGCGGATTAACGATTGCCGGTCGTAGTCTGTCGGCGCGTTGTCCAGTAGATTCTTCTGCTGCTCGACCGACGCGAACTCGGTATCGCCCTGATAGACGATCAGGTTCAGCAAGGCGTCCCGGATCGATTGGTTTGGCGCCTGCTCCGGCCGCTCCCATTTGCGCTGGCCCTTGAAGTCGCCAAATTCGATCTCCGGGCTATGGATGTCAGCGAGCTTGGTCTCAAACTTGTAATCGCCCAAGAGCGACGGATCGTACCCGATGTCCTTCTGCCACTGCCTGAAATAATCAACCCAATCGTCAAAAGTCGATATTTTCGTCATGCCGATCTTCCTTTCGCTTGTCATAGATAATTCGAACGATCGTTCGTTAATTAACTATGGCAAGCGAGCAAGGAAAAGTCAAGACCGGCTAGCTATAAAGCTCTAATAACTCGACCATGCCCAGCTCGCGCATGCGGTCAAAAAGGTATTTTTTGATCTCGCCTACCGTGTCCATCCTCAGGACGATATCGGCTGCCGCCTTTGCTTCCCTATAAGTCACTGTACGAACTATCTTTTTTACAACAGGAATGAACAGCGAACCCATGCTGAACTCCTCCAAGCCCATGCCTAGTAGCAGGATGGTGCAGAGCGGGTCGCCCGCCATCTCGCCGCACATACCGACCCGTTTACCCTGTTTTTTCGCTCCCTCGATCACGTTCATGAGGGCGGATAAAACCGCTGGGTGGAGCGGCTCGTAGAGCGCGGCGACCTTATGGTTGCCCCGGTCCACGGCCAGGATGTACTGAATCAGGTCGTTGGTGCCGATACTGAGAAAATCGACCTCCCGCACGATGCGTGAGACTTGATGAACGATGGACGGCACCTCGACCATGATGCCGAGCTCCATCTGCCGGTCGAACGGTGCGCCCTCGCGCTCGAGCTCTTCTCTGACCTCGGCCAGTATCTCCTTCACCTGGAGGATCTCTTCCAGGCTCGTGACCATAGGGATCAGAAGCCGGACGAAGCCGTATGCGCCGGCCCGTAGAATCGCCCGTAGCTGCGTTTTAAGAAACTCCGGCATCTCGAGCGACACACGGATCGAGCGCCAGCCGAGAAACGGATTCTGCTCGGCGGTCCCGCGGCGTACGTACGCGGGATATTTATCCGCGCCGATGTCGAGGGTGCGGATCGTTACCGGCTTGCCGCCGAAACCTTCGACGACGCGCCGGTAGATCGTGAACTGCTCCTCCTCGCTGGGAAAGTCGCGGTGCGCGAGAAACTGAATCTCGGTCCGATACAGACCGATGCCCTGGGCGCCGTGGAGCTGCGCGAAGGCGATGTCGCTCAGCATCCCGACGTTCGAATACAGCAGTACGCGGTGGCCGTCGCGCGTCTCGGCCGGCAGGTCTCTCAGCTCGGCCAGTTCTTTATTGAGGGCTAGATACTCGCGCTCCAGCCGGTCGTATTCGCGCACGACCTCCTGGCTCGGGTTGATGTAGACGACGCCCGAATTGCCGTCGATGATGAGCGAATCCCCGTCGCGCACGTTCTCCAGCAGCCCCTCGACGGCGACGACAGTCGGTATCTCGAACGACTTGGCAAGGATGGATGCGTGCGACGTAACGCCGCCGGTCGCGAGCACGATGCCGCGGAAGTGGTCGCCCTCGATGAGACTCAGGTCGGCCGGCAGCAGGTCCTCTGCCACGAGGATCGAATTCGGCGGCAGGACGAGCCTCTGTTCGCTCAGCCCGGATAGACTCTCCAGCAGCCGCTGCGCGACGTCTTTCACGTCTGCGGCGCGCTCGCGCAGATATTCGTCCTCGATGCGGCTGAAGGAGCTGAGGTGCTCTGCGAAGACGCTGCTCACGGCGTACTCGGCGATGCAGCGCTCCTTGCGGATGCGGCTCTCGATCTGCTCGATGAGGACCGGATCGCCGATTATCAGCCGGTGCGCGTCGAACACCGCCCCTTCCTCCGTAGAGATGAGCGTGCTCATGCGCTGTTTGATGTTCTGCAGCTGCTCCATGCCGCGCTCGACCGCCGCGCGGAAGCGCTCGATCTCCCGCTTCGGGTTTTGCGCGCGCTCTTTCTTGACCGAATTGAGATCGATCCTCGGTTTCATGAGGAAGGCCTTGCCGCGGCCGAAACCCGGCGCGACCGAGAGGCCGGTGAGGCGGCCGCGCCATTTTTGCGCCCCGCCGCGCGTCGCACCCTCGCGCCGGCGCCCTTCGTACGAGCGGATTTTCTTGAGCGCGTCGCCGAGCTGCTTCTGGTATTCTTTGCGCTCGCGCTCCTTGTTTTTGAGCGTGTCGGCGAGGCGCGCCTGAATGATAATGCCGGAGACCTGCGCCGAGATTGCGCGCAGCAGGCGGATCTCGTCACGTGAGAATTCGCGCCGGCGGGAGGTTTGAACGACGAGAACTCCGAGCGGCATGCGCCGCTCGATCAGCGGCACGCCGAGAAACGAATGGAAGCGCTCCTCGCCGGTCTCCGGGAAGTACTTGTAGCGGGGGTGCGCCTGAGCGTCGACGACCATCACCGGGCTCATCTTCTCGATGACAAGGCCGGTGAGGCCCTCGCCGATGCCCATGGAGACTTTGCCGATCGCCTCTTCGTCAAGACCGGTCGTGGCCCACAGGGTCAGGCGGTTTTTCTTGGGCTCGAGGATGTAAAGCGAGCAGACCTCGGTCTCCATCCGCTCGGCGACGATCTGGACGAGGCGGTTGAGCGTATCCTGAAGGTCGTGCGAATGGCTGATCAGCGTGCTGATGTCCTCGAGGATCATCAGGCCGGGATATGCTTCGGGTCTTGTGGGCTTGGCCTTCGCCATGACAAACCAGCATTTTAAGCGGATTCACCGGAGAAATACAATTGTAGTGTAAAATGCACGTGTTGACGCGCGATTAGACGCGCGCGCGGCGCCCGCCGAACGCCGCCGACGCCGTCTTGGTCGCAAATCGGCCGGGAATCTTCGCACCGCAGGCGCAATGGTCGCCGATGAGCTTGTAATCGAGGATCTGGTGCCACGACCGGCGGATAACCGGCCC
>DATDFN010000269.1:0-10622 GCA_036522615.1 Binatia bacterium | reverse complement strand
CGAAATACGACGAGCTGCGGGGATACGCAAAAGCCGAGACGCACGACGAACACCACGGGCATTGATGGGAGAAACGTCATGAGCAAATACGTGATGAACAAGTTCATCCACCAGGTGAATATGAACGAGGAATGGGAGAAGGAATACAAGGCGAGCCCCGCCGCGTTTGTCGAGAAGTGGGAAAAAGATCAGCCGCTCAAGCTGAGCGACGAGGAGCGCGCGGCGCTCGCGTCGCGCGACTACGGCAAGCTCTATGCCCTCGGCGCGCATCCCTTCACGCTCTGGAGCTTCACCGAGGCGATCTGGGCGCACGAGGTCCCGCGCGAAGAGCTGATCAAGGACTACAAAGAGCAGGCAAAAAAGACGGGATATCCGGATTTTAAGACATGAGACGTAGAAAAGAGCTCTTCCGGTCAGTTCGCGCATGAAATCCGCCGTAACCTCTATTGCGGCGCCGCTCCTAGTTGCAGCCGTCACGCTGATCGCATTCGCGCCTGTCCTGCAGAACGGCTTCACGAATTGGGACGATCCTCCAAGTCTTCTGTATAATCCGAACTACCGCGGATTGAGTTGGCCGCATCTGCTCTGGATGTTTACGACATTCCAGAACAGCCTCTACCGGCCGCTCACCTGGATGACCTTGGGCGCCGACTATCTAGTCTGGGGAATGAATCCGGCCGGCTATCATTTAAGCGCGCTGCTTTTTCATGCCGCGAATGCGGTGCTCTTCTACTTCGTTGCGCTCAAACTCCTATCCACTACAACTGCCGGGGAGCGAAACGCGTTGACCGTCGCCGCAGCGACGGCAGCTCTCTTATTCGCCGTCCACCCGCTGCAGGTCGAAGCGGTCGCCTGGACGCAGGCGCGCGAGAACGTCGTGGCGGGATTTTTTTTCCTTTTGACCCTGATTTGCTATTTGAAGGCGGTGACCGAGAGCGGCGCTTACCAACGCTGGATGATCGCCGCGGTGATCTGCTACGGGCTCTGCCTCCTCGGCAAGGGCGCCTTCGTCACCTTGCCCATCGGCCTGTTGATTTTGGATTTTTATCCGCTTCGGCGCCTGGACCGCGCCGTATGGATCGAGAAGGCGCCATTCTTCGCCGTCGCATTCATCGGAGGTCTCATCGCGCTATACGGCAAGCAGCACGCCAATCTTCTTTACGGCTTGACGGACTATACGCTGCTCCAGCGCTTCGGCATCGCGGCCTACGGACTTCTCTTTTATCTTTGGAAGACCATTGTGCCCGTGGGCCTTTCGCCGCTTTATGAACTGCCGCAAGCGCTCGACGAGTTGACGCCGCACTTCGCCGCGAGCGCCGCGGCTGCTGCGGCAGTGACGGTTGTTCTATTCGTCTTGCGACGACGGTTTCCGGCAATTTTGGCGGCATGGCTATGGTATGTCGCGCTACTCGCCCCAACGAGCGGCGTGATGCAGAACGGCTTGCAGATCGCGGCGGACCGCTACACCTATTTGCCATTGCTTGCCGTCGCGCTCCTCACCTCGGCGCTCTTGCTCTTCCGCCCCAAACGCATTCTGCTCGCCGGCGCTGCCGCGGCGTTCGTCGTCATTGTTTTCGCAGAATTGACCTGGGAACAAGCGGCCTTATGGCGGGACTCCACAACCCTTTGGACACATGCGATTGCGGTCAATCCGAAGTCGTACGTGGCGCATCATTTTCTTGGCTCGGCTCTATTGGAGAGCGGCAACCCGGACGCTGCGCTTGAGGAATACCGGAAGTCACGCGATATTAATCCGCGTTACGCCTCGGCATACATGAGCATCGCGTATATCCAGGCGCTGCGCGGGGACTCCTCCGGAGCGATCGAAAACTATCGGATCGCGTTGAAGATTTTTCCCGAGTCCGCCGCGGCACATTTCAATCTGGCCAATCAATTGTTCAAGCGCGGCGATCTCGAGGATGCCATGGCGCATTACGCCGATGCCGTGCGACTCAACCCGAATGAGGCCGCCGCACATAATAATCTCGGATTTCTGCTCGCTCGGAAGGGCGACTTGACGGGCGCGGAGGAGCATTTCCAAGCCGCGATTCGCCTCGCGCCGGACGATGCGCTGGCACACTACAATCTCGGCCGACTCGTGTTTGCTCGTAAAGACTACGGCCTAGCGGTGGAATACTTTCGGACCGCGCTGAAGCTCAAACCCGAGAGCCCGGAGATCCGCTCGGCGCTCATCCAGGCCGAAAGCCGACAAAACGTGCTGCTCCCGGGTTCTTGAAGGGTTTCCTAAAACCCCGCCGCCCTCGAGCTTACCGTGCTGTAATATTTCTGCAGCGAGTCGATAAAAGCGACGGTGGCGCTTATCGAGGAGTCCTCTTTCTTCAGCACCAGCACCACCTGGCCGTCGCTCCACTTTTTTGCATCGCGCTCGGCCGCGGCGGCCTCTCCGTACTTCGCGGTCGTCGCGGAGACCAACTTTTCCCACGCTTCGGCGCCGTCGTCACGATAGCTGGTCGTGATGGCGGCGAGCCGGCCGTCGATGTAAACGCCCAGCATGCGTGTCGCGCCTTTCGGCAGATAGCGCGGCAGGATCGCCAGCAGTTCGGCGCCCGACGCGGCCCGTCCGGCTTCGATCGCCCGGCCGGACGATCGGAGCGTCGCGATCGGCTCGCCGAGCGTCAAGCCGTTTTGTGCTCTGCCGATCGGCAAAGAAGAGAATTGGAGCGCCGGCGCGATGCGCAAAGCTGCGTCGTCGGCGCCGCCCTCTAAATGCCCGCCGAAGCCGTTGCCGATCCCTTCCCGCGTTTGGGCTCCCACGAGGGTTTTGAGCACCAAACCGAGAAAGAAGAGCAAGAAAGCAGCGACGATAAAAGCGTTCGTCGAGCGCAATGATCTCGGCATGGTTTTTCCTCCCCGCCGAGATAAGCGAGCAACGTATGTGCCAGGCGGCAATGTGTCGCGAATTCAACCGCATCCTCCGCCGTCATTGGACCGCGATTTGTCAACAGTGTAGTTTTTCGTAAACGCCGGCAGGAATGGGGATTCGCGATTATGAGGATACGCTCCGCCGAGTAGCAGGGCTTTCTTTTCTTTCCCTTTTTTGCTTCGAGCTTCCCTCGAAGCTACTTTCCCGGCGTCGCCCTCTGTAGCGCTTCTCGCGCTTCGCGGTGATCGGCATCGAGGCGAAGCGCTTCTCGATACGCCGCGATCGCATCGCTCCCACGGCCGAGCTTCAAATATACATTTCCGAGCTGGTTGTACGCCTCGGCGTTGTTGGGATCGGTTTTCAGCGCCAGCTTGAAGGCTCCGATCGCCGGCTCGAATTTCCCCTGGCGTATATAGACGATGCCGAGATTGTTGTGCATATCGGAATCGGCCGGGTTCAATAGAAGCGCCCGCCGAAAGGCGACGACCGCGCCATCCAGCATCCCGTTTTCGAAAAAAGCGACCCCCAGCGCGCCGTACGCTTCCGGGCTATTCCCGATATCGAAGTCCGCGAGCTGTTTTTCCGACTTGGGCTCGCCCGCGAAAGCGAATTCCCGCTGGGCGTCCTTCACCATCGCCTCCCTTAGATAGAGGAATGCCAGATGCTTGTGCGCCTCGGCGTCGCCGCGGATGTCGTAGACGAAAATCGACTCGCCTATACGCGCGACCGGTGTGCGGCGCATAAGCCAATCGTACGAGTGAAGATAGCGGAGGTAGGTCGAGACCAGATTCGTGGCGCTGACAGCGATGAAACCCGGCGGCGCGCTCGGCGGCGACTGCGGGCACGCGAGCGGCGGCGCGTAGAGCTTCGGCAGATCGACGAAGCGGAGGCCGTAGTAGCACGGATCGGCCGTGCCGAAGTAATTCAAATAGACCGGCTCCAGTTTGTTTTTATCGACATAGTTTTTGAGACTTTTGAGGTCCTGGCCCCAGTCGAGATTCGAATCGACCAGAATCTTGTAGCCGTTCGAAGAGCCGCCCGCGAGCTCGTTGAAGTAGGCGAGAAGATCGGGATGGACGCGCGCGAGCCCCGCGGCCAGCCACACGGCCAGAACGCACACTAGCGCCTGCGCGGCGCGCAACCGCGACTTCCATAAAGCCGCCGCGACCCCGCCGAGCAGGACATAAAGAAACGGGTAGACCGGCAGAATATGGCGTAGGCCAATATTCATGCGCGACGCGACGGCAAAAGCGAAGTAAGCAACGGCGCTGAGCGCAAGAAAGCCTTCGGCCGTCGTGATCCGACGGCCGCGAGCCCACAAGCATATCGCCGCGACCAAAAGCAGCAGCGCCGGCGGGGGCGTCTTCACCGCGAACGCGACGGGAAAATACATCCAGAAGCCTTCCGTTGAGACTTCGCCCAAGAGATAGCTCGCCCGGTGAATGGTTTTGGCGACGTAGAGGACGCCGTAAACCGCGGCCTCAGGGAATAGGCGGGCGCCGGCTATCCACTCGGCCGCAGCCCGGCCGAGCCCCGAGGACGGCAGGACCGGCTCTAGAGGAAAATGCGTGCCGCCGCCCAGCACCGCGTCCCAGCGGAACAGGTAAATCGCCCAGATTGACGCGTAGGTCACGAGCAATGCCGAGGCGAAAACCGCGGCGAGGAGCGCCGTCTTCCGGCCGCGGCTCGCGACCTCGCCTTTGATGATGATCTTCGAGCCGAGAGGCTCCTGCGAAAACACCCGGACAACGATTGCGACGAGCCAGATCGCGAATATCGCCGCGAAGGAAAACTTCGTGACCGCCGCGAGGCCGCAACAAAGCGACGCGCACGCCAGGTCGCGCCACGTGAGCAGCTTGAGGCAACGGAAGAAAAAATAACTCGCGATGAAAAAGAAAGCCGCGAACGCCATGTCGGTCTGCGCGATCGATGCGTGCGCGAGCACGTTCGGGTCGAGCGCGTAGAGCGCGAGCGCGGCGATAGCACCGGCCGCGCCGTAGAGCTCTCCGGCCCAGACATAAACGAAAATTCCCAGTGCAACGGCGACGGCGATCAGCGGCAGCTTCGAGTAAAAAAGTATCTTCTCAGGATCGTTGTCGCGGAAGACCATGAAGCCCGCGAGCCGGTAATTGTACTGCCGCTCCTGGGCGAGCCGGTCCCAGTAGGGCGCGCGGCGCGGATCCTTGATATCGAGGGCGAGGAGCGGCAGCGCGGCAAGCATTTTCGCGAGCGGCGGGTGCTCGGGATAGGCGCGAAAGTCGCCCCATTTGAGATGGGTGTAGCCGGCGAAGAGGTGATACCCTTCGTCGACCGTCGGCGACTTTTCCCGAAAGGCGGCTAAGATTTCGACCGTGAAGAGAACCGCGAAGCAGCCGAGAATCAGGGCATGTCGTTTCACCGGCGCTTGGTTATCCGGCGAAGCGCCGGCTCGGCAGTGTCACCGCTTGTCCGTGCGCCCTCACCCTTTCTTCGGCGCCGCGTCGTCGGACGGGATGGTGAGCTTCTGCCCGATGAAAATGTAGTCGGGGTTTTTTACCGTTTCGGCATTGGCCTGATATATCTGCTGCCACTTTTGCACCGACCCGTAGAATTGGCCGGCAATCTTAGAGAGCGTGTCTCCGGCCTTCACGGTGTATTCCTGCGGCAGCGCGACAGACGGCCCTGCGGCGTTCGCGGGAGCGGCTTTCGTCGACGTCGCGACGGATTTGTCAGGCCCCGCGGCAGGTTTGTCGGCCGGCGGCGTTTTCTCCTTGGTCGCTTTAGCGACCGCTGCCGGCTTCTCTTTCGATGGCGGGGGCGCCGGCGGTGCCGCGCGTGCCGGTTCGGCGGGAGCCGCCGCGGCGACGGGCTGGGACTTATACAGACGATCGATGTAGCCGGAGCCGTCGAGCTCTTTGATGAAGCTCATGTCGACGAACTCCTCGGGACGGGCGCGCTGCGCCTTGGCGTCTTTGGCGGACATCTCGGACAGCATGATCTGTATGCCGCGCAGCGTCGGATACGGCTTTTCGGGAATGAGCGCGAGGCCGATGCCTTCGTAGGTCTCCTCCAGAGCGTCGGGGGAGTTATCTTTGAGATATTTTCCGAGCACCGTCAAGCCGTCCGCCCGCTGGGTTTTATAATAATGGATCGCTTCCACCATCGCTTTGAGAGCGCTACGGACGACCTGCGGCTTGGACTTAATAAGAGCGCGGCTCGTCACCAGCGCGGTGTGCTGGTATTCGAGGCCGAGCATCTGCAGGTCGGCGAGCGCGTGGAATCCCAGCTTTTTCGCTCTGAGCGTCAGCGGCACAGTGACCATCGCGCCTTGAATCTTTCCCGATTCGAGGGCGGCGAAGCGCGCCGGCTGGCTGCCGATCTCGACGATCGTCACATCCTTGTCGGGAATCAGTCCGTATTTATTGATCGCGTAGCGCGTGGCGAAGTCGGAGGACGAGCCAATCCGGCTAACGGCCATCGTCTTTCCCTTGAGCTGATCCGGCCGGGTGATGCTGTCGTGCACCATCAGCTGGTAGTCCATCGTGTTGAGGAAGCCGGCGACGATCACGACGTCCTGCCCCTGCAAGCGGCTTTGGATGACCGAAGGTCCCGCCATCTGCGCCATCGCGACGTCGCCCGAGAGCAGCGCGTTCACCGAGCGGCTGCCCGCCTCGATGAAGACGAGTTCGGCGTCGAGGCCGTTCTTCCGAAAGAATCCTTTTTCGTAGGCGACCCAGGCGGGCGCCTGATTGCCGGAGATGCTGCTGTAGGCGATGCGAATTTTTTCGAGCGGCGGCGCCGGAGCTTTCTCGGCAGCCGTCGCCGCGCCGCCGCAAAGTATCGTCAGAACCGCTATACACACGAGCCCGAAGACGCGGAGACGCTTTTGATTTGTTCCTAAGATTTTCATTTTACACCGTACTGCGGCTAAGCCCGGCTGAGCCGCGCCATGGCGGCCCTGAGACTCGCGCGCATCCGCTCGAGCGAGTGCGCGAGATCGCCGATCTCGTCGTTGGAATCGATGCCGACGGGCGTCTCGAGGTCGCCCCTGCTGACCTTGTCGGCGATTTCTTTGAGGCGCAGCATGCGCCCGGTAATTCCTCTGGCGACGAGAAGCGACACGATCACGCTCGCGGCCAAGGCGAGCGCGATAAGGCCGATGACCGGCAGGACTGCGCCGCGGACCTCCTCGGCCAAGCCGTCGCCCCAGAAGCCGACCGATGCGCTTCCTACTCTGCCCTGGAGAATCGGAACGGTCGTTTCATACACCGTCCGGCCGCGGAACTCGACCTCGCGCCGTGTAAGTCCCGCCGCGGAACCGCCGGAATTATTCAACTCCGCAGGCAACGTGGGCGTTCCGAAGCTGTTGGCCACCACCGCGCCCTGCGCGTCTCTCACCACCGTATAAGCGACGCCCGGCGAGAGGGAATATTTCGCAATCAGCGCGTACAATTCCAAAACCTCGCCCTTGAGAATGCGCCCGGCTGCGCTGTCGCCCAGATTGACGGCTAGGTCCTGCGCGCGTTGATCGAGCTGGCGCCGCACGAGAGCGGTCATGCGATAATCGACGATTCCGATAACCAGCAGCCCGAACACGATCATCGCGCAGGTGAGGCCGCCCATGATTTTCCATTTGAGACTCATGCGACGCGGGGAATCCATTATTTGTGTGGTGGTCATCTTTACTCCTCGACTGCGCCCATCGCTCGGACTTCCTGCGACATGAGGATCTCGTAGCGCGCCTTCAGCGACTCGCTGAGAATCTCGCCGCTCGTCGAATAGACGAGCTCGTTGAATCTGCGTTTGGGAAAGTTCTCCGTCGACTCGCCCATGGCGTCCACGTGATCGCGCACGACCAGCGAGGCCATCGGTCCCATTGCCTCGGTCAGCGCTACAACCAGCCGGTCGATCGATTGGGGCGGCACCGTCTCGGGCGCGGGCGTTTCAGTTTCTATTAGACTTGCTTCCGGTTCTGCGACATCGATGGCGGCGACTGCCGGTTCCGGCTCGGCGGTCGCTTCGGCGATTTTCGCTTCCGGCTTTTGCGCAACGGTTTCGTTGATTTCCAGTTCCGGCTCTGGCGCATGAGCTTCGTTGATTTTGGCTTCCGGCTCTTCGGCAACCGCTTCGTTGATTTTTTCTACCGGCGCGCTTATCGGCGCCGCGGGCGCCGGCGCGGCCTCGGCGGCAGGCTTCGGAGCGATCTTGGGGGCCAACGTCGGCTTGGGAAAAGATCGCTCCCGGGCTTCTACCTGCCGCGCCTGCGCCTGCTGGATTTCCGCGGCGCGCTGCTGCGCGGCTTCGAGCGCCACCCTAGCGGCCGATTGGATATCGGGCGGGGGCGGAGGTTCGGGGCGTACGGCAGGGCCGGCATTTTCATCGATCCGGAGCGGCGGCGAAACGCCTGCGACGCTCGCAGGCTGCGGCTTTGCCGGCTCTGCTTCCACCGCGGCGATCGGGGACGGCTTTGCCCGCTCCGCTTGGGCGGCCCAGGCCTCGTGAAATTTAATCGATTGCGATCGAGCGTCGAGAGCCACGGCGGCGTTTTCCTCGATGCGCGAAACCGGCGAGACAGCCGCGAGGACCGGGGGCGGCGGACTTTTCGGCTCCGCCTGCGCCGCCAGCGTCTCGGGAAATTTGATGGCGATCGTGGCGGTCGTAACCGGCGCCGGCTTTCGCGGCGTCGAGCTGAGGTTGAGATCGCGCGCCACTTCCTCGATCATCGCCAAGCTGACCGAGCGCTCGTTCAGCGCGTAGGCCGTGAGCATGCCGTTGTCGCAGAGCACATTGATGAGCCTTGGAATGCCACCCGAATAAGCGTAAACGGCACGGATCGTCTCGACGGGAAAAATCACGCCGAGGCCGCCCGCGATCGCGAGACGCCGCGCGATGTATTCCTCGCATTGAGCCAAGTTCAGCGGAGTCAGATGCCAGCGCAGCGCAACGCGCTGTTTCAGCTGACGCAGCTCGGGCTCGTTGAGGCGCGCGTCGAGCTCGGGCTGGCCGACGAGCAGGACCTGCAACAGCTTGTCTTCGGCAGTCTCGAAATTCGACAACAGCCGCACGCCCTCCAGGACCTCGCGCGAGAGATTCTGCGCCTCGTCGATAATCAGCGCGACGCCGACGTTGTTCTTGTAAGATTCCAGCAGAAACTCGTTGATGAGCACGAGATAGTCGTGCAGATCTTTGGGAGCGTCCTTCGGCGCCACGAGTCCGAAGTCCTCGCATACGGTCCGCAGCAAGTCGCGAATATTCGGAATGAGCGTGAAAATGAACGCGATGCGCGTGCGGCCGTCTGACAACTGCTGCAGCAACGAACGGATGAGCGTCGTCTTGCCTGTGCCGACCTCGCCGGTCAAAACGACGAAGCCACGCCGCGCCTGGATGCCGTAGGTGAGCTGGGCCAAGCCTTCTTTGTGGCTCGGACTGGCGTATAGAAAACTTGGGTCCGGACTGACGGAAAAAGGCTGGCTGGTTAAGCCGAAATATTCACCATAGAGTGGGAGCGTCGACATCGAAACAACGGTTGGAAAGGGGGTTTCCCTCGCAGATCCCGCTACCGCACATAAAACCTTTCCGATCCGAACTACGAGACTACCCGAGGAGACAAAAGAATGTCAACCCGGAATATCGAGCGGCATTAAGGCACACGCAAACGCTATTTCTTCGCTCGTAGGGCCCCGCGCGCTGATGCCGGGGACGTGCGGGACCCTGGGCGTACGATGTCCCGCGCGAAGAGCTGGTGAGGCATTAAAAGGCGAACGCCGCAAAGGCGGGATCCGGACTTTAAAGCGTGAGAGGCCGGCGCGTTTACGCTACGTGAGCTTGACCGTCAACGGATTGTAAGAATAGAGCCACGCGTTTCTCGCTGCGCCTTCTTCGCGGCCGACGAACGACCGCCTGAGTTCCTCTTGATCGCGCATATGGAACAGCGTGCGGTTCGCGCTCGACCCCGCGACGATGCGCGAGGTCCGCTCGATCCGGTTGCGTTCGTACCGACGAAGGGCGTCGGCGACGGAGTCGGTCGACTGTAGAGCGCGGGTCAGCACGGCGCCGTCCTCGATCGCCATCGCCGCGCCCTGCGCGAGATAAGGGAGCGTCGCGTGGACCGCATCCCCGAGCAAAGTCGCGCGGCGGGTGCTCCATTGCTTTATCGGCGGCCGGTAGAAGAGCGACCAGCGATAGCACGCGTCTTTGTCCGCCTTGTCGATGACGGCCTGTATATCTTCGTGCCAGCCCGCGAAATCCGCCTTCAGCCGCTCCCAGGGAAATTTGGCGGTCCACGATTCCTCGGACACCTCGTCAGTCTCGACGAGCCCGACGAAATTCAGCAAAGCGCCGCCTCTCAGATAATAACAAACGACGTGCGCCCCCGGACCCATCCAGACCGACATGACCCGGCCCATGAAGTCCTCGGGCAATCGACTCGAGGGCAGCGTCAAACGCCACGCGGCATCGCCGGTATAAGTGGCCTGGTCCGCGCCCGCGATCTGGGCGCGCACGGCGGATTTGACGCCATCCGCGCCGATCAGGAGGTCGCCCGCGGCCTTGGAGCCGTCGGCGAAGAACACCTCGACGCCGTCCTTGCTTTCGTCGAAGCCGACGGCGCGGCAGTTCAGCCGCACGACTTTGCTGTCGAAGTCGCGCGCCTTCGCGGCGAGCAGATCGTGGAGGTCGCCACGGTGAAGCTGATTGTAAGGCGCTCCGTTGAGCCTCTCGTGCTCCTCGGCGAGGGGGAACTGGCCGACGACCTCGCCCG
>DATDFN010000268.1:0-39681 GCA_036522615.1 Binatia bacterium | reverse complement strand
CGGCGGACTTATCTTCAGCCAGATGCTCACGCTCTACACAACGCCGGTGATCTATCTCGCCTTCGACCGCGTGGGCCGGCGACTGCAGCGGCTGCGCGCGCGGCGCCTGAGGCAGCAGCCGGAGACCGGCGCATGAGCGTCTCGACCCCTTTCATCAAACGGCCGGTCGCGACGACGCTGTTCACCATCGCCGTCGGCCTCGCGGGCATCATCGCCTATCATTTTCTCCCGGTCTCGCCACTGCCGCAGGTCGATTTTCCCACCATCCGCGTGCAAGCGCGGCTGCCGGGCGCGAGCCCGGAGACGATGGCCTCGGCGGTCGCCACGCCGCTCGAGCGGCAATTCGGACGTATCGCCGGCATCACCGAGATGACGTCGTCGAGCTCGATCGGCTCGACGTCGATCGTTTTACAGTTCGATTTGAATCGCAACATCGACGCCGCGGCGCGGGACGTCCAGGCCGCGATCAACGCCGCGCGCGGGCAGCTGCCCGCCAATCTGCCGAGCAACCCTTCGTATAAAAAAGTGAATCCCGCCGACGCGCCGATTCTGATGCTGGCGCTCACTTCCGACCTGGTGGACCGGGCGAAGATCTACGACATCGCCTCTTCGATCCTCCAGCAGAAACTCTCTCAGGTCCAGGGCGTGGGCGAGGTGGACGTCGGCGGCGGGGCGCTGCCGGCTGTGCGGGTCGAAGCCAACCCGACGGTTCTGAATAATTTCGGCCTCGGCCTGGAGGACCTGCGCTCGGTGCTCGCGAGCGCCAATGCCAATCGGCCGAAAGGTTCGCTGGCCGATGAAAAGCGCGCCTGGACGGTCGGCGCCACCGACCAGTTGTTCAAGGCCGACGACTATCGGCCGCTCGTCGTCACGTTCAAGAACGGCGCGGCGGTGCGCTTGGGCGACGTCGCCGACGTCGTCGACTCGGTCGAGGACATCCGCACCGGCGGCCTCGCCAACGGCAAGCCGGCGGTGCTCGTCATCGTCTTCCGCCAGCCGGGCGCCAACATCATCGACACCGTGGATCGCGTCCTCGAGCTGCTGCCGCAGTTTCGCGCCTCGATGCCGCCGACGATTAATCTGTCGGTTGTCTTGAACTCGACGACGACGATCCGCGCCTCGGTGCGCGACATCCAGATCACGCTGCTGATCTCGATCACGCTCGTTATTCTCGTGATTTTTCTTTTTCTCCGCAGCGTGCGCTCGACGCTCATCCCCGGCATCGCCGTGCCGATCTCGCTCATCGGCACCTTCGGCGGCATGTACCTCATGGGCTACAGCCTCGACAACCTCTCGCTCATGGCGCTCACGATCGCGACCGGATTCGTCGTCGACGACGCCATCGTGGTGATCGAAAACATCACGCGCCATCTCGAGGCCGGCATGCGGCCTTTCGAGGCGGCGCTCGCCGGCGCGCGCGAGATCGGCTTCACGGTGGTCTCGATCAGCCTCTCGCTGATCGCGGTTTTCATCCCGATCCTCATGATGGGCGGCATCGTCGGCAGGCTGTTCCGCGAGTTCGCCGTGACGCTCTCGCTTGCGATCGCCGTTTCCCTCGTCGTGTCGCTGACGACGACGCCCATGATGTGCGCGCTGCTGCTGCGTCCGCCGGAGCGCGAGCGCCACGGGCGGCTCTACCGCGCGAGCGAGCGCGCGTTCAATTGGATCCTCCGCGGCTACGAAGGCTCGCTGTCCTGGGTGCTGCGCCACCAGCCGCTCGTGCTGCTGATCACGCTGCTGACGATGGCGGCGACCGGATTGCTCTACGTCAAAATTCCGAAGGGATTTTTCCCCCAGCAGGACACCGGCCGGATCAACGGGTCGATCCAGGGCGACCAGGACATCTCGTTTCAGGAGATGCGCGGCCGGATCACCGAGCTCGCGCGCATCGTGCTCGAAGACCCCGCCGTTGCGGCCGTGATGACCTTTAACGGCGGCGGGTTCGGCCGGGCGCTCAACACCGGGAACATGTTCATCACGCTGAAGCCGCTCTCGGAGCGCAAGATCTCCGCCGATCAGATCATCGCGCGGCTGCGCGGCAAGCTGGCGCGCATTCCCGCCGTCACGCTCTACCTGCAGCCGGTGCAGGATCTCCGCGTCGGCGGGCGCCAGAGCAGCGCGCAGTTCCAATACACGCTCCAGTCCGACAACGTCCAGGACCTGCTCGTCTGGGGGCCGCGCATGATGCAGAAGTTAAAGACGCTGCCCGGCCTCCTCGACGTGAACAGCGATCAGCAGAACAAGGGCCTCGAGGCGTCGCTCGTGATCGACCGCGCGACCGCCGCGCGTCTCGGCATCACGGCGCAGATGATCGACAACACCTTGTATGACGCCTTCGGCCAGCGGCAGGTCTCGACGATCTTCACGCAGCTCAACCAGTATCACGTCGTCATGGAAGCGGCGCCGCAGTTCTGGCAGAACCCCGACGGGCTGAAGCACATCTACGTGAAGACGCCGAACGGGGCGCAGGTGCCGCTCAGCGTCTTCACCCATTACGAGCCCGCGACCTCGCCGCTGGTGGTGAATCACCAGGGGCAATTCCCCGCGGTCACGCTTTCTTTCAACCTCGCGCCGGGATTGGCGCTGGGCGACGCCGTCGCCGCCGTCGAAGAAGCGGAGCGCGAGATCGGCGTGCCGGCGACGATCCACGGAAGCTTCCAGGGAACCGCGCAGGCGTTCCAGGAGTCGCTCGCGAACGAGCCGCTGCTGATCGCCGCCGCGCTCGTCGCCGTCTACATCGTGCTCGGCATACTGTACGAGAGCCTGATTCATCCGATCACGATTCTTTCCACGCTGCCGTCGGCGGGCGTCGGCGCGCTGCTCGCGCTGATCATCTGCCGCACCGAGCTGAGCGTGATCGCGCTGATCGGCATCATTCTCTTGATCGGTATCGTCAAGAAGAACGCGATCATGATGATCGACTTCGCGCTCGAGGCCGAGCGGCGCGAGGGGAAGCGGCCCGTGGAGGCGATCTATCAGGCGTGCCTGCTGCGCTTCCGTCCGATCACGATGACGACGATGGCGGCCCTCTTGGGCGGCCTGCCGCTCGCGCTCGGCACCGGCGTCGGCTCGGAGCTGCGCCGTCCGCTGGGCATCGCGATCGTCGGCGGGCTTATCTTCAGCCAGATGCTGACGCTCTATACGACGCCGGTCGTCTATCTTTACCTCGACCGGCGGAGGCTCTGGTTCGAGCGCGTCCGCGCCCGCCGGCTGCGGCTCGCGGCGCCGGCATTGGGGGAGGAGAGGTAGCGATGAGATCAAATACATTCACAGGAAGAACGAAAACGAGCAAGTTGAAGACCGCCGCCTTGGCGACGGCGCTCTGCTGGCTCACGTCATGCACGGTCGGCCCGAATTATGTCCGGCCGAAAATGGAGGTGCCGGCGAGCTACAAGGAAATCGACGGCTGGGGCGTCGCCGCGCCACAGGACGACACCCTCCGCGGCGCGTGGTGGGAGATGTTCAACGAGCCCGAGCTGAACGCGCTGGAGGAACAAGTCGATATCTCAAACCAGAATATCGCCGGCGCAGAGGCGCGCTACCGCCAGGCGCGCGCCCTGGTGCAGGAGGCCCGCTCGGCTTTTTTTCCAACTGTAACGATCGGTCTCGGCGTTAGCCGCGGTGCGCGCTCGAACACGCTGAGCTCCAGCAATAACAACGGAGGAGGTACCGGAGGCGGAGGAGGAGGTGGAGGAGGTGGTGGTGGCGGCGGCAGTAGCCGAGGCAGCACGTTCAACACTTATACCTTGCCGATCGACGTCGCGTGGGAGATCGATGTGTGGGGCAAGATTCGCCGCTCCGTCGAGTCGGCGCGCGCCGGCGCAAATGCGAGCTTTGGCGATCTCGAGAGCGCCCGGCTCAGCGCGCGCAGCGAGCTGGCTCAGGATTATTATATGCTGCGCTCGCTCGACACGCAAAAAAAACTACTCGACGACGCCGCGGCCGTGTTCCAGACTTCGCTCGATCTCACGAACAACCGCTACAAAGCCGGCGTCGCGTCGCGGGGCGACGTGCTGCAGGCCGAGACCCAGTTGAAGTCGACGCAGGCCCAGGCGATCGACGTCGGCGTACAGCGGGCGCAGCTCGAGCACGCGATCGCGCTGTTGATCGGCAAGGCGCCCGCCGAATTGACGATTCCTCCCGCCGTTATCACCGCCCGGCCGCCGTCGATTCCCATCGGCATTCCTTCGGAAATACTGCAGCGGCGGCCGGATATCGCGGCGTCGGAGCGGCGCGTCGCCTCGGCCAACGCCCAGATCGGCGTCGCCATCGCCGCCTACTATCCGACGGTGTCGATCGCGTCCAGCGGCGGCTTCGAGAGCAACAGCATGTCTAAATGGTTTACCGCGCCGAGCCGTTTTTGGTCTATCGGTCCATCGATCTCGGAAACGGTTTTCGACGGTGGATTGAGGGCGGGGCAAACCGCCGAGGCGCGCGCGAACTACGACGCGACGGTCGCGGTTTACCGCGAGACGGTGCTGGGCGCGTTTCAAGAGGTCGAGGATAATCTCGCGGCGCTCCGCATCCTGGAGGACGAGGCGCGCGTGCAGGACGAGGCGGTGGCTGCCGGGCGGCAAACGGTCACGGTGACGCTGAATCAATACAAGGCGGGCATTGTGAATTATCTCAACGTGACTGTCGTCCAAGCGGCGGAGTTGAACAACGAACGAACGGCGGCCGACATTCTCGGCCGCCGCATGATCGCGGCGGTGCTGTTAATTAAAGCGCTGGGCGGCGGCTGGAGCGACGACGCCATCGAGGCTTCCGCCAGCTAAATAGAAAAGGCCGGGCGGAGCCCGGCCTTTTTGTGAGAGAAATCACCTAAGCAGGATTCAGTTGAAGACGGCTTCGTTGTCGACGGCGCCGAACAGCTCGCCGCGCTGCCAGGCCGGCGAGAAGCGCCGGCGGATCATCTCGATCAGTACCATGCTCCTCAGGGCGTAGGCTTCGGCGGTGTCATCGCAGCGCTCGAAGGCGATCTCGCTGGCGGCTTTCATGAGTTGGTTGATGGTTCCCTCGATCTCGGTCTGCTCAGCCTTCATGGTTGTGGCTCCTCTGAAGCGTTAGACGCCCGTGCAGGAAAAAAGTTCACTCCGCTAAACGCCGATTCAGCCGGCGGGAAAATGCGTTAATTTCCCAATAAAATGGCTTCTATACTGAAGTACCGGCCGAGGCGGGCGGATATTCCCGAACGACGTCGCGCGCCGGTTTATCGTCCCGGAGGCCGACGAACCTGGCGTGGCGCAGGTGATTTGCCGCCGTCCAGTCGACGAATTCGACCTGGATCACCAGCTCCGGCCTGAGCCAGCGGCAGCGCTTCAGCGCCGCCGCCGTCAGCGCCTCGCCGCGGCGCGCCCCTTTTTTTTCCGGCAGGTTGGCGAACGGGCATACGCCGGTCTCGAGCCCTTTGAAGCGCGCGGCGATCTCGCGCTTCACGCGCGGGACGAAGCCGTTCTTGATTTTGGCGATGAATAGCAGCTTGTCGCCTTCATAGTAGCCGGCGAGCAGCGACTGGAAACCGCCGGGCCCCGGAACGTATCCGCCGACGACGAATTCCTGCCCCCGGTTGATGCGGTGCTTGATCCAGGCGCCGCTTCTCCGGCCGGGCTCATAATTCGAATCCTTGCGCTTGGCGACGAGCCCTTCGAGGCGGAGGTTGCGTGCGGCGGCGATCAGATCGTTCGCCGATCCGGTGAAAAACTCCGAGAGACGCACCGGCCCGCCGACGCGCGCCGCGATCGATTCGAGCAGCCGGCGCCGTTTCTCCAGCGGCACGCCGAACATGCTCCTGCCGCGATAAATCGGGACATCGAAGACATAGTAAAAAATCTTCGCCGCCGCCGGACGGCGGTTTTGCAGAACGTTGAACGAGGGCCGTCCCTCCGCGTCGAGTGCCACCACCTCGCCGTCGAGGACGGTTTCGGATTCGAGCGGCGCCAGGGCGCGGGCGAGGTGGGGAAAAGCCTTGTCGAACGACTTCCGGTTGCGCGAATAGAGCGAGGTTTTTTGGTCGCCTTTGACGGCGAGACAGCGATAGCCGTCGAGCTTGATCTCGTAGAGCCACTCGCCGCCCTCCGGCAGTTTATCCACCGGCAGGCATTGCATCGGCTCGACAAACCGGGTCTCTGCTTCGGGCAGCGCATCGAAGTCGATCTCTGCCGTCGACGGCGCCGCCCGTCCGTCGCCGCCGTTCCGGTTGCTGTGCCACTCCGCGTCGCGTGCGGCGGCGATCGCCGTCATCGAGCGGCGCGTGAGCGCCGACCTATCGTCCTGCTTTGACGAGAGCGGCTTCATCGGTGCGCCGGCCTTGATCAGGAGCCAGCCCTGTTTTTTGCCGTCGCTTTCGCCGCTGCGGACGAGCACCCATTCGCCTTTGAGTTTCTTTCCATGCAAAAAGAGGTGGAGCTTTCCCTGCCAGTAGTTTCCGTCCATGACGTCGTACGCGCCGATATCCCAGACCATGACGGTGCCGCCGCCGTATTGCCCCTTGGGGATGATGCCTTCGAAGCGCGCGTACTCCATCGGATGATCTTCGACCGCCATCGCCAGGCGTTTCTCGCCGAGCTCGTACGGCGGCCCTTTGGGAACCGCCCACGACTTCAGCACGCCATTCATCTCGAGGCGCAGGTCGTAGTGCAGATGGCTCGCGGCGTGTTTTTGAATGACGAACAGCCGTCCGTTTTCGGCGGCTTTTTTCCGCGCGCGGCTTGTCGCCGGCGGCGGCTCCGGAGTGACGCTGAAGTCGCGCTTTTCTCGATAGGTCTGAAGCGAGCCGTCGCGCGCGGGCGAACGCACACGCGCGCCGTTCTGGAGCTCCAGAAACGGCTGCGGCAGCTTCTGCTTGAGCTTGAGCACGGGCGCGAACAAATCGCCCTGCTTTTCTACCCGGCGTAAACTTTCTTTGGGCTCGAAAAACAGCGCGCGCGGGTCGCCTTTTTTCACGGCTCTCTTCAGCTCGTCCCACGAGATCGGCAGCGCCACGAACGGTTTTGCGCGCTTGGCGCGGAGCGAATAAACCGCGACCGTCGACTTGCCCTCGGAGTTTTGGCTCCAGTCGACCAAGACTTTCTTTTTACGTTTTGCCTTCGCCATTTCTGAGACGACGAGGTCGGGATGATCGCGCTCCAGCGCCTCGGCAATGCTCTTCGCAAACGGCTGTGTGGCTTCGTAGGTGACCGGCGTGTTGAGCGGTACGTGCAAGTGGATGCCCTTCGATCCCGATACTTTCACGAACGATTCGAGCTTCAGCCGGTCGAGCAGGTCGCGGACCATGAGCGCGACCTCGCAGGACGCTAAAATGTCCGCGCCCTCGCCCGGATCGAGGTCGAAGACGACCATTGTGGGCATGTCGAGGCGCGGCGCGCGCGCGAGAAACGGGTGGATCTCGAGGTTCGCCATGTTCGCCGACCAGACCAGCGTCGCGGGATCGTTGATCAGAATGTAGCGTATCGTGGCGATACGGCTGGTGCGCGGCACTGCGAAGGTCTCGATCCATTGCGGCGTGAAAGACGGGGCGTTCTTCTCATAAAAATGCTTGCCGTTCACCCCGTTCGGAAAGCGGATCTGCGTGATCGGCCGGTCCTTGAGGTGGGTCAGGAGATAACGCGAGACCCGCTTGTAGTAGTCGATGACCTGGCCTTTGGTGAAGCCGGTCTCCGGGTACATCACCTTGTCGAGATTTGAGAGCTCGAGTTCGCGTCCGGCGACGCGCAGCCGCCTGGCATCCATATTCAAATACATAGCCTATCTGTAACGGCGTTCGGAAGGACCGGGTGCTTCCCCGAGCGATATTAAGCCGGCGTGCGAAACATCCATAGAGCAAATTATCCCGGTCGCTCGGGCGAACACCCGAGACAGCGCTGTCGGGTAGCCCGGTTAAAATATTAGTAGAAGAACGTGTCGGGGCGCGTGAAGGGCGATCTCGAGCGCTTCAAAGATTTTATCGAACACCGCGGCCAGGAGACCGGCGCTTGGCGCGGAACGATTCGGAGTTAGCAGAGATAAAAATAGAAATAAAAAAAGGAGGCAAAGGGTATGTCAATAAATGGAGCAAAGCTTCTGGCGCTGGGCGCCGCGCTGCTTTTTTCGGGCAGCATGGCGGCCGCCGCCGATAAGCTGTCGTCAGGAGATCAAAGGTTCATCAAAGACGCCGCGGGCGGAGGCATGATGGAAGTGCAGCTCGGAAAACTTGCCGCCGAAAAGGCGTCGAGCCCGCAGGTGAAGGAGTTCGGGCGAAAAATGGAGCAGGACCACAGCAAGGCCAACGCCGAGCTCCAAAAGCTCGCCTCGACAAAAAACGTCCAGATCCCGCACGAGCTCGAAGGCAAGCAGAAGTCGACTTATGATCGCCTCGCGAAGCTTTCCGGCGATCGCTTCGACCGCGAGTACATGAAGGCGATGATCGACGATCATAAAGACGATGTCGACAAGTTCAAGAAAGAGGCTGAAAAAGCGAACGACCCCGATGTGAAGAGCTTCGCCAGCAAGACGCTGCCGACTTTGGAGCAGCATCTTGAGATGGCGCAGTCGACCGGTCAGCAGGTCGGCGCTACGTCAGAGAGCGGGCTCAAGGGACTGATCGACAAAACGAAGGACAAGATTAAACGCCAATAAACTTTCCCAGCATCTTCGGATGGGCCGTGGGCGGGCAGCTTCGGCTGCGCCGCCTACGGCCGGTTTTTATCCTCGGTACGCCCGTCATTTCTGCTCATTCTTTTCGCTGGTAAACGGCGGCTTGTTTAGCTATGTATATCAGCGCGCCGGCCCCCGTTGCGCCGGCGCGGTATACAGCGGTGACTGAAATCTTCGAGAACCCGGAATTTTGGGCGCGCTGGTTCGGTATCGTCGTCCTCGATCTCAGCCTCGGAGGCGACAACGCGCTGCTCATCGCCATGGCGGTGCGAACGCTGCCGCCGCGCGAGCAATTCTTGGGCCGCATCGGCGGCACGCTGGGCGCGGTCGCGCTGCGCTTCGCCTTCATCGCCGTAATTGTCGAGCTGCTGTCGGTTCCTTATCTACAAGCAGCCGGCGGACTCGTGCTGATCTGGATCGCCGTCAAGCTGCTGCGCCAGGATGCAGGCGGCGGAGACGAAAAGGCGGCGCGGCGCGGGACGACGCTGTGGGAGGCGATCTGGATCATCATCGTGGCCGACCTGGTCATGAGCCTCGACAACGTGCTGGCGGTCGCAGCCGCGTCGCACGGCAGCCTCGTGCTCGTCATCTTCGGCATCGGCCTTTCCATTCCGATCATCGTCTGGGGCGCCGGATTTCTCGCCCGTCTGATGAATCAGTTTCCGTGGATCGTCTGGATCGGCGGCGGCGTGCTGGGATGGGTCGCCGGTGAAATGTTTCTTGACGACAATCACGTCCACGAATTCCTCGATCCGTGGGTCAATGTTCTTCGCTGGACGGTCCCGGCGGTGCTCGCGGGATCGCTCATCCTGCTCGGTTGGTGGCTGGCCCGAACAAAATCGCTTTCTCCCGAATCGGTTTAACTATGGGAAACTTCATCTGGCTCGTGTCGGCGGTCGTACTGTGTCTGCAGTGGGCGGCGGTTCACTTCTTCTTCCCTGATCTGCCGCCGTGGTGGATCGCGACCCTCAGCGGCATCGGCGTCTTCGGCGCCGCGTTCCTGCTCTCGTGGGCCTCGGAAGTCGCGCAGCTGGATATCCCGCAGGCGCTGGCGCTGGCATTTTTGGCGCTGGTCGCGGTTCTGCCGGAGTACGCCGTCGATATGTACTTCGCTTGGATGGCGGGAAAAGATCCCCAATACACGGCGTATGCCACCGCGAATATGACCGGCGCCAATCGTCTTCTCATCGGCGTCGGCTGGGCGGCGGTCGTGGTTACCTTTTGGCTGAAAACGCGCGAGCAATCCTTCTCGCTCGAGCCGTCGCACAAGATCGAAATTTTCTATCTCAGCCTCGCGACGCTCTACTCCTTCGCGATTCCGCTGAAACACCAGCTCGACTGGAGCGACGCCGTCGTGCTGATCGCGATTTTTATTCTCTACATCCGCGCCGCGTCGCGCGCTTCGCACGTTGAGCCGGAGCTCGAAGGCCCGCCGGCGATGATCGCCGAATGGGGCGTCGCCGGGCGCCGGATCGCGACCGTGACGCTTTTCCTGCTGTCGGGGTTCACCATCTTTATGGCCGCCGAGCCGTTCGCCGAAAGCCTGCTCGCGACGGGGCGCACTTTAGGGGTGGAAGAGTTTCTGCTGGTGCAGTGGCTCGCGCCGCTCGCCTCGGAAGCGCCGGAGTTCATCGTCGCGATTCTCTTCGCTCTGAAGGCGAACCCGGGCGCCAGTCTGGGCACGCTCGTATCGTCCAAGGTAAATCAATGGACCCTGCTGATCGGCATGCTGCCGCTCGTGTACATGTTTTCGGCGGGCGAGGTGAAGCCGATGGAGATGGACGACCGCCAGGGCGAGGAGATTTTTCTGACCGCAGCTCAGTCGCTGTTCGGCGTCGCCGTGATCGCGAATCTCGCGTTTTCGGTCAAACAGGGCGCCGTGCTTTTCGTCCTGTTCGTGACGCAGCTGTTTATTCCGGACCCGAGGATCCGCTACGTTTTTTCCTTCATTTACATCGCGCTTGCCGTCAGTCATATCGGCTTGAGGCGCGAGGGCAGGAAATCTTTTATCGAGCTGTTCGCGCGCCGGACCTCGCGCGAGAGTTGATCGACTCAGTCCTCCCTGAGCGGAAGCTTTCCATTCTCAACGACGAGGCGCCACGCGCCCGCGGCGTCGTATTCGAGGCAAACGACGCCGCCCGGCGGCACGTGATAGGTGCGGTATTGATTTAGCGGCGTTCCGAGAATCCGGCAGAGCACGGACAGAATCGGGAAATTGTGGCTCACGACGACGAGCGTATCGTCGGGCCGGTGGCGCGCCACGATGCGGTCGAGCGCGCGCCATGCACGCTCGGCGACGTCGCTGAGCCGCTCGCCGCCGGGAATCACCGCTTCCGCGGGGCGGTCGCGCCAATCGCGGATGAAATCTCGATGGATCGTCTTGATCTCCGCGAACGTGAGGCCCTCGAGCTCGCCGTGGTCGAGCTCGTGAAGGTTTTCTTCGACGGCGACCTCCAGCCGGTGCGCCCGGCCGACCTCGGCGGCGGTCTGCTTCGCGCGGGTCAGATGGCTCGTGTAAATAGCGGCGAGCGTCTCGCGGGCGAGCATTCGCGCGGCGCTCTCGGCCTGCGCCCGCCCGGCGGCGTTGATCTCAAGATCGGTGAGACCCTGGCACCTGCCGGCGACGTTCCAGTCGGTGGCGCCGTGCCGCAGGAGGAAGATCCGCATAGGAAGAGGGATTTCAAAGCGCGGTGCTCGCCCGGCTCAGCTCTCCTCGAGGAAAGACTCTTCGATCTTGATCCGCGCTTTGGCTTTGAGGCTGTCGACGAACTTTTTAAGCATTGACTGCCGTTTCTCCTGCAGCGCTTCCTGCGCCAAGCGATCTTTGTCCTTGTCGAAGCGCTGCATGTCGGCGGGCTGGCTTGCCTTGAACACGAACAGATATACGTTGTCGCCTTGAACATAGGGGCGGTCGGCGACCGGGTTTGCCGCCGATATGGGAATGCCGCCGGGCTTCATATCCTGCAGCGGGCCGACCTTCGGAATTTCCGCGTCGCCGCGGAGAAACCATCCGGTCTCCCCGCTCGGAACGCCGTTGGCCTTCGCGACCGCATCGGCGTTCTTGTCTTTCTTCAGCTGGTCGAGCAGCGCTTTCGCTTTTTCATTGGCCGCCTCGCGCGCCTTCGATTCCTTGACTTTGCGCTCGACCACCGCGCGCATCGTGTCGAGCGGCGGCAGCGCCGGCTCTTTGCGCTCGACCACGCGCAGCAGGTAGTAGCCGTTCGGCGCTTCGACGGGCGCGCCGACTTCCTTGGGCGCGAGCGCGAAGGCGCTGCGCTTGAATTCGTCGACCGCGGAAATGTCCGGAAGCGTATCCGAGGCGGCAAGCAGCGGTGTTTGCTTCGCGGCGAGGCCGCGCTCCTTCGCCAGCAGCGCGAGCTCCGCGCCGCCGGAGGCCTTCTCGCGGTCCAGATCGGCGGCGCGGACGGCTTCGCGTTTTCCTTTTTCGGCCTTGAGCGACCGCGTGATTTCCGGCGTGGCCTCTTTGAGGGCGGTCGTTTTTTCTTCCTTGACATCCTCGACCTTGAAGATGTGATAGCCCAGCGGGCTTTCGAGCACCGCGCTGACGTCGCCCCGCTTGAGGCCGAAGACCGCCTGGTCGAGCGTGGGAATCAGCTGTCCGCGGCTGATCCAGCCGAGATCGCCCCCCTGCGGCCCGCCGGTGTCCTCGGAGAATTGTTTCGCGACGTCGGCGAAATTTTTCCCCGCGCGCACCTCCGCCAGCGCCGAGTCGGCTTTGGCGCGCGCGGCGGGCTTTTGCGCCGCGTCGGCCGGCGCGCGGACGAGAATGTGGCGCAGCTTCACCGCCTTCTGCTGCTGGAAACGCGTCTCGCGGTTGCGGACGTAATAATCCTCGATCTCTTTCGGCGAGATTTCCGTCTTCGCCGCGAAATGCTCGAAGGGGTAGAAAACGTATTCGATGCGAACCTTGAGCGGCTCGGTGAGCGCCGCTTTGTTCTTATCGTAGTAAGCTTTAATCTCGGCGTCGTCGGCGCTCTGGCGCGCGAGGAAATCGCCCGTCGAGACGCGGATGAACGCGAACGAGACTTTTTCCTGGCCGAAAGCATAGCGCTCGCGCACGTCGCTCTCGGAGACCTGCGCCGAGTCCTGGATCGCGTCCATGAGCTTTTGCATCAGCAGCTGCTCGCGCTGTTCGTCCTCGAACTGCGCGGCGGGGATGCGGCTTGCGCTGAGCACCTGGAGATAGCGGTTTTTGCTGAAGCGTCCGTCGACTTGAAAGTCCGGCACGCGGGAGATCGCGTTCATGAGCTCGTCGTCCGAGACGGCGAGACCGAGCCTGCGCGTCTCCTGAAGCACGAGCCGGCGCTGGATCATGTCCTCGAGCACGGTGTTTTTGATCTTCATCGTCTTCTGCGTCTCGGGCGTAAGCTCGCGCTTCATCATATTGCGATAGATGTCGAGCGTTCGCTGGTACTGCACGGCGAAATCGCGCTGGCTGATCGCTTCGCCGTTGATCTCGGCGACTTTTTCCGTGCCCGGCTCGCGAAATTTGTTGCCGCCGTAAAAGGCGATGAAGACCACGACGATAATCGCGAGAAAAAAAATGACCACCCACGAGCGCTTCCGTTTGCGCAAGACGTCGAGCATGAAATTGGAAACCCTTTCGGCGGGGAAGTTAAAGTCTTTTCATATTAAGGAATGGGCACCGCCATTGCAACCGAAGCCCGCCGCCCGGCCCGGCGGTCCGCGGCTGAAAAAGTCAACTTGCTTGGAAGCGGCAAATTTGTTATTTTCACTCGAATCTTCCCCATCCGGGAATCAAAAGGAGACTCTTTTTTTGCATGCTGGATTCCCTATTTAGCCTGTTTTCCAACGACCTGGCTATCGATCTCGGGACCGCCAATACTTTGATCTACGTCAAGAACGAGGGAATCGTCTGCAACGAGCCCTCGGTTGTCGCGGTCCAGCATAAAAACGAGCGCGGCGGGAAGAAAGTGCTCGCGGTCGGCGCCGAAGCGAAGAAAATGCTCGGCCGCACGCCGGGCAGCATCGTCGCGATCAGGCCGTTGAAGGACGGCGTCATCGCCGATTTCGAGATCACCGAGGCGATGCTGCGGTATTTCATTCGCAAGGTCCAGAACCGCCACAGCTTTGTCCGCCCGCGCATCATCATCGGCGTCCCTTTCGGGATCACCGAGGTGGAAAAACGCGCAGTCAGGGAATCGGCGACCTCGGCGGGAGCGCGCGAGGTCTATTTGATCGAGGAGCCGATGGCCGCCGCCATCGGCGCCGGCCTGCCGATCACCGAACCGACAGGCAGCATGATCGTCGACATCGGCGGCGGCACCACCGAAGTCGCGGTCATCTCCCTGTCCGGCATCGTCTTTTCCCGCTCGATCCGCGTCGGCGGCGACAAGATGGACGAGGCGATCGCGCAGTTTATCAAACGCAAATACAAGTTGCTGGTCGGCGAGCGAACGGCCGAGCTGATCAAGATCACGATCGGCTCCGCCTATCCGGGCGACGAAATCCAGACGATGGAAATCAAGGGCCGCGATCTCGTTTCCGGCGTGCCCAAGACGGTGGTCATCACCGACAAAGAGATCCGCGACTCGCTCGTCGAGCCGCTCAACCAGATCGTCGAGGCGGTGCAGATCTCGCTCGAGCGCACCCCGCCCGAACTCGCCTCCGACATCGTCGATCGGGGCATCGTGCTCGCGGGCGGCGGCTCGCTGCTGCGCAATCTCGACATGCTGATACGCGAAGAAACCGGCCTGCCGGTGGTGCTGGCCGACGATCCCCTGACTGCGGTGGTGATGGGCGCGGGCAAGGCGCTGGACGAGATATCCTTGCTGAAGGAGGTCGCCACGTCGTAGGCGGCGCCCCGTATGCCCGGTCATGCAGCGTGAGCGCGGGTTAGAGTTCGATGCTTTCTTTCCTTCGCCGCAATCAGGTTCTTTTCAGCGCTTTCCTCTCGGTTCTCGTCTCGCTCTATATCATCGCGCCGGCCGCCAAGGGCCAGCACCGCGCCGATCCCATCGGACCGCTGTTGATCGCCGTCATGCGCCCGCTGCAGTCGGCGATTCAGTCCACGGTGTTCGGCGTGCGCGATTTCTTCGGCGGCTACGTCGCGCTGCGCGGCGTCGCCGCGGAGAATGAGCGGCTCAAGACGCGCGTTCGCGAACTCGAAGGAGAAAAAAGCCGCCTGCTCGAAGAGGAGGCGGCGAACAAGCGGCTCCGCGAGCTGATGGAGTTCCGCACCGAATGGGCGCCAAAGGCGGTCACGGCCACTGTCATCGCCAACAGCGCCAGCGCCTACTTCCACACGTTGATTATCGACAAAGGAAGAGCGAACGGCGTCGAGAAAGGGATGGCGGTGATCTCGCCGCTCGGGGTTATAGGCCAGGTCGTCTCGGTCACCGGCCGCAACGCCAAGGTGCTGCTCGTCACCGATTCGCACAGCGGCGTCGACGCGATGGTGCAGCGAAGCCGCGCTCGCGGCCTCGTATCGGGATCGCTCGATAACGGGCCGGTGATGAAGTATGTTAAGCGCAGCGACGACCTCAAGGAAGGCGACCGGCTCGTCACCTCGGGTCTTGACGGCGTTTTCCCCAAAGGGCTGCTCATCGGGACCGTCTCGAAGGTGAACAAGAAGAACCTCGGCCTCTTCCAGTACATCGAAGTCGGCCTCGCGCTCGACCCCGGGCGCGTCGAAGAGGTGCTTGTCGTGCGCGGCAACACGCCAGAAATCAAAGACTGAACCCGATGAAGGTCTCGCTGTTATTTTTCATCGCGGGCTTCGTGCTGCTGTTGTTTCAGACGACGCTGCCGCGCCTCGTGCCGCTCGGGCCGTTCGTCCCCGATCTCGCGCTCGTGCTCTGCGTCTATCTCGGCCTCAACCACCCGACGGTCGGCGCGGTCGTCGGAACCTTTCTGCTCGGCTATTCGGTCGACGTGTTCTCCAGCAACGTCCTGGGCCTCAACGCTTTCGCGCTGACGCTCGTTTTCATCACCGCCTACCTCAGCTCGCGGGCGATCTGGGTGCACAGCCCGCTGCTCAGCGCGTCGGTCGTTTTCCTCGCCTCGTGGGTCAAAGGGGCCTCGCTCATGCTATTATGGGCGACGTTCCTCACGATGGAGCGCTACGGCGTCGGCACCCTGAAATATATTCTGATCGACGCGACGCTCGCGGCGATCCTCGCGCCGGCGCTTTTCTGGGCGTTGAAGCGCGGGCAGAACTATCTGGAGCAGGTTAAGATACCGCAATGATCTCGCTCTCTTCGCAAAAAGAGGTTCCGCCGGAATTTCGCCGCCGCACGCAGCTGCTCGTCGCGCTCGTGTGCGTCATCTTTTTATTTCTTTTCGGCCGGCTGCTCTACCTCCAGGTGATCGACGGCGAGCGCTACACTTATCTTTCCGAAAACAACCGTATTCGGCTGAAAAAAGTCCCCGGCACGCGCGGCATGGTGCGCGACCGCCGCGGCCAGCTCATGGTCGACAGCCGTCCGTCGTTCGATCTTCTCTTCGTCCCGGAGGATACCGTCGAGCCGGAACAGACGCTGCGCCGCCTCGCGCGCTATCTCGGCCGTCCCGAGGAAGAGCTGGTCAAGGCCTTTAAGGACGACAAGTACCGCGCGCCGTTCGACGAGATCGTGCTGGGAAAGGACATCGACTGGCGCTCGGTTGTGGTCGTCGAGTCGCATCAGCTCGATCTCCCCGGCATTTCGCTGCGCACGCGGCCGCGGCGCAATTATCTGGATACCGGCATGGCCGCTCACCTGATCGGCTACCTGGGCGAGATCGGCCCGCGGCAGCTGAAGACGCAGAAGGCCAACGGTTACACCATGGGCGATGAGATCGGCCAGGCGGGCGTGGAGCGCCGCTGGGAGGAATATCTCCGTGGGCAGAGCGGCGGGCAGCAGGTCGAGGTCGATGCGCTCGGCCGGCGCGTGCGCGTCCTCCACGAGGTCGAAGATGTGCCCGGCTACAATGTCGTGATGACGCTCGACCGCGACGTGCAGCATGCCGCGCAGGAGGCGATGCAGGGGAAGGAAGGCGCGATCGTCGCGCTCGACGTGCGCAACGGCGCGGTTCTCGCGATGGTGAGCGCGCCGGCATTCGATCCCAACGTCTTCGCGCGCGGCGTCACGGCCGAAGAGTGGCGCGGCTACATGAACGACCGCGCGCACCCAATGAACAACCGCGCGATCCAGGGGCAGTATCCGCCGGGCTCGACCTTCAAGATCGTTCTCAGCCTCGCGGCGCTGGAAGAAGGCGCGATCCAGCCCGACACGCATCTCGGCTGCGCCGGCTCGATGGCGTTCGGCAACCGCGTGTTCCGCGACTGGAAGAAAGAGGGGCACGGCTCGGTCGACCTGCGCCGCGGCATCGTGCAGTCCTGCGACGTCTATTTTTATCAGGTTGGGAACAAATTGGGCGTCGACAAGATCGCGAAATGGGCGCGCGCGCTCGGCCTCGGCGAAAAGACCGGCATCGATCTCGACGACGAGAAGTCCGGGCTCATTCCGGACTCCGAGTGGAAGCTCAGAAGATTCAAGCAGCCGTGGTTTCCGGGCGAGACGCCGTCGATCGCGATCGGACAGGGCTACGTGACGGTAACGCCGCTGCAGATGGCGCTGATGATGTCGGCGGTCGCCAATGGCGGCACCGTGTACAAGCCGTGGTTCGTCCAGCGCGTCGAATCGCTCGACGGCGCCGTCGTGCGCGAATACGGGCCCGAGAAGCTCCGTTCCCTGACATTCAAGGCGGGCACGCTCGACAACGTGCGCAACGCGCTCGCCGACGTCGTCGCAAGCCCGGAGGGCACCGGCGGCGCGGCGAGATCGCCGCTCGTCCGTATCGCCGGCAAAACCGGCACCGCACAGGTGGCCGAGATGAAGGGCGCGACGGTGAAGAGCGAGAACCTGGCCTATCTCATCCGGGACCATGCCTGGTTCGTTTCTTACGCCCCGGCGGAGAATCCCGAGATCGCGGTCGCGGTCATCGTCGAGCACGGCGGCCACGGCGGCTCGGCGGCGGCGCCGCTGGCGAAAAAAGTCATCGAGACCTATCTCGCGGCGCAGGGCGAGATCCCGGCGCCGACGGAAAAAGAGCCCGCGGGGCAGAAGCTGGCCCGCGCGCCGGTGGAAGACCGTGCCGATTGATCGACGTCTCATCTCCCATTTCGACTGGCCGCTCGTCGCGCTGGCGATCGGGCTCGTCTGCGTCGGCTTTCTGACGATCTACAGCGCGACGTACAGCGTCACCGAGCACCGCGCGAGCGGGCTGGCGATGAAGCAGTTTTACTGGTTCCTTTTCGGCCTGGTCGCGATGATGTCGGCGGCGACGTTGGATTACCATCACGTCGACCGCATCGCGTACCCGGTGTACGGCGTCACGCTCGTGCTGCTGGCGGTGGTTTATTTCATCGGCCACTCGGGCGGAGGGTCGCAGCGCTGGATTCACCTGGGATTTTTCACGCTGCAGCCGTCCGAGCTCGCGAAGATCGCGATCGTGCTCGCGCTCACCAAGTTTTTGCAATACGACGAGCCCCCCGGCGGCTACAGCCTGCGGAACCTCTGGATGCCTTTTTTGCTCGTCGGGCCGCTGGCGGTCTTGACGCTCATCCAGCCCGATCTCGGCACCGCGATCATTATCGTCGTCGTCTTTTTCAGCCTCATTCTGATGGGCGGCCTTCGGGTGCGCTCGTTTCTAGCCTTGGCCGCCGCGGGCATCGCGTTCTTGCCGATCGCTTATCATTTTCTCAAGCCGTACCAGCGAAACCGCATCTGGACTTTTTTAAATCCCGATTTGGATCCGCTCGGCGCCGGCTACCATGTCATCCAATCGAAGATCGCCGTGGGCTCCGGGCGTTTTCTCGGCAAGGGGTTTCTCAACGGCACGCAGAACCGGCTCGACTTCCTGCCGGCGCAGCATACCGATTTCATTTTCGCGGTCTTCGCCGAGGAATGGGGCTTTATCGGCTGCGTGCTTCTGCTGGTGCTCTATTTCGCCTTTATGATCGCCGGCCTGCGCGTGGTCGCGCGCGCCAAGGACCGCATCGGCGCGCTGCTCGCTTTCGGCGTCGTGGCCATGTTTTTCTGGCAGGCGGTGATCAACGTGGCGATGGTGACGGGCCTCATGCCCGTCGTCGGGATAACGCTGCCGCTGTTGAGCTACGGCGGCTCTTCGATGGTCACGATGATGGTGGCGGTGGGATTTCTCCTCAGCGTCAGCATGCGCCGCTTTACGTTCTAAAAAAATAGGGACGGTTCGCCAACCGCCCCTACGCGCAGAGATCCGATCTGTCTAAAGCTTAAAGCACGTTGCCGATCGCCTGGACCAGCCGCGCCTTCTGGCACGCGCCGACGATCTGATCTCTCACGGTGCCGCCTTTTAAGATGAGCAGGTTGGGGATGCCGCGCACCCCGTAGCGCGACGGCGTGAGCGGGTTGTCGTCGACGTTGATCTTGGCGACTTTCAGCTTGCCGTCGTACTCCGCCGCCAGCTCTTCGACGACCGGCGCAATCATTTTGCACGGCCCGCACCAAGGCGCCCAGAAGTCCACCAGCACCGGCACGCTCGATTTCAGCACCTCGGACTCGAAGGTCGCGTCGGTCACTTCCAATACTTTCGCCATCGGGGTCCTTTCTTTCAGTTGCTGAGGCCGCTTAAGAACCGGATCAGCGTCCGCACTCCGAAGCCGGTGCCGCCTTTGGTCGACAAAAGCATCTCTTTTTCCGCGAAGGCCGGACCCGCGATGTCGAGATGCGCCCACGGCACGCCGTCGACGAACTCCTGCAGGATGAGCGCCGCCGTGATCGCGCCGCCGTACGAGCCGCCGATGTTCTTCATATCGGCGACGCTGCTCTTGATCTCTTCGCGGTATTCTTTCACCAGCGGAAGCTGCCAGAGTTTCTCGCCGGCTTCTTTCGACGCGCGAAGCAGCGCCTCTGCGAGCGGCTGGTCGTTGCTGAAGAGCCCGGCGACCTCGGTGCCGAGCGCGACCATGCACGCGCCGGTGAGCGTCGCGAGGTTGACCATGCAGTCGGGTTTTTCCTTCGCCGCCAGCGCCAGGCCGTCGGCCAAAATCAATCTCCCCTCGGCGTCGGTGTTGAGCACTTCGATCGTCTTGCCGTTGAGGTAGCGGATAATGTCTCCCGGCTTCTGCGCGCTGCCGCTCGGCAGGTTGTCGGTCGTCGGGATATAGCCGGTCACCTCCACCGCGGGGCGGAGCTCGGGCAAACGGCTCATCGCGCCGATGATCGCTGCGCCGCCGGCCATGTCGAGCTTCATCGTCTCCATTCCCTTGCCGGTCTTGAGCGAGAGCCCGCCGGAATCGAAGGTGATACCCTTGCCGATCAGCGCGACTTTTTTCTGCGCTCTCGTCGGCGGACGGTAGCGGATCACGATGAAGCGCGGCTCCTCGGTGCTGCCGCGGTTGACGGCGAGCAGCCCGTTCAAGTTCATCGCCTGGATTTTTTTCTTGTTCCAGACCTCCACGCTAAGGCCGCGGCCGCGGCAGAGGCGCCGCGCGGCTTCCCCGAGAAAGCGCGCGGTCGCGACGGACGGCGGCTCGTTGACGAGATCGCGCGCGGCGAAAACGCCCGGAACGGTATCGGTCGCGAGCTTGACCGCGCGCTTGAGGCTGTTGCCGCGGCCGGCGCCGGGGCCGACCAGCGTCATCGTGCGCACTTCGGCGCGCGGTTTGCCGTCGGAGCGGTATTTGTTGAACTGGTACGAGGCGAGCAGTGCGCCCTCGGCGACCGCCTCCGCGGCGGTCTCCGCGTCTTTTTCCGGCGCGAAGAAAAACACGAACTCCTCGGCGCCGAGCGCGGCGGCTTCTTTCCGCGCGCGGGCGCCCGCCTTGCGCCAGCTGTCGGCGCTGATCTCCTCGGATTTCCCGAGGCCGATCAGCAAAAGGTTCGCCGCGCCGATTTTTCCCGCCGTGCCGTAGGAGAGCGCGGCGGCTTCCGCGCCGGTGAACTGGCTTTTCTTGATGCGCTCGGCGAGCCTGCCGCCGAGCAGGCGGTCCAGGCGCCTGAGCGCCGGATCGTCCAGCCGCTTTTCGCGGACGGGAAACGCGAGCAATGCCGTCTTGATTCTCTCCGGCGGCCGATCTTGAAATTTGATCTCCATCGCGACCTCTTCAGCTGTGGATCAGATTCATGAATTCGTTGCGCGTCTCCTGCCGGTGGCGGAAGGCGCCGAGCAGCGTGCTCGTGATGATGAGGGAATTTTGCTTCTCCACGCCGCGCATGCGCATGCACAGGTGCTCGGCCTCGATAACGACGCCGACGCCCAGCGGATCGAGCTTATCCATCAGCGTCGTGGCGATCTGGCTCGTCAGCCGCTCCTGCACCTGGAGGCGGCGCGCGAAAACATCGACCACGCGCGCGAGCTTCGAGACTCCGATGATCTTTCCCTGCGGCAGGTAGGCGACGTGCGCCTTGCCGAAGAACGGCAGCAGATGGTGCTCGCAAAGCGAATACAAATCGATATTTTTCTGCACGATCATCTCCGAATAGTTTTCGGTGAAGACCGCGTCGTTGATCACCTCGTCGACATTCATGGAGTAGCCGCGCGTGAGAAAAGAAAGCGCGTCGCTTACGCGCTTCGGAGTCTTCAAGAGCCCCTCGCGCTCGGGATCCTCCCCCAAAGACTTGAGGATAGAACGAATTTGTTCTTCCATTGACTTCTCCACGAAGGTCTTGGCTTAACGCGGACGAAAGACGCCGGTCCGGTGAATCTGGCGTAAAACGAACTTAAAAAACGTAACATTTGGCCCTGGATAGGTCAAACAACGGCGGGGAATGGCGGCGCTGCGGCGCGCGCCAGTGATAGCGGCCGCCTAGAGTCGTTCCAGCAGCCAGCGCGGCGTGAGCCGGATGACATAGATGTTCAGGAGCGAAAAGTAATCGCTCACGAGCAGCGCGCCGATGACGATGAGCATGACCCCGGCGATGACGTGCACGTAATGGACGTAGCGGCGGAAGCTCCGCGAGAAGAGGAAAAAGGAATCGACGGCGACGGCGCTCAAAAAAAACGGCACGGCGAGTCCGGCGGCGTAGCTGCTCAAAAGGAGGACCCCGTCGTTGGAGGTCGCCGCCAGCGCGAGGATCGCGCCGAGAATCGGTCCGACGCAGGGTATCCAGGCGATGGCGAACGTGACCCCGACGAGCGCCGACCCGAGGTAGCCGGCCGGCTTGTCTTTCAAATTGACCTGAAAGTAGCGTTCGAGAGCGGGAATTTTAAGGTAGCCCAGAAGGTAGACGCCGACGAGAATGATCGCCAGCCCGCCGGCGATGCGGATTAAGCGGCGATGGCCCGCGAATACTCCATAGAGGGCGCTGGCGGACGCGCCGAGCGAGACGAAGACGAGCGAAAAGCCGATGATGAACGCGAGCGAATTGAAGACCACGCGCCGCCGCGCGCCGGCTTCGGCGTCCGGGCCGGTCATCTCGTCGAGCGAGACGCCGGAGATGAACGACAGATACGACGGAATCACCGGCAGGACGCAGGGAGAGAGAAACGACAGGAGTCCCGACGTGAAGGCGACGGCGAAATTGACTTCGTTCATCGCTTCCCGTCGAGAAGATCTTGAATGAGCTGCTTGGCGCCGGCGCCGTCCCAGGCGGCGGGCCCCCAGAGGCGGGCGAGCCCTTCGCCCTTCGGGCCTATGAGGTAGGTCGTCGGCAAGCCCCATGCGCCGTACAAGAGCCCGACCTCGCCGTCCGGGTCGAGCATGATCGGATAGGTGATTTTGAGCTCCTTGAGAAACGCGAACGCGTCCTTCTTGCTGTCTTTGACGTTGACGGCCACGATGGCGAAGCCCTTGTTCTTAAATTGCTGGTAGAGCCGCTCCATCGCGGGCATTTCCTCGCGGCAGGGCACGCACCAAGTCGCCCAGAAATTCAGCAGGACGAGCTTGCCGCGATATTCTTTCAACGAGACTTTTTTTCCGGACGGGTCCATGAGCGTAAACTCGGGCGTCGACGAGTTGTCCTTCATCGGCTCGAGATTCGGGACGAGTTGCTTGTAATTGATCTTACCCTGCGCCCAGACCGGCGCGCCGGAGGCGTAGAGCAACAAGGACAGAGCGACGCCGAGGCGGAGCTTCATGCAGGGTTTCCGCCGATCTTTTTAACTTCCTCGACGAGGGCGTCGTTCGAGAGCAGCGGCTCGCCGCGCTCCAAAATCTTCTTGTAACGAAGGATGCCGTTGCGGTCGATGATGAAGTAAGAGCGCTGCGCGACCGTGCCGTTGAGAACGCCGTAACTTTTGATCGTCTTCAAATCCGCATCGCTCAGCAGAGGGAAGTTGAGCTTCAAATAGTCGGCGAAAGCTTTCTGGGAAAACGTCTGATTGGCGCTCAAGCCGAGCACTTCGGCGCCTGCGGCGGTGAATTTCTCATAATCGTCCCGACTGGACGACAGCTCGCGGATTCACGTGGGCGTGAAGTCCATCGGGTAAAAGAGCAGGACGACCTCTTTTTTCCCGGCGAAATCGGCGAGCTTTATCGTGCCGCCTTTCGTGCTCGCGAGCTCGAATTCCGGCGCTTTTTGGCCAATTTCCACGCCACCGGCATAGACAGGGGCGTAGACAGGAAGGAACAGAAGAAAAGCGACAAGAGATGCCGATAGACGCTTCATAAATCCTTACGAATTTATCCGACACCGGAGCGGTAAGCAAGCGCCGCCTCACTGCGGCGGCACGGGGGGCGGCTGCTCGAGGAGGATCTCGCCGCCGGCTTTTTGCACGATCCAGCGGTGCAGGTCGCGCACGACTTCTTCGCCGCCGGCTTCGCCGATGAGCCAATGACCGCCGGTATATTCTCGGAATTCGGCGCCGAGGCGTCCGGCGAAAATTTGCTGCGCGGCGGCCGCAACGATGCGGTCGTCGCGGGCGGCGGCGATAAGGGTCGGCCATGGCGCGGTTTCGCGTGCGAGGTTCAGGCGACGGGCGAAGAAGGCGTCGACGAGGGCCGGGGCGTCGGCGACGAGACAGTCGCCGCCGTCGCCGTCCTGACTGCCGGAGCCCAGCCAGAGCTTCCGGAAGTCGCTTTCTTCCAGCCGGAACGGGCGGCGAAGAAAAAGCAGCGGCCGGTATTTGAGCCGGAGGAGTTTGACGGCGCGCGGAAGCTCGCTCTCAGGCGACAGCGGGGCGACCAAGACCAGCGCGGACAATTTATTTTCCGCCGCCGCCTCCAGCGCGATCGAGGCGCCGAGATCGTGCGCCAGAACCACCGGCGGAAAAGGAGCGGCGCGAAGGGCTTGCCTGACGTCGTCGACGCATTCTTCGAAAGTCAGACGCTTGAGATCGGTCGCGGCGTTTTCGCCGAAGCGGCCGCGCAAGTTGACCGCGCGGCACTCCCAGCCGAGATTTGCGAAGTGCGTCGCCCACGGCATCCAGCAGGTGCTGGCGGACCACAAGCCGTGAATCAAGATGAGCGGCGCTTTGTATTTTTCCCTTTCCGGCGAGTAGAGATCGATCGGCAGAGGCGCGCTCCGATTTTCCATACCACAACATTAAGTCGACTCGGGAAAATAACAAGGCCCTCCGTTTTGTCGAAGGGCCTTGCGTTGAGCGGCCAGGACGGCCGCCCTATCGCCTGAGCATGAGGAGGGTTATTTCACCACCACCACACCACCACAAAAACGGCTTACTTCTTCTTTTTTTTCTTGGCTTTTTTCTTTGCAGCCATAGGCGCCTCCTTGTTTATTTCCCCGGCAGGTATTTACCTCGAGGTAGGAGCTCTGCTCAGGCGAAAAAGACGTTCTTGCACCCTCCAGATTTTGTTGATGAAAGAATTATAGACGCTAGGAATTGTGTGTCAAGAAAAAAATACGATTTTAAATTCGTAACCGTCGATTTTGTCTGATGCCTTTACCCCTTCGATTTAATAAGAGCTTTAACAAGGTCGAACGTTTTACTCTAAAGGGGCCGGAATATTTCACGGACATCGGTCGCCCATGGAAAAATGACCCTGGCGACATTATATTGATAAAATAGGAGGGAGTCACATGGCGGAAGACATTAAGATCAGCCGCGAGATCGTCCTTGAAGCCGACGCGGAGACGCTCCGCAAGATGCGCAAAGAAGGCCATGTCCGAGGATTTACCGTCTATTGCGATGAAGCCGAGCGCACCGGCGGCGACAACAGAGCGCCGTCGCCGCTCGCGTATTTCGCGCTGTCGCTGGGATTTTGACTGCTCACGCAGATTTCCCGGTACGGGGAAATGATGAAAGCGAAAATCGACAAGGCCCGTGTTTTCGTGACGGCGAAATTCAAAAGCGAAGGCTCGGTGCTGGCCGAGACGGTCCGCGCCGAGGGTCTCGGCTTCGCGACGCGGCTGGAGATCGAATCGGGCGAACCCGCGGAGAAGGTCGCCGCGGTCGTGCGCAACGCGGAGAACGGCTGCTATGTCCTACAAACGATCCTGCGCCCCGTGCCTGTGGAGCGCAGTTTCACTCTGAACGGGAATGCCTTCGATCCGGCGAAAAAATAATCAGCGGAAAGGAGCGACGTTTAAATGGCCAAGCCGATGGAGTTCATGGGGATCGAATATAAGGAAGGCGCGCTGGATGAGAAGATGTCGCAGCTCATCCGCTTCGCGGTGAATCTCGCGATCAATCACGAGCACGGCGCCAAACTGCATCTCGAGCGCGCGCGCCAGGCCGGCGCGACCGAGGATGAGATCTGGGAGACGGCGGTGTACGCGCTCCGGCCCGTCGCGGCCCAGGTGCGGAACTTCGCGCGCAAGATCATCGCCAACGATCCGAAGTACGGCGGAGGCAGGTAGAAGATCCATGAACCAGTGGACGATCGAAGTCGGCGAAGCAAATTTCGAGAAGGAAGTCCTCGAGCGGTCGCGCCAAACGCCTGTGGTCGTCGATTTCTGGGCGCCGTGGTGCGGCCCCTGCCGCGTCATCGGCCCGGTGCTGGAACGGCTGGCGGAGGAGCGTCAAGGCGATTTCATTCTCGCGAAAGTCAACGTGGATGAGAATGCGGAGCTCGCCGGCGTGTTTCGCATTCAAGGCATTCCGGCGGTGAAGATTTTTCAGGACGGCGCGCTCGTCGACGAGTTCACCGGCGCGCTGCCGGAAGAAGCGGTGCGCGAGATCCTGGCGCGGTTCCTGCCGACGGCGGCCGACCGGGAGGCCGAGAAGGCCGAGAAACTCGCGGCGGAGGGCATCAGCGAAGAGGCGAAGGCGATCTACGAGAAGCTACTCGCGGCGGAACCCAATCACGACCGGTCGCTGCTGGGTTTGGCACGGCTGATCGCTTCGGACGACGTGCAGCGCGCGCAGGATCTCCTCGACCGAGTCGCCTTCACGAGCCCGCTTCGGGCCGAGGCCGAGCGGCTGCTGGCGCGTCTCAAGCTTCAAAGCGGCGGCGGCAACGAGGCGGAGCTGCGCGCCGCGCTCGCCGCCGATCCGGATAATCTGGAGAAGCGCTTTGCGCTCGCCGAGGCGCTGGCGGCCGGCGAGAAATACGAGGACGCGCTGAAGGAGTTTCTCGAAGTCTTGAAGCGCGACCGCGGCTTTCAAGACGAGGGCGCGCGCAAGGCGATGCTCAGCATCTTCGAAGTGCTCGGGAACGACCACGACCTGACGCAGAAGTACCGCTCGGAGCTGGCAAAAGTCTTATTCAGATAAGGCGCCGCCGCCTAAACCCGGAAGGCCGAAGGGCACAGGTCGTTGACCGGGCAGTGCGCGCAGTCCGGCTTGCGCGCGTAGCAGACGCGCCGGCCGTGAAGCACGAGCCGGTGCGAAAAGCCGGTCCACTCCTCCGGCGGCAGCAATTTCATCAAATCGCGCTCGATTTTTTCCGGATCTGATTCGCGGGTGAGCCCCAGCCGGCGCGACACGCGCTTGCAGTGCGTGTCGACGATGATGCCCGGAGTGCCGAAGGCGTGGCCGAGGATCACGTTGGCCGTTTTTCGACCGACGCCGGGAAGACTCGTGAGCTCTGCCATCGTCGCCGGGACTTCGCCGGCGTGCTTTTCCACTAATTGGCGGCTCATCTTCTTGAGCGCCAGCGCTTTTGCGTGAAATAGCCCCAGGCGGCGGATCAGCGCCTCGATGCTTTTCAGCGGCGCGCGCGCCAGCGCGTCGGGCATAGGATAGCGGCGGAAAAGCTCCGGCGTGACGCGGTTCACCATCTCGTCGGTGCACTGCGCCGAGAGGATGACCGCGACGAGCAGCTCGAAGGTATTTTTATGGTCGAGCGGGACGCGCAGGCCGGGATAAGTCTCGGCGAGACGCTGCGCGATCTTCGCCGTCCGTCGCCGCTTTTCCTCGACCGTCTCGCGCTTCACGCTCAGTTGGCGAAGGCGCTCTTCCCCGGATATACCGCGCGTTTCCCCAGCTCCTGCTCGATGCGCAGCAGCTGGTTGTACTTCGCGGTGCGCTCGCCGCGGCACGGCGCGCCGGTCTTGATCTGTCCGGCGTTGGTCGCGACCGCGAGGTCCGCGATCGTCGCGTCTTCGGTCTCGCCCGAGCGGTGCGAGACCACCGTCGTGTAGCCGGACTTCGCCGCCAGCCGCATCGTCTCCAGCGTTTCGCTCAGCGTGCCGATCTGATTTACTTTGATGAGAATCGAGTTCGCGACGCCCATCTCGATGCCGCGCGCGAGGCGCGTCTTGTTGGTGACGAAGAGGTCGTCGCCGACGAGCTGGACTTTCTTTCCCAGCGCGTCGGTGAGCAGTTTCCAGCCGTCCCAGTCGTCTTCGGCGAACGCGTCCTCGATGGAGACGATCGGATACTGCCGCACCCAGTCTTCGTAGAGGCGGACCATCTCGTCGCGGCCGCGCTTTTTCCCGTCGGATTTTTTGAATACGTAGCCGCCGTCGGCGTACAGCTCGCTCGAAGCGACGTCGAGCGCGAGCGCCACGTCGGCCGCCGGCTTGTAACCGGCCTGCTCGATCGCTTCGAGCAGGAGCTGGACCGCCTCTTCGTTGGTTTTGAGCCGCGGCGCGAAGCCGCCTTCGTCGCCGACGCTCGTCGAGTAGCCGCGCTTCTGCAAAACCTTCTTGAGCGTCTGAAAAATCTCCGCCGCCGCGCGCAGCGCCTCGGTGAAGCTTTTAAGCCCCGCCGGCACGATCATGAACTCCTGAAAGTCGACGTTGTTGTCGGCGTGCGCGCCGCCGTTCAGGACGTTCAGCATCGGAACGGGCAGTGTCTTCGCGCGCGGGCCGCCGAGATAGCGGTAGAGCGGAAGCTTGTCCGCCGCCGCCTGCGCCTTGGCCGCCGCGAGCGAGACGCCCAAGATGGCGTTCGCGCCGAGCCGGCCTTTGTCGGCGCTGCCGTCGAGGTCGATCATCAAGCGGTCTATCTCCTCCTGCCGGCGCGCGTCCTTGCCGCGCACGCGCGGCGCGATCACGCGGTTGACGTTCGCCACCGCCTGGGCGACGCCCTTGCCGAGATAGCGGCTGGCGCCGTCTCTCAGCTCGACGGCTTCGTGCTCGCCCGTGGACGCGCCCGAAGGCACCGTCGCCCGGCCGCGCACGCCGTTGGCGAGCGTCACGTCGACCTCGACGGTCGGCTGGCCGCGCGAGTCCAAAACCTCGCGCCCGAGGAGTTGCTTGATTTTCATTGCTACCTCCGCGATCGGTCTTCGCCGCGCGTCGCGAGCGGCAAAACTCCCGTTTCGCCGAGCAAGCGCGTCGAAAATGTGCTACACTGCCTTCTCCGTCGTCGCATGCGTCTATCCGGATCATCCCCGCGCTGGATCGTCTACCTCTTTTCCAGTCTGCTCGTTGCGCTCGCCCTTTTTACGGCGTTCGGCGAGCGCGGGGTGTTCCACCTCTGGCGTTTGCAGGGCGAGAAGAAACAGCTGCAGGAGAAAAACTTTCTCCTGCAGAAGGAAAACGACGGGCTCAGAGAGCGCGTCGAGCGGATTCGGCGCGACGACGCGTATCTCGAAAAAATGGCCCGCGAGGAGCTCGGCCTCACGCGGCCCGGCGAGACGGTTTATCGCTTCGCGCCGGCGGATTCCGCGCGCGGCAAAAGCGGCGCCGCGAAAAGCCCCGGCGCCGCGGCAAAAGAGCCGCCCTCCTAATTATTCCGGCTAAGAGCCGGTCTTGAACACGAAGTGGTAGTATTCGTCCATGTCCATCAGCGACTGGACTTCCGACGTGTCCTTCAGCCGCACCTCGATCACCCAGCCGTCTTTGTAAGGATCTTCGTTGATAGCCGACGGGTGCGACTCGAGCTCGTGATTGACCGCGATGACGGTTCCCGAGACCGGCGCGATCAGCTCGGCGGCCGTCGTGTTCGACTCGATTTCGGCGAACGGCTCGCCTTTCTCGACCTTATCGCCGACGTCCGGCAAATCGACCGCGATGACCTTGCCGAGCTCGCTTTGCCCATAGTTCGTCACGCCGAAAAAAACGTGTTGATCTTCGACGCCGACCCAAACGTGCTCTTCGCTGACTTTTAGCGTGCGCTCTTCCATGAGACAATTTGTCACTATAGAGATTGCCTTTCTTCTGTCAAGATCAAAACGAACGCCGGCGGTATCGGCCGGAGGCTTGAATAGTCGGCGGTCATTTAGTATTGCGGGACTCTGACGCATGGACGCGATTCGAGCCGCAGGAAATATGGTCGCCAGTCTGAAAAAGGCCGGCGTCGACTTCGTCGCGACGCTGCCCGACCTCAAAGTCGTCGAGCTGATCCGCGCGATCGACAAGGATCCGGCGCTCAAGCACGTGCCGCTCTGCCGCGAGGAAGAAGGCGTCGGCATCTGCGCCGGCGCGTATCTCACCGGAAAAAAACCGGCGATGGTGATGCAGAACGCGGGGCTCCTCAACAGCTGCAACGCGCTCACGACGACGTGCCTGCAGTTTCAAATTCCCGTGCTGCTGCTGATTTACTACGCCGGGGACTTCGGCGACCGCGGCTTCGCGACGGTGGGCTCGGTAACCGAGCCGGTGCTCGACGCGCTGGGGCTCCGCACCTACATCCTGCGCAAACCCGACGAGGTGGAGCAGACGATCCGCGGCGCGCAGATCCTCGCCGAGGATTCGCGCCGTCCGGTGGCGATTTTGCTTACGCGCACCGTCCTGGAAGTGGACTGATGCAGCGCTACGATTATTTGAAGGCGATCGCCGCCGACGCGGGAGACGCGCTCGTCGTCGCCGCCGGATGGGCGGCGCGCGAATGGCAGGCGCTGCGGCCGGGCGACGGCAATTTTCGCCCGCGGACGCTCGGCCTCGCCTCGTCGATCTCGCTCGGCATCGCGCTCGGGCTGCCGGAGCGAAAGGTGATCGCCATCGACGGCGACGGCGCGTTTCTCATGAACCTCTGCGGCCTGCCGACGATCGCGTGGCAGAATCCGCCGAATCTCATCCATCTGCTGTTCGACAATCAGGTCTACGAAGCGTCCGGCGCGACGGTGACCGCGACCGTCTCCGGGACCGACGTGGTCGCGCTCGCCGAGGGCGCGGGCTACAAGCACGCCTGCTGGGCCGCCGGCCCCGAAGCATTCCGCCGCGAGTTTCAGGCCGCGATGCAGCGCGGCGCGCTGAGCTTTATCGCTGCGAAGGTCGATCAAGGGCAGCCGAAGCTGCCGGCGATCGGCGCCGACGAGCTCGAGAATAAATATCGCTTCATCCGCCACATCGAGGCGACCGAGAAGAAATCGATCCTCGGACCTTCCGACCACCGCCCGAAGTAATTCGAAAAAGGAGTTTTTCATGCTGCTGCTCAAGGACGACGATGTGCAGAAGGTTCTCACTATGCCGATGACGCTCGACGCGCTCGAGGCGACGCAGCAGGAAATCATCAAGGGCGACGCCGCGACGATGGGGCGCGTCGACGTCTATCTTCCCTGCGAGCGGCCGGAAAGTTATTATCGCTGGGCGCTCATGACCGGCGGCACGCGCCGCGACGGCTACGTCGTCGCGCGCATGCTCTCGGATATCGTCAGCTGGCCGGGGGAAAAAGGCAACCAGCGCGAGAACAAGCACTGCATCCAGCCCGGCACGTATTGCGGGCTGCTGTTCATGTTCAGCGCGCGCGACGGCATGCCGGTCGCGCTCATCAACGACGGCTTCCTGCAGCACATGCGCGTCGCGGGCGGCGCGGGACTCGGCGTCAAATACCTGGCGAAAAAAGACGCGCATACGGTCGGCATGATCGGCTCCGGCGGCATGGCGCGGGACTATCTGGAGACCTTCGCCTGCGTGCGCGACATCAGGAAAGTCAAAGTCTACAGTCCCAGCCGGGAGAACGCGCAGCTCTACGCCAGGGACATGAGCGAGAAGTTTAAGATTCCCGTCGAAGCGGCGGCCACGGCGCGCGACGCGGTCAAGGGTGTCGACATCGTCGGCCTCACCACCTCCTCGATCGATCCGGTTTTCAAAACCGAATGGCTCGAGCCCGGCATGCACGTGACCGACGTCACGTGGGACGAGACCGAGCCGGGGTTCGCCAACAAAGTCGACGTGGCCGTCTCGATGGGCGAGAGCACCCCGTATCTGGAAAACCCGCCCCCCGGCGCCTTCTATGCGGCGCACGGCTTTCTCGGCTACGTCGCGGGACAGCCCGAGGAGAAGGCGCGCATACCGCACCGTCCGCCGCGCCCGGAGATCCTCAAAATGCCGACGCTCGCCGATGTGCTGTCCGGCAAGGCGAAAGGACGCACGAGCGACAAGCAGACGAGCTGGTTTTTGAATCTCGGCGTCATGGGCGTGCAGTTCGCCGCCGTCTGCACGGCGGTTTACAACGAGGCGCAGAAGCGAAATATCGGCCGCGAGATACCGACCGAATGGTTCACGCAGAATATCAGGGATTAAGTTATTCGTGGGTAGCGCGAGTGTGTAGTTTTTAGAGAAAGTGAATCGAGGCCTACTCACTCCGACGGTTGAGTTTTGGCCGCTGAATGGATAAACCTCGATTGTAGGAGGAACAGCCATGGCCACGCAGGTCGTCGACACCGACGGACATATTTTCGAGCGCGATCAGGATATCGCCGAATACATGGAGGCGCCGTACCGCGGCAGAAAAGAGCTGCTGACGCTGCCGTTTTTTCCGACGCTCGACGGATTCCAGCGCATGGCGCGCCGCGTCGGCGACGGCCGTCCCTATGTCATCGGTCCCGACGATCCGAAAAGCTGGTTCGACGTGCTCGACCGGGAAGGGCTCGACCGCGCCGTCATTTATCCGACGGCCGGCCTCGCTGAAGGCTTCATTCAGGACGCCGATTGGGCGGTGGTCGTCTGCCGCGCCTACAACAACATGATGTCGGAGCGCTACATCAAGTATAACCGACGCCTGAATGTCGTCGCGCTCTTGCCGATTCAGGATATCCAGGAGGCGGCGCAAGAATTGCGCCGCTGCGTGAAGGAGCTCCATATGGTCGGCGGCGTGATCGCGCCGGTCGGCTTTGCGACGCCGCTCGGCGACCGCTATTTCGATCCGCTCTACGCCGAGGCGGAAAAGCTCGGCACGCCCCTCGCCGTCCACGGCGCGCCGTCGCGCGGCCTCGGGTTCGACTTCTTCCGCTCGCTGATCGAGGCGCGCACGTTGTCCCATCCCTTTGCGCAGATGATCGCGCTCACGAGTATTATTCTGGAAGGCGTGCCGGAGCGCTTTCCGAAGCTCAAGATCGCATCGCTCGAGGCCGGCTGCTCGTGGCTGCCGTTTCTCATGGACCGTCTCGACATGGAGTACAAGAACCGGCCGCATCAGGCGCCGCTGCTGAAAAAAAGTCCCAGCGAGTACATGAAGGGCGGGCAGATTTACTACCACACCGAGCTCTGGGAAGAGATGCTGCCGGTTGCGATCGAGCGCCTGGGGGAAGACCTGTTTCTCTACGCATCGGATTATCCGCACGAGCCGGATCTCGCCGAAGCGATTCGCGAGTTCGAGTCACGGAAAGATCTGGGCGATGCGGCGAAGCGGAAGATTCTCTCCGACAACGGCAAGCGGTTTTACGGCATGGAAGCCTGAGCGATTCCGCGACACAATAAAAAAAGGGAGCGATCCGACCCATCGCTCCCTTTTTTATTTGACGAGAAAAGCTTTTCCTACCAGCGATTGCGTCCGCCGCCGCCCATGCCGCCGCCACCGCCGCGGCGGTTGCCGCCGCCACCCATGCCGCCGCCGCCCATACCGCCCCCGCCGCCGCCCGGCCGTCTCTCCTGAGGCCGCGCCTCATTGACGACGAGCGTGCGGCCATCGAGCTGAGAGCCGTTCAAGGCGTCGATCGCCTTCTGGGCTTCCTCCCCAGAGTTCATCTCGACGAAGCCGAAACCCCGCGACTGGCCGGTAAACTTGTCCGAGATCACGCGCGCCGAGGTGACAGAGCCGTACTCGGCGAAGATCTCTTCGAGTCTCCCTTCCGTCACGGAATAGGGCAGGCCGCCCACGTATAGCTTATTTCCCATATTCTCCTCCGAATGGAACCGGATTATAGTCTTTGCCTTGGGACACGGGATTACTGATGGGAGAAGAACATGAGAGGCGGCACGGTAGGAACTCGGCCCTGGTCGGATGCTGCTCTAACCACTAATCGCGTTCGCAAGGACAGACTCACACGAGGCCTTTCGCCCATTAAAAATCGCGCGGCTCCGGAAGGCCCCATACGGAGCGCCGTCGATTCAGTTGGAGGGTACTTATGGTCCGGTATTTTGTCAATAGGGGTTTTTACCGGGTCACAAATAGGTCTTTGCATTGACAAGCCGGGGCGCATCCCTTATAGAAATTTCTGCCGCGGGCGTAATTCAGCGGTAGAATGCCAGCTTCCCAAGCTGGACGTCACGGGTTCGATCCCCGTCGCCCGCTCCAATTTTTCTAAGGGGTTACATGATATTGCTTTCATGTAGCCCTTTTAGCTTTTGGGCAAAAAAACGGTTTTTTACCCGAATCGGGCATTCTAAAGCTCCTTAAAAAGATGTGATTCTTTGGAACGAAAAGTAAAAAAGTTGTCAGGATTTCTCTCATGACGATTGTTATAGACTGTTTTGCCCGCGATGCGGCATTTCAAGTTTCTGATCGTCGGCTTGTCGTGGTCAGACGATTTTACCGGGATTTAAAGCAGGCTCAATAGTTACAGCGTGAGCTTGGTTATGGACAGGACGTTCCGAGCGCGCACCTGGACATTTACCCCCGTTTGATGCCGCGGGGGCTAAAGGCCCTTGACGGCCTCGCGCACGACGGACGTGTCGAGCAGCGCGGCAGGCGGGATGTTCTTCGCTTCCGGCGTCGTGCGCGCGAGGTCTTCCAGTATGGTTTTAATGCCGTCCTCGAACGGCGTCGGGTCGTCGGGCAGGATTCTGATCTGGCTTTCGAGGGCGGAGCGCATCGTCGGTTCGTCGGAGGAGCGCACGTATTTCGCCAGCACCTTCTCGGCGAACGGGCGGTCGTTTTTGATGCGCCGGATCGCCATGATCGACGCGCGCATGAAGCGCACCACCACGGAGCGGTTCTTTTGCAGATAGCTGCGCGTGGTGCCGTGGCCGGTGAGGAGATAGGGCACATTGAGCTCCTCCAGATCGAGCAGGATGCGCATGCCGGCCTTCTTCACCACCGGCGTGATCGTCGGCGAGAAGACGGAGAGCGCGATGTCGCCCCGCTGCATCGCCAGCAGCCGGTCGCCCTCGAGGCCGATCTGGATCATCGTGACGTCGGTTTTCTTGAGCCCGAGATGCTTCAAGGCGTACTCGGCGACGAAATCCGACGTCGAGCCGAAGCGGCTCACGGCCAGCTTTTTCCCTTTGATGTCCTCCGGCTTTTGAATCTCCGGCTTCGCGCCCAGCGTGTAAGCCATCACGTTCTGCAGCCGGCTGATCATGACGACGTCCTTGTTTCCCTGCAGATAGGCGTAGGCCGCCGACGTGCCGCCGATCAGGCCGATGGGGCTCTGCCCCGTGATCAGGAGCTGGACCGCGAGTGAGCCGCCGCGGATCAACAGCATGCGCACGTCGAGCCCGAGCTCGTCGAAATAGCCCGCGTCTTTCGCCACCCAGAGCGTCAGCATGTTGGCGTTGGTGGCCGAGTAGGTCACGGGCAGGACGAGCTTCTCTTCGGCGCGCAGCTCGGCGGCGGCGAGAACCGGGAGCAGCAATAGAAAAAGTAAAATTCTTTTCATGATCCGCTTCATCCCGGGCGGGTTTCCTTTTCGAACTTAGTCCGGTTCGCGACTTGCTGTCAATCGACGTTGCGTCCACCTTGACAAAACGTCGCGCCCGCATGCTATAGCGTCAGGGGAGACTTCGTCGCCAAATCACCGAGGAGGATTTTATCGTGATCACCGATCAAGCCGGCCGCGATCATTTCGTCATCGACCAGCACGTGCACGTCGGCATGCGGCCGGCGCGCTCGACCACCGCCTCCAGCTCGTATCTGCCGGACGAGCTCCTCGGAAACATGGACGCCTGCGGCGTCGACATGGTGGTTGGCTTTCCCAAGGCCAACTCGCACACCGACTATCGCGTCGAGAACGAGCGCATCCTCGCGGCGATGAAGCAGCACCCGACGCGGATCGTCGCGTTCGCGCGGATCAATCCCTACTTCGGCGCCAAGGCCGTCGCGGATGTCCACGACTACGCGAAGAAGGGCGCGCGCGGCCTCAAGATCCATCCGCTGCGCGACTTCTCCGGCAACCGCGTCAACGATCCCGAGTTGATCTTTCCCATTGTCGAAGCGGCCGAGCAGGAGAAGCTCCTGCTGCTCATCCACAGCGGCAACTCGTGGAACTGCGCGCCGACGCTGATCGCCGACGTGGCGCGCAATTTTCCCAAAGCGAATTTCGTCATCGCCCACTCGGCCGGCTTCGAGGGCCATCAGGAGGCGATCGCCGTCATGCGCCACCAACCAAACCTTTACGTCGATACCGCCTCCAATGGCTATCCCGACATCACCTCGAACGTCGTCAAAGCCGTCGGCCCCGAGCGCGTGATCTACGGCTCGGACCATCCGACGCTGCCCTTCGGCTTCGAGATCGGCAAGATCGTCAAATACGCCGGGCTCAATTCCGACCAGCTCGACCTCATTCTCGGGAAAAATTTGGCCCGGCTCATCGGCATCGAGCCAAAGCCTTCGGCGCCGAAGACGATGGACGTGATGCGCATCTAAAGCGGATGGCGAACAGCCTGCACATCGTCGACGCGGACGCGCATGTTTTGGAATCCGCGGCGACCTGGTCCTATCTGAGCGGGAAGGAGACCGCCTTCGAGCCGGTCGCGGTGAAGGCGCCGAAGAAAAGCGGCGGGGAGGAAGAGTTCTGGCTCCTCGACGGGCTCCTGCTGCCGAAATCGCAGAACATGGGGACGGATACGCTGCGGGAGTCGCGCGAGCTGACCGACATAGGCGCGCGGCTCCGGCATATGGACGAGCTCGGCGTCGACATTCAAGTAATCTACCCGACGGTTTTTTTGCGCCCGTTCACGCGGCGCGCCGAGGTCGAGGCCGCTTTATACCGGAGTTACAACCGCTGGATGGGCGAGGTTTGGAGGCAGGGAAAAGGCCGGCTACGCTGGGTCGTGCTGTTGCCGCTGCTGAGCATGGACTCGGCGCTCGAGGAGCTTCGGCGCGCGCGGGAGAACGGCGCCTGCGGCGTGTTCATGCGCGGCCTGGAAGCCGACCGGCACCTCTGCGACCATTATTTTTTCCCGCTCTACGAGGCGGCGCAAAATCTTGATCTCGCCGTCTGCGTCCACTCGGGCAGCGGCAGCTTCGCGATGCACGATTATTACAGCGGCGAGACGAGCTTCCCGCGATTCAAGCTCTTGAACGTGACGGCGTTCCACACGCTGCTTTTCAACGCGATTCCCGACATGTTTCCCAGGCTTCGCTTCGGCTTCATCGAGAGCGGCGCGCAGTGGCTGCCCTACGCGATCCGCGATTTACTCAGGCGCATCGAGCGGCAGCGCGGCAACCCTAAAGGCACGGCGAAGAAAAATTTTCTCGCCGACAATCGGTTTTTCGTCACCTGCCAGACCGACGACGATCTCGAATATATTCTTACCTACACTGGCGAGGACAGCCTCGTCATCGGCACCGACTACGGCCATTCAGACGTCTCCGCAGAGATCGACGCGCTGAAAAAGCTGCCGCAGTTGCCGGGCGTGAGCGCGTCGGTCGCCGATAAGATTCTCAGCGCGAACGCCCGGCGTCTTTACGGCCTCGGCGATTAACCCGCTTTGCGCGCCGGCCGCTTCTGCTTCGCCGCTTCGAGCTCGCGCCCGAGCTGCTCGAGCTCCGCGGCGCCCATCAGCTTCTGGAGCTTGGGAAACATCTTGCCTTCTTCTTCCTCTTCGGCGTGATGCTCGACGCACTCCATCAGCTCCTCGAATTTCTCCTCGAACGCTTCGTCGTCGGGAGTCAGGTTTTCGAGCTCTTTGAGAAGTGTCTTCACCTGATTGTGCTCCTTGAGCGATTCGCGCACCATGTTTTTCAGCTCCTGTATTTTTTCGACGGCGGGGTAGAAAATTGTCTCTTCGATATGCGTATGGGTCTCCAGCTCTCGCTTGATCTGGTCGAAAATCACCTTCAGCTTCCCGCCTTCGAGGTCCTCCCCCTTTTCAAAAAGGTTTTTCACCTTCTTATGGTCGGCCGTCAACAGTTCGATCGCGTTCATTGCTTCTCCTTCGCTGTGGAAAATCGACTCCGCGGCTGCGCGGATGCCGTACACCCATGCTACGGCGTTTGCGCGACACATCCAGACGCATGAATACCCGAGGGATGTAACAGCCGGCGGCTAGCGGGCGCGTTGCGCGCACGCCGCCCAGATAAAGCCGATCGAGACGAGCGCCAGCGCCGCGGCGAGCGCGAGCGCGGTGTCGTAGCTGCCGCTGCGGTCGTGCAGGACGCCGCCGATCCACGGCCCGATGCCCGCGCCGGCGCCGATAAACAGCGCGACCGCGCCGATGATGGCGCCGAAGGATTTGCCGTGAAACAAATCCGCCGCCATGGTGGGATAAAGCGACTGCCGCGAGGAAAATCCGAAAGCGATAAACGGCGGGAAGCCGTACAGCAGCCATAGCTGCGATGCGCCGGCGGCGTGGCCCAGCAGCATCAGAAGCAGCATGCCGGCGATCAGGGATGCGGAGCCCAGCAGATAGGCCCGCTGGCTGCCGATGCGGTCGGCGATGAATCCCATGATAACCATCGCCGGCGCGGTAAAGAGCCCGATGAGGCCGAGCGCGAGCGCCGCGACGTCGCGCGAGAAGCCCGCGTCGTTCACCGCGGCGACTTGATGGATCAAGACGAGATGCAGCGGGATCGCGCCGGCGAGAACGCCGGTGGAGAAAATCCAGAAGCGCCACGTCTTCAGCGCTTCGCGCAGCGTCGGGCCGTTGACGCCCGCGCTGTGCATGCCCGGAGCGCCCACGGCTTCCCCGAAATCCGGCTGCAGCCCCATTTCCTGCGGCGCTCGGCGCTGAAAAAAATAATTCAGCGGCGCGACGCCGAGGGCGAGAATCGCGGCGAGGATGAAATAGGCGTTGCGCCAGCCGTAGACGGCGGTAAGCCGCTGCGTCAGCGGCACGACCGCGAGGATGCCGAAGCCGATGCCCGCCGCCGCGGCGCCGATCGCCATGCCGCGCCGGCGCACGAACCAGTTCGACAGGAATGTCGCCTGCGAGGTCATCGGCAGGGCGGCGAAGCCGATGCCGACGAGCACGCCCATGCCGAGGTAAAATTCCAGGACGCCGCGCGCGAGGCCGCTGAGGACGAAGCCGCCGGCCATCGTCAGCGCGCCCGCGGGAAGCACGACGCGCGGGCCGTAGCGGTCGAGCAGCATGCCGATCAGCGGCGCGGCGACCGTCCACAGAATCGCGCCCACCATGATCGCTCCCGAGGCGAGGCCCCGGCTCCAGTGAAACTCTTCGACGACCGCGATGAGGAAGACCGCGAAGGCGTTGCGCGCGCCGAAGGCGACGCCCACGGTGAGAAAGGAGATCGCGATGACGACCCACGGGTAATAGCGCTGGAGCGCCGCCGCGCGCGTGGGGGCGACGGTGTACATATTACTTGCGGACCGGCCGCGCCGCGACGACGAGGTCGTACAGATCCTGGCGCGAACCCTCGCCGACGGGGTTCGGCGACGCGCCGATCAGGCGCGCGGCCTCCTCGGGGTTGAAGACGAAGCGGCGCCATACCGCTTCGGGATAGCTTTCCAGCGCCAGCGCCACGCCGCCGTGAGGCTTCAAATCGACCGCGCCGTAGTGGCGGCTCTCGGCGCCGGCGCCGCGGAAGCTGTGGCAGTAGACGCAGCCGTTGCGCGTCGTGAGCGTCGCGAAGATTTCTGGCGGCAGGCCGCGCAGCGGCGCGAGCGGATCCTGTTCCGTCAATTTGAAGCTCGCGTCGGTGAGGCCGTAGAAAGGGCCCTGGCGGACGATTTCTTCCGGCGGCTCTTCCATGAAATGAATGAAGCCGCCGGCCGGGCGCGCCATGATCGGCGGCGGCGGCGTGTCGCGCCAGCTGTACTCGCGCCGCGCCTGATAAAAGACGCCGAGGCGGAAGAGGTTCTTCTCGCCGTCGAGGCCGACGACGACCAGCGGCTTGTAGCGCGCCATCTCGCGCCGGTCCCAGAATATTTTTTCGCCGCGAAAGTTGGTGATCGTGAGGTAGTTGCCGCGGCCGAACTTCTCCGGCTGCGCGTCGACGTAGGCGAAGAGATCGACGGCGTAGAATTTTTCCAGCGGCCATTCGAGCAGCTCGTAGCGCACGCTGGCGTACAAGATAGCGAGCTCGGCGACGAAGCGCGCATCGACCGGATGCTCCTCGACCAACTTTTTGTTCGCCTCGCTCCAGAAGGGGAGCGTCGACAGCGGCGGGTCGCGCCAGCGGCGCTTGGCCGCGATCAGCTCGGTCATGTCGGCCGGCAGCGGCTCGACTTTCATGAATTCGAGCATGAGGCTCCGGCTCTCGCTCGACGGATCGTCGACGCGGACGAGCGAGAAATGGTCGCGCTCGGGAATGACGAAGCGCTCGACCGCTTTGTTGCCGGCGGCCGAGAGCGCGTCGGAAAAATTCTTCGCGTCGGCGATATAGCCGGGAAAGTCGCCGTCGGCGGTGAAAAGCAGGAACGGCGGCGCGCCCGCGCGCGCGTGCGCGGCGGGCGAGGCGGCGCGCAGCGCC
>DATDFN010000267.1:0-9912 GCA_036522615.1 Binatia bacterium | reverse complement strand
CATCGTCGGCAAAGCGAAGGGGCGGACGAGCCCGCAGCAGATCACCTTTTTCTTGAACAACGTCGGCGCCGGCGTGCAGTTCGCGGGCATGGGCTTCGCGGCGTACAAGGCGTGCAAAGAAAAAGGCCTCGGACGAGAAATACCCAGCGACTGGTTTATGCAGGACATCAAGCCCTAAAATATTCCCGTAACCGAAGGAGCCGCCATGAGACTCACGCTCATCGTTTCTCTCCTGATCGGCATTTTCGCTCTCTCCGCCGCGACCGCCGCTTCCGCCGCCGAGGAGGCGGTGCCCGCCCGGGCCTCGGTCCTCGCACCCTCTTCGATTCCGCTTCCCGAAGCGCGCGCGATTATCGAAGGCGCGATCGCGTTCGCGCGGAGCCAGAACATGCGCATGGCGGTCGCCGTGCTCGACGACGGCGGCTACATCGTCTCGGTCGACCGCATGGACGGAACTTCGTTCAATTCGGTCAATCAAGCGATCGGGAAGGCGTTCACGTCGGTGCTCTACCGGCGTCCCAGCGCGGACATGGCCGAGCTGGTAAAAACCGCGCCCGACCGTTTCTACGGCATCATGAACATGTGGCCGGGAAAGGTTTATATCGTCTCCGGCGGCCTGCCGCTCGTCGTCGACGGGAAGCTCGTCGGCGCGGTTGGAATCTCCGGGCTCCCGCCCGGCGTGGACGAGAAGGCCTCTAAAGCCGGCCTCGCGGCGTGGGAGAAATACAAACAATCAAGGAAATAAGCTGGCGCGCAGCTTAGTGTTATTTTCCCGGCGGCGCCGCGAAACGAGCTTCGAAAGCTACGCGGCGGCGCTTCCGAAATCCGTCTCCCACAGCCGGCGGAGCTGCGCCATGGCATCTTCCGACAATCCGCCTTCGCCGGAACAGGCGGCCGCATCGTCGATGTGCGCCGTGTTCGAAAAGCCGACAAGCACCGTCGAGACGCCGGGCTTCATGAGCGCGAACCGGATCGCGGCGTGCGTCAGGCGTTTCACATCCTTGCCGACGAGAAACTTGATTTTCTCGGCGCGCTCGAGATCGCGCGCGTAGTCGGAGCCTGGCGACAGCGGCTCGGGGCTGCTGCCGCCTCCCGCCTCGGGATGCGACGTGAGCGCGCCGGCGGCGAGAACGCGGATCACGGCGACGCCCATACCTTTCTGCGCGGCGCGATCGATGAGCAATCCATAGTCGAGCGCGCCGAAGCCGTGCGGCACCGCCTGCCCGGCGCTAGGGTTCAACAGATTGTAGTAAGCCTGAACCGAATGAAATTCGCCGCTGTCGATAACCTCGTGGAGCGCCGCCGGATCGCCGAGGCCGCTGAAGCCGAAGAATCCTACCTTGCCTTGCGCGCGCATCTCCTTGAAGCCGTCCAGGACTCCGCCGGATTCGAGCACGTCTTCGGGCGTGAGGCTGAAGCGCTTGCCTGGGGCGCGCGACGAAGTCACCCGGTTATGAAGTTGTATCAAGTCGACGGATTTTCTTTGCAGGCGCGCGAGCGCGGATTCGACGGCATGGATCGTCGCCGCTTTGAGATCGGCGGCGGGTTCGAGCCGGATTTTTGTCGAGACGACCGGCGCCGCGCCGAGCGCGTTGAGAATCCGGCCGAGATTCTCTTCGGATTTTCCGAGACCGTAGGCGAAGGCCGTGTCGAAGTAATTGATTCCGAGATCCAGCGCGCGCTTGATCGCGCGCAGCTGCTCATCGTAGGTCGCGCGCACCATCAAGACTGCGTTGTTGCCGCAGCCGAAGCCGATCTCGGAAACTTTGAGACCTGTGCTGCCCAAACTGCGGTAAAGCATGGCGCCCTCTTTTACCGCAAAAGGGAAATTTTGGAAACCGGCAACCGCTCTTACGCGTTTGATCTTAGGTAGTGCGCATGGGGTCTTTTGCAAACTTCGGCTGATCGGGGTGCATCTAGTCGAAAGCTCGATGCTTTCTTACCCGCGTGGCAATGCCCCTTAGTTTTTCGTCGGTTGATCCACGTTGCCCACCAATTGCCTGAAATACGCGGGCACCTCGGCCTCAAAAGCGACCTGCTTCCCGCTGAAGGGATGCTTGAAAGAAATCGACCGGGCATGAAGCGCCAGAAGCGGGTGGTCGCGGTCTTCCCTGCCGTATTTCTGATCGCCCACAACCGCGTGTCCAATGCCCGCGAGATGGACGCGTATCTGGTGTTTTCTACCCGTCAGCAGCCAGATATCGAGTAGTGTAAACCCCTTCGCCTCCTTCACGACTTTGTAAGCAGTGTGCGACAGTTTCCCGATTTTCGGATCGGAAGTCGAGTAGACGAAATGCGCTTTATTCTCCGCCAGGTGGGTCGTGATCGTTCCTGATTCGCGATCGCAGTGACCGTGAACCACCGCGAGATATTTCTTCTCGGTCGTTTTCCATTGATCCTGCAAGGAGAGTTTCGCTTCGGCGTTCTTGGCGAAGACGACTACCCCGGAGGTTTCCCGATCGAGCCGGTGTACGATGAAAATCCGGTTCCGCGACTTGCTGTAGCCCTTGCGGACATAATCGGTAAGAATGAAGTAAGCCGTTCTGGACTTCTCCCGATCGGTCGCGATGGTGAGGAGACCCGCTGGTTTGTCCACGACGAGGATGTCGCGATCCTCGTAAAGGATCGCGATCCCTCGCGCCAGGCGCTTCGCTCCCGGCCGGGAATGTTTGCGCATGGATGAGAACTTACACGAAGTACGCTTGAAAGCTAAGCTTACAGCCTCAGCGCACCCGCGCGCCGTGTTCGAGCAAAATATCTTTCAACAATGAGCGGTGGCAGCGCGATTCCTCCGCGCAGTAGCAGCCGATGGACAAGTCGGTTTGTTTTGAAAGCGCCGCCAGCAGCCCCAGTAGCCGCGCAGACACCGGCTTTTTCATCTCTGCGCTATAGCGGCGCGAATAGATTTCCCAGCGCTTGGGCGTGAACGGCTGCGATAAAGCGTATTTCACGAGCGGCGCGCTCGGCGCCAGCTCCGGCAGCCACAGATCGAAGTAATCGCGCTTCGCGTAATCCTGTTTTTTCACACCGCGCGGCGGACGGCGCACCGTGCCGATGCGGAGGCCTTCGTCGGGATCGCGCGGAGTGCCGAGGCGGACAACGCGGAGGGACATCGATTACTCGGCGAGATCAACGAGTTTTGGCCCCAGTGACATTCGCAAAGCCTTTACAAATGGAATTTTATCACCTTTCCAATCCTGCACTGCAGCCAACCTACCACCCACGAGGACGTAATGTGGAATGTGTGTGTGATCGATTTGGAATTTTTTTGCCTCATCGAGCGACATATTTTCGACTACAAGAGACACGCCGAATAGCCCTGTTCCCTTCCTCACTGCAATCGGCCGTTTCGATATGGCCGCAGGACCGGACTGGACAAATCTGAGATGCTGGCATAGCCAGTCGATTTCGACATTGGTTGCATTTTTATGCACGAGCACTTCCTTGACGACGCCTACCCATACCACCGGCTCGTCTTCTTTGGGGTTGACTACGATATCCCGCGGGCTCCGCGACCAATCGACGGCCGCAAGTTCGGCAGGAACCTGAGTGAAATCCGGCGATCCGTTGTTTTCGACCTGTGTAGAGGCACAACCGCCGAGAAACAGCAGTAGGAAAGGCACAAAAATAATTTTCATCGAGTGCTTCCCGTCAAAAGACGAGTTTATCCGCTCGTTAGTCGTGTCACAAGCAACATCTCCGAAACCCCGTTGACAAAATGCCCCTTCTAGGCTAGTTAAATTTCATCGGTTTGCGCGACTGGCGTACGTGGAATTGACCACGAGGGAGTGCAAAACCATAAGTAGGCCGAACGCCTGGGTCTCTTATCTCTAAGAGTCCAGGCTTTTTTATTGCCTGGTCGGGTTGCAGCGGCGCTGGCTGGCAGCTAAGGGCATAAAAATGATCAAACAATACCTCCTCGCCCCGGGTCCTACCCCTATTCCCAACGAGGTCGCTTTAGCGATGGCGGAGACGATGATCCACCATCGCACGCCGCAGTTCAATAAAATTTTTCTCGAGGTGCGGGACGGCCTTCAGGAGGTCTTCGGCACGAAAAACGACGTCATCGTCCTCGCCTCCTCTGGCACGGGAGCGATGGAAGCCGCCGTCACGAACCTCTTCTCGCCCGGCGAAAAAGTCCTCGTCGTGAACGGCGGCAAATTCGGCGAGCGGTGGCTGGAGATCAGCAAGAGCTTCGGCCTCGATCCGATCGACCTCAAGGTCGAATGGGGCAAGCCCGTCGCGGTCGAGGCGATCGAGCAGAAATTAAAAGAGCACCGCGACGTTCAAGCGGTCATGGTGCAGGCGAGCGAGACTTCGACGACGACGTGGCATCCGATCGAGAAGATCGCCCGCGTGACGAAGAACGGTCCCCTTCTCATCGTGGACGGCGTCACGGCCGTCGGCGTCAAAAAGGTTCCGATGGACGAATGGGGCGTCGACGCGTTCGTCACCGGCTCGCAAAAAGCGATGATGCTGCCGCCTGGACTCGGCTTCATCGCGCTCAGCGAGCGCGCCTGGGCGCGCACGGCGAAGGCCAAGCTGCCGCGTTTTTATTTCAACTTGAATCTCGAGCGGAAAAATCAGCAGAAAGGCAGCGGCGCCTTCACGCCGGCGGTCTCGCTCATCTTCGGCCTGCGGGCATCGCTGCAGCTGATGCGGAAAGAAGGCTTGGACAACGTTTATGCGCGGCACGAGCGCATGGCGCGCGCGACTCGCGCGGCGGCGAAGGCGCTGGGCTTGAAGCTTCTCGCCCCGGAAAGCCCGAGTCCGGCGGCGACCGGCATCTGGACGCCGGAGGGCATGAACGCGGACGACCTGCTCGATTTCTTCCGCGAAAAGATGCTGATCACGTTCGCCGAGGGACAGGACCAGCTCCGCGGGAAAGCCATCCGCATCGCGCACGTCGGCTACATGGGCGCGTTCGACGTCGTGACGGCGATCGCAGCGCTCGAAATGGGGCTTCGAAAATTCGGCGCCGAGGTGAAATTCGGCCAAGGGGTCGCGGCAGCGCAGGAAGTCTTGATGGAGACGCTCCGGTAAATTTCCTTACACCGCCCGGGAGACAGCGAAAAAGTGGACCAAACGAAAATTCTCGTCACCGACCCGCTCGCGCCTCAGGGAATGGAGGTCTTCGAGCGGACCCCCGGCTTCGTCGTCGATCTTCGCGTGGGCATCAAGCCGCCGGAGATCAAAAAGATCATCAAAGACTATCACGGGTGGGTTCTCCGTAGCGGCACGAAGGTGACCGAAGATATTCTGGAAACCGCCGAGAATTTGAAAGTGATCGGCCGCGCCGGCATCGGCGTCGAGAACATCGATGTCGCGGCGGCGAGCAAGCGCGGCATCGTCGTCATGAACACGCCGGGCGGCAACAACGTGACGACCGGCGAGCATACGATCTCGCTCATGCTCTCGCTGGCGCGCCATATCCCGCAGGCGGTCGCGTCGCTCAAATCCGGCAAGTGGTCGCGCGAGAAATTCACCGGCGTCGAGCTCTGCAACAAGACCCTCGGCATCATCGGTCTCGGCAACGTCGGCCGGATCGTCGCCGAGCGCGCCATCGGCCTAAGAATGAAAGTCCTCGGCTACGATCCCTTCGTCCAGCCGGAGAGCGCGGCGCGCATGGGGGTCGAGATGGCGACGCTGGACGAGATTTATGCACGCTCGGACTTCATCACGGTGCACGTACCGCTTACGGCCGAAACGCGCGGCCTCATTAACAAGAAAACGTTTGCGAAGATGAAAAAAGGCGTGCGCATCATCAACTGCGCACGCGGCGGCATCGTCGACGAGACCGACCTCGCCGAGGCGATCCGCGAAGGCAAAGTGGCCGGCGCCGCCCTCGACGTCTACGTGGAGGAGCCGCCCGGCCCCGACCACCCCTTGGTCAAGATGGACCAGGTGATCACGACGCCGCACCTCGGCGCATCGACCGACGAGGCGCAGCTCAACGTCGCGATCGCCGTCGCCGAGCAGATGGTCGATTTTCTCGTCCGCGGCGTCATCCGCTACGCGGTCAACATGCCCTCGGTGAGCCCGGAGGTTTTGAATACGCTCCGGCCATATCTCACGCTCGGAGAGAAGCTGGGCAGCCTGCAGGTGCAGATGCTCTCGATGCAGCTGCCGAAGGAAGTGCAGATCGAATACTCCGGCGACGTGACGCAATACGACGTCGCGCCGCTCACGCTCGCGGTACTAAAAGGCATTCTCACGCCGGTGATGGAATCGAGCGTCAATTACGTCAACGCGCCGCTCGTCGCGCGCGACCGCGGCATTAAAGTCGTCGAATCGAAGAGCAGCCGCGCCGGCGATTTCGCGAGTTCGATCAGCGTGCGGGTAAAGACGAAGGACCGGTCGTTAGAAGTCGCGGGGGCCGTCTTCGGCGCTAAAAATCCGCGCATCGTGAAGATCGACGGATTCTACCTCGAAGCGGTCCCGGAAGGATATATCCTGATTCTCCACAACCGCGACGTGCCGGGCGTCGTCGGCGCTGTCGGCACGCTGCTCGGCGAGAAAGGCATCAACATCGCCGGCATGGAGCTCGGCCGTGAGAAAGTCGGCGGCATGGCGATCTCCTGCATCCACATCGACGACGCCGCGCCGAAGGAGACGATGGATGCGCTGCGGAGCTTGCCGCAAATCGTCACCGCCGAGCTGGTGAAACTATGAGAAGCCGCAAAGCGCGAGGCGACGGGCGCGAGAAGACGGATTTCTTTCTTCGTGCCTCGCGCCTCGTGCGTCACGCCTGAGAAGAAAATGGCCAACGTCGCTGTTATCGGAGCGCAGTGGGGAGACGAGGGAAAAGGAAAGATCGTCGATCTTTTCACCCGCGACGCCGACGTTGTCGTCCGCTTCCAGGGCGGGAACAACGCCGGCCACACGCTCGTGGTAGACGGCGTCAAGACGGTTCTGCATCTCGTCCCGTCAGGCGCGCTGCATAAAGACAAGCTTTGCGTCATCGGCAACGGCGTCGTGGTCGATCCGGAAATTCTCCTCGAAGAGATCCGCGCGCTCAGAGCCAAAGGCCACTTGCTCGATGACGCGCTTCTGAAGCTTAGCGAGGAAGCCCACCTCATCATGCCGTATCACAAGGCGATTGACCTTGCGCGCGAGCGTCTTCGCGGCAAGGGAAAGATCGGCACGACCGGCCGCGGCATCGGGCCCGCCTATGAAGACAAGGTCGCGCGCGTCGGCATCCGCTTCGTCGATCTCCTGGACGGCACGACGTTCCGCGACAAGCTAAAGCGCAACATTGAAGAAAAAAACATCTACTTGAAAGCGATTCTCAAGGAAAAGACGCTCGACTACGCCGCAATCTATGAGGATTATTGCGGCTACCGCGAAGAGCTGCAGAAATACATCGTCAATACCGGGGTCTTGCTCGATCGCTTGATGAAAGCCGGGAAAAAAGTCCTCTTCGAGGGCGCGCAGGGCACGCTCCTCGACGTCGATCATGGGACTTATCCGTACGTCACCTCCTCGAACACGGTGATCGGCGGCGTCTGCACCGGCGCCGGGATCGGCCCGCGAAATATTCAGGAGGTCATCGGCCTCTCGAAGGCCTATACAACGCGCGTCGGCAGCGGGCCGTTTCCCACGGAGCTCAAAGACTCGATCGGCGAGCGCCTGATGCAGGACGGCGGCGAGTACGGCGCCACCACCGGACGGCCGAGGCGATGCGGCTGGTTCGATGCCGTGGGCGTCAGGCACGCGGTGAGAATCAACGGCTTGACCGGCATTGCGCTTACGAAGCTCGATGTTCTCACCGGTTTTAAAAAGCTCAAAATTTGCACCGCCTACAAGAGCGGCGGCGAGACCTATCACGACTTTCCCGCGAGCCTGCGGGCGCTCAAAAACGCCGAGCCGGTCTGGGAGGAGATGGAAGGATGGGACGAGCCGCTCACGTCCGCCCGGAAGCTCTCCGAGCTGCCGGCCAACGCCCGGCGCTACGTTGACCGGCTGGAAAAAATCGTCGGCGCGGAAATCATCCTCGTCTCTGTCGGCCCTGGCCGTGAAGAGACGATCGTGCTCAGAAACCCGTTCAACTAAATCACGCGGGGCAATCCGTAATCCGCGCCTGTGCGCGAGGAGCGGAACCAGGGTGTGACGAATCACGCCCCTCGCAGTTTGCCTATCTCAGCTTGAAGATGCTGTTATATTGGCTCACCGTCTCGTCGAAGTTCTTGTAACCCTCAGGGCTCTCGATCACGCGCTTGAAGCCGCGGAACAGCCGCGGCGGGTCCGGCTCGACGTCGTTGCGCACGGGAATGCGCTGGAAGCTGCGCAGCATTTCGCCGCCTTCTTTAGAGATAAGGAAGTCCATAAAAAGCCGGCCTGCGTTCGGATGCGGCGCCTTGGCGGCTACCATCGCGGGGTTCACCTGAATGACAACGGGCTCGAGCGGAACCCAATCGATCGGCGCTTTCCGCTGCGTCATACGCTCGATGGTCTGGTTATAGGCGAGAATCAAGGGATACTCGCCGGCGACTGCGAGCTGGACGCGCTCGGTGTTGCCGCGCTTAGGCACCGGATCCATCGCCGCGAGGCGCTTGAAATAATCCACCGCCTTCTCTTTTCCCCAGGCGCCGATCAATCCCTGCATCATGCCGAACGCCTCGGTATCGACCGAGATCTGGCCGCCCTTCCACTTGGGGTTGAGCAGCGCGTCGTAGGTTTTCGGGACATCGTCTTTCTTGACGAGTTTGGTATTGAAGCCGAGAACGTAGCCGTTTACGTACCAAGCGGTCCAGTAGCCTCTTTTGTCCATGAGGTCGGGGTAAACACCGCTCCGCTCGGGCGAAACGTAAGTCGCGAGCAGTTTTTTGTCGATCAGAGGCAGGACCATTTCCCCACGGCCAACGACGACGTCCCACGCATTCAGGCCGCCCCGGCTCTCGGTGAGGATCTTATTCAGCAGCGGCCCCCCGCCGGTTCGGAAAAGAGTCACTTTGACAAAGGGATACTTTTTTTCGAACGCTTGGACTACCTGCTGGCTTTGGTCCAATGTCGTCGTCGTATACCAAACGGCCTGCCCCTCTTTCTTCGCGCCTTCGATCAGCTTGGCCGTAGAAGTGAAATTGGCGGCGGGCTGAGCGGCCGGAGAAAACTGCGCCAGCCCAAAAAGAGTAGCCACAAAAGCCAGGCCGGTGATCATTTGCTTACAACACTTCATCTTTCTCTCTCCTCTTCAAGTATCGTCTACAATATTCACGAATATGAGATCTGGGGGAGCCCGCGGTGAAGTGTTCTATATGGAAACAGACAAGCGAAGTCAACTCTTGCGTCTATAGATGCGGCAAGCTTGAATGTCGGCACGGCGGACACTATCATAGGGCAAGAAAAAGGGGGTGGCACGCATGGAAACGGATAAGCTCGTCTCGGACTTAAGAGCGCTCATCGGGGACGCGGAAGCATTGCTCAAAGCGACCGCGAACCAAGCCGGCGAGCAGGTGGCCGCGCTGCGGAAGCGAATCGAAGAAAGCCTCAAGGAAGGAAAGGAAACGCTGGCCGACGCGGAAGAAGTCTTTTTCGATACGACGAAGGACGCGGCGGAAGCGGCATCGGTTTACATTCAGAAAAATCCCTGGAGCGCGGTCGGCATCGCGGCCGGCGTAGGGCTCCTTCTCGGCCTTTTGATCCGCCGCGACTAGACTCCATCCCATGCCCGGCGAAATCAGCGATCCGAACCCGGCGAACGAGCCGGGTTTTTTTGAGGCGCTGCGAAATCTACTCTCCGATTTCGCGGCGCTGCTGCAGACTCGGCTCGAGTTAGCAACGACCGAATTCGAAGAGGAAGCGGAGCGGCTCAAGCAGACGCTTCTTTTAGGCGCCATCTCGCTCTTTTTTCTTGCCGTCGGCGTAATCTTGCTCACACTTTTTATCGTGGTCTTGTTTTGGGATACGCACCGG
>DATDFN010000266.1:0-5177 GCA_036522615.1 Binatia bacterium | reverse complement strand
CCCGCCGTACCTCTCGCCCCCGCTCCATCGCCGTCGCGACGTGTGCCAAACGTGATCACGACATTTGCCGGAATGGATTTCACTGACGGCGGCGGATCGGTACCGCCCGACACAATCGCCGCAGCCGGGCCCAATCATATTGTCGAGTTAGTGAACTCGACGATCGCGATCTTCGACCGAACCAACGGAACAAACCTGTTTCAACAGTCCCTGGCGACGTTTTTCGCGAGCGTAAGAGTGAGCGACTGCATCTTCGATCCGGTCGTCGCGTATGACGAAGCCGCAAGCCGTTTCTATGTCGGCGCAATCGATCTCCCCGAGGTTTGCGGCGAAACGCCAGCCGCCACCGCTCGGCTGCTCTACGCGGTTTCGGATTCGAGCGATCCGACCGCCGGCTTCGCCGAGATGCACGCAATCGATATCGACGAGACCAGCAACTCGCACTGCCCTCCCTCCACGCCCGTAGGCGGCGACTTCACGCGCACCGGATGGAACGCCGACGCGCACGTGTTCTCGTTCAACATGTTCGATTTCCCCGGCAGCTGCTTCGATCATGTCGCCGTCATCGTGATCGACAAGAATGCCGTTCTCGATAAGAATTCGGCCACGGCCCCCACGATTCAGCACATCGACTTCGACTTTCCTAATTTCACATTAATACCGGCACGGATGCACGACTCGAACCCAGGCGATCCGATCTGGCTGGTAGAGGAATCGCCCGTCCTCAATAATAACGTTCGCATTATTAAACTCGATAATCTGTTGACAACGCCGACGCCGAGCAGCACCGATATCGCCGTTGCGGCATACGGCAATTTTGGCAATGCGCCGCAAAAAGGCGGCGGCTTCACGATGGACTCCGGTGATACCTCCATTCTTCACGTTGAATCGCGCGGGAATCGGCTGGTGGCGACGCACACGGTCGGCGTCGGCGGTGTCGCCAAGGCGCGCTTTTATGAGTTCGACATCTCTGGCACTCCGTCACGCGTGCAGCAGGGCACGATCGATCCCGGCTCCGGGATACACGCGTACTATCCATCCATTGCGATTGCAGCGAACGGCGATCTCGGGATGACGTTCATGCAGTCATCGACACAAGAGTTCGTCTCGATGTATGTAACCGGCCAACTTTCCGGCGACCCGGCGGGGACGATGCAAACGCCAATGCTCGTAAAAGCGGGAGAGCGGAATTACACCGCATTCGACTGTACCAATCAGCAAGGCTGCCGCGCCGGAGACTACAGCGGCATCACTGTCGATCCCGATACTGCAGACACATTCTGCGCCGCAAACGAATATGCGACCTCCGATGTCTCAGAAAACTGGGGCACGTGGATCGCATGCTTTAAGCTGGTGAATGTCAACGATCTCGCCGTCACCGCCGTCAAGGGGTCCAAGACGGCACATAACGGCGTGCCGGCGGCAGTGACGGTTACGATTCAAAACCGGAGCCCGCACGCGGAGACGATCACTTCAAGTGATTTGGGAGACGGATCGAATACGGGCCTCGTGCGCTTGGGATTTACACCGATCGACGACGACGGCGAGAGCTGCGGCGCTCCCTCGATCGCGCTCAACAACGCCAAGAACGCCACGCTATTTTCTACAGGCAGCAAAGTCCTCGCGGTCGGAAAGACGATGAAGGTGAATTTTCTCGTGACCTACACGTGCGCGTCGCCGATGTCGATCAAGGGCGACCCGACGCCGAACGATTTCAGCATTACAGCTACCGTCCATCACGACGAGCTCGCCGGCGGCGACGCCGACAGTCATCCGGCGGACGACATGTGCCCGCGCAACCCGCTCGGCTTCGACCCGAACCCGGCGCCGAAAGGAACCGTCGACAAGGGCTGCGGCTCGAAGCAGGCCGGCGGCGGTCTCGGCGGCCCGATCGTCGTCAACGTCGTGCCGTAAAAATCGAGTTCGGGTTTCAGGCTTCTCGTTTCAAGAAGGCCTATCTTCGAGAGGCGATCGCAGCTGCGAACTGCCGAGGAACAAGCATAACAAGGCGCGACCCCTGAGTTGAGCGAGGCGTACTCTTGTCGTACGTCGAGCGAAGGCGAAGGGTGAGCAACGAAGTTAGGCGACGTTTATCGGCGGTTCGTCACGCTTCTTCGCGGGTGACGCGAAGAACTTCGGCCAACGTCGTGACGCCGTCGCGGACTTTTTGCCAGCCGTCGTCGCGCAGGAGCCGCATGCCTTGCGAGACTCCGAGACTGCGAATGGCGTTGGCGTCGGCGCGCTGGACGATGAGCTTGCAAATCTCCGGCGTCGCGGGCAGCAGCTCGAAGATGCCGACGCGGCCGAGATAGCCGGTGCCCGAGCACACTTCACAGCCGACCGGCTCCCACACCGACGTGGCGCGGAACTCGTCCAGGTGCGAGGCCTCAAACGGCACCTGGCGGCGGCATTCGACGCAGAGTCTGCGCACGAGCCGCTGCGCCAGCACGCCGAGGATCGCGGACGCGAGCAGATAATCCTCGACGCCCATCTCCATCAGGCGCGAGACCGCGCCGGCCGCGTCGTTGGTGTGGAGCGTGGAGAAAACGAGATGGCCCGTGAGCGCCGCCTGGATCGCGATGCCCGCCGTCTCGGAGTCGCGGATCTCGCCGATCATGATGACGTCGGGGTCCTGGCGCACGATCGAGCGCAAGCCGTTGGCGAACGTGAGACCGATTTGCGGCTTGACGTGAATCTGATTGACGCCGTTCAGCTGGTATTCGACCGGATCTTCGATCGTGATGATTTTCTTCGCCGGATCGTTGATCTTCTGGAGCGCGCAATAAAGCGTCGTGCTCTTGCCGCTGCCCGTGGGACCGGTGACGAGCAGCATGCCGTGCGGCTTGGCGATCATCTCGCTGAATTTCTGGTAGATGTCCGGCGGAAAGCCGAGCGACTCGTCCAGGCTCGTGAAGATCTGCGAGCGCTCGAGCAGGCGGATGACGACGCTCTCGCCGTAGAGCGTCGGAATGGTCGAGATGCGGAGGTCGACGTCCTTGCCGGCGATCTTGACCTTGATGCGGCCGTCCTGCGGCAGGCGGCGCTCGGCGATGTTGAGCTGCGCGAGAATCTTCAGGCGCGAGATGATCGCCGCCTTCAGCTGCCGCGGCGGCGGCTCCATCTCGTGCAGAATGCCGTCGATGCGGTAGCGCACCTTGAGCTGATTCTCGAACGGCTCGATGTGGATATCGGAAGCGCGGCTCTCGAGCGCGCGCGACATCAACTGATTCACGAGGCGGATGACCGGCGCCTCGGAAGCCATGTCGCGCAGATGCTCGACCTCTTCCTGGTCGGCGCCGTCGAGCTCGCGGGCGCCGGCGCCGTCCGAGAGCGTCTCGCTCGAATAGCCGTTGCCGAACACGGCGTCGATGCGCGCGGAGATCTCCTTTTCCTTGGCGAGTACCGGCTTGACTTTCAGGCCGGACGCGACTTCGAGCGCGTGCAGGCGCGCGAAATCGGTCGGGTCGGTCGTCGCGACGACGAGCTCGCGCCCGTCGATCTTGAGCGGCACCATGCGCGCCGACTTGAAAAAGTCGACGCCGTCCGTCATCGAGTCGAGCGCCAGCGGCGTGACGGGGAAGTCTTTCATCGAGACGACCGGGATCTTGAAGTGCTCGCTCAAGACCGGCAGCAGATCGTCCTCCGAGACGAAGCCCAGCTCGACGACGAGCCGGGCGAAATGCGCCCGCTGCTCCTGCTGGAGCTTGACGATCCGCTCCATCTCGTCGGGCGCCAGAATGCCGCGGTCGACGAGCCGCTGCTCGAACGTTACATAGCCTTCCATGAGTTGCGCCTATAATAGCAAATTACGGCTGGCGGGGAAACGTCGGAAAACGGCGCGGAACCGACGATTTATTTCGGCGCGCGGCCGTAGCGGTCCTCCAGGCGCACGACGTCGTCGAGCTCGGGAGTCGAAGCTTCGAGCACGTCGCAGTCCTCGACCGCCGTCATGCGGTGGCGGGTCCCGCTGGTGATGCGATAACAGTCGCCGGGCTTCATGCGATGCGTCGCATCGCCCTCCTCATCGCCGATCTGCAGATCCAGGAGTCCGCTCAGGAGATAAATCGTCTCGTCTTTGATCTTGTGGTACTGATAGCTCAGCGATTCGCCCTTCTTGACGTGCAGCACCTTGCCGACGTAGCGGTCGGTGCGCGCCCATATGAGCTCGTACCCCCAGGGCTTTTCGACACGTTGCGGCGAAGAGACCGGCATAAAACCGCCTCGAAGCTCTATCTAAAAGCAGGTTTGGACTGCGAGCTCAAGCCCAGGAGATCGAAGTTGAAGCGGAAGTTCGTCTCGTTCGGGTTCGTCGTATGATTGAGCGCGAACGTCAGCGACCAGCATTCGCACTGCGATAGAATCTTGACCGCGCCGCGGTTGGTGGAAAATCCGCCGCGGCGCACATTGTAGGTGGCATCGTAGAGAAACAGCAGATGATCGGTCAAATGAACGAGGCTCCGGATGCCGATCAAGCCGAAGACGTCGCGCCGCTGGCAGCGCGGGTCGAAGGTATCGCCGAAATCGGTTCTGATGGTCGAGCAGATCTGCGGCGCCGCGGGATTGACCAGAACCGGATTCGCGTTGTCGGCGAGCACCGAATTCGACGTTTTGTCGATGAAGCGGAAGCTCAGATCCAGCGAGTTGGGGCGCATGAAATCCTGATCGAGAACTTTACGCGTGATCGGGCGCGGATCGAAGATCGAAAACAGCGCGGTCGCCTCGCTGAAGTGACCGGAGCCGGGGTCGATGCCTGTGCCGCCGCCGAACGCCATATAGTCGGTCGGGAAAAGCTTGAGCTCGAGGCCGACGTCGGAAAGCCGTCCGCCCGCCGGCCGGTCCGGCCCGACGCCATAGTTCATCCCGATCTTGAAGCGCGCCATCTCGCGCGTGTCGCCCTCGATCGGCGACTGCGCCATCTCGACGTCGCGGTTGTCGGTCTGCGCCGGCAGCAGCGAAGAATATTTGCCCCAGAAGCGGTTCGTGATGCCGAAGGTTATGAGGTTGCGGGCGTTCACGCGGTCGACGCCGTCCATGATGGGAATGTCGCTCTGCTTGCTGTGTGAAACGAAGATGTAGCCGACCTCGGGCTCGATGACGTGCTTGATCTTCTGCAGCTCCGTTCCGTTCCAGGAAAAAACGCGGCCGAAAGAGCTGCCGATCGTCCCGTTCACCTCGAC
>DATDFN010000265.1:0-4852 GCA_036522615.1 Binatia bacterium | reverse complement strand
GTTGGTCTTGGGCGCCGTGTAGAAGGTCGGCTGCTGATTTTTCTCCGTCGTGACCCAATACGTCTTGCCGATATACGACGAGAAATGCTCGAGCTGCTTTTCCGTGTAGCGCGGCTCGGCGAAAAGATTATGCGGCGCGGCAAGAAGCAGCAGGGCAATAATCGCCGCCGCGAGAGTGCGAGAGAGAGTTCGCTTCACACCCCAATTTTACGAGAAATTCGAAGGCAAACCAAGCCGGGCGGCTCTGTACTTCCGGGCAAAAAAAGAGGCCCTCTTGCAAGGGCCTCTTTTTGTAACATCTATTCCGAACGGAATCGCTAGATTCTGGCTTTCAGAATCCCCTTGATCGGCGCAACGCCGGGAATTTCCCATTCTTCCCACATCTCGTCGACCATCTTCTGAATGTAGCTGAAGTCTTCCTCGACCAGGTGGTCGAAGCGTCCCTGACGCACCAGGAACTCCTTCACCGGGATCCTGCCCTTGCCGGTTTTGCGCGCGTCCCAGGTGTAGATCACGTTGCCCTCGACGATCTCGTAGAGCGGGTAGATACCGCACTTGATGCCCAGCTCGCCGAGCTCGTTGGAAAAGCGCGGATGATAGTCCCAGCCCTTGGGACACGGGTCGTAGGTGTGGATGAAGGTTGGGCCGCCGATGCTGAGCGCCTTGCGCGTCTTGTTCAAATAGTCCGTCGGCGGGAAGGTCGCGCAGGCGGTGGCGACGTATTTGCAGGTCGGGTGGCCGACCGCCAGCATGCCTGCGACGTTTTTCTTCCAGCGCCGCTGCATGATGCGGTGCTTCGATCCCGGCGGGGTGAACGTCGTCTGCGCGCCGTAGGTCGAGAGGCCGGTCGCCTGGATGTCGGTGTTCGCGGCCGACTCGTTGTCGTACATGATGATGAGCAGGTCGTAGTCGCTCTGGAGCGCGCCGGAGATGCCGCCGATACCCATATCGCCGGCGCCGAGATCGCCGGAGAAGTTGATGATGTTGATCTTCTCCTGCTTGATCTTGCCTTTTCTCTGGAGCGCGCGAATGCCCGCGGCCATGCCGACGGCGGAGGCGCCGCCCGCGCCGAGCTGCGTGTGCATCCACGGCACGATCCACGGGGTCGTCATGTACGACGTGTTGGCGACGTACATGCAGCCGGTCGCGCCGGTGACGATCGTGCGCGGGCCCGAAGCCTTGATGAAGCCGCGCATCGTCGTCGCCGACTCGCAGCCCTGGCAGGTGCGGTGGCCGGAGGTGTAGAGCTCTTCCAGCGGCACCTTGTGAACGCCTTTGATCTTTTCGTAATCGATTTTTGGAGTGGTTGTCATAAGTCCTCCTTACATTACTCTCTTAGGCCGATCCAGGTTATGTAGCCGTTCTCGGGATCCTTCTTCGCCGCCTGCGCCGTGATGTCGTACATCCTCTGCGCGTCGGCGATCGAGAGATCGCGCCCGCCGAGGCCGCCGATGAAGTTCACCATCGCGGGCCGGTTCTTCGCCGGATACATGCAGGAGCGAATATCGTGCATCAGGATGCCGCAGTTGTCCGGCGAGCCGTGGGCGAAGTCGCGGTCGACGACGCCGACCGATTTGAAGCGGCTGAGGCACTCGCGGAGCTCCTCGGTCGGAAAGGGCCGGAACCAGCGGAGATTCACGTAGCCGACCTTCTGACCCTTCTCGCGGAGCCGCTTGACGGCGGTGCGCGCGGGCGCCGCCACCGTGCCGACGCCGATCAAGACGGTCTCGGCATCGTCGGTCATATACTCGTCGAAGTAAGGCGAGGGGTAGCGCTCGCCGAACACGGCGTTGAATTCCTTATAGGCCTGCTTGATGACGCCGCGGGCGCGCTTGGCCGCCTCCCAGTTCTGGCGCCGGATTTCCATGACCCAGTCCTCGTTCGCCTGTGGGGCGACGGAGATCGGGTTGTCGGGATGAAGGCGCCGTTCAGCGAGGTCGTACGGCGGCAGAAACTTTTTGGCCGCCGCGAGCGAGGGAATCTTCACGATGTGCTGCGAATGGGTCAGGAATGCGCCGTCCATCGCGAGCGCCATCGGCATGCGTACGGTCTTGTCCTCGGCGACGCGGTAGCCGATGAGCACGTGCTCCAAGGCTTCCTGCGGCGTGGTGACCCAGCAGAGAAGCCAGCCCAAGTCACGGACGGTCATCGCGTCGTTGTGCTCGACGCCGAACGCGCCGGGGTCGTCGAGCGCGCGGTTGCCGACGAGGAAAAGCGGCGGCAGGCGGTCGGTCGCGGTGACCGTCAGCGCCTCCATGCCGTACATCCAGCCGGTGCCGCTCGAGCCGCCGAAGGCGCGCGCGTTGACCGAAGAGGCGTGCTTGACGATCTCGAACTGCGAGTGCTCGCTGTCGGCGATGATATATTCGGAGTCGAGCTGCCCATCGGCGATGATCTTCGAGAGCGCGTCCATGACCTCGGTATAGGGCCGGATCGGGTAGGCGGCGATCACGTCCACGTCGGCCAGGCGCACGCCTTGGGCGACGGCCTGGCAGCCGTTCAGTAAATCTTCGCGCTCGTACACGCCGTCGGTCGTGCCGGTTTTCGGTTTCTCCATTGTGACGGTCATACTTCCACCTCCTCGGTCTTCCTGACCGGAACGATTTTACCTTCGGGCATGATTTCCCCCTTCGTCACGACGATGCCCTTGCCGGTGACGACGGGGTAAGAGACGCGGTCCTTGCCTTTTTTCGCCTCGAGCGCCGTGATGTAGGTCTTGGAGTCCTTCTTCCAGTCTTCCCACGGGCTGTTGTTGTCGTGGAACTGGAGCTCGTCGACCATGACGATGCATTCCTTGACGGGGCAGACTTCGGCGCATTTGCCGCAGCCGACGCAGTACTGGTACTCGATGTCGTAATAGCCGTCTGTGGTCGGATCGAAGCATTCGTCCGGGCACTCCGCCCAGCAGAGCGTGCATTTAGTGCAGAGGTCGAAGCGGACGGCGGGGCGCTGTGTCTTGGTCGTGCCGCGCTTGAAGCCCGCGTTTCTCGACTGGCCCTTCGGCCCCATCTCGAAGCCGCGCTTGACGGCCGGGACGACCGCGCCTTCCTGCATCTCGAACCACTTCGGCAGCACGGGAATCTCGTGCGGCCAATCGATGCCGTCTTTGGGCGTCACGGTCTTCACGCGCGGCGGCTTCGCTTCCTGACGGAGCGCGTTGTAGGCCGCGCGCGCCGCCTCGGGGCGGCGCTTGTCGTTCGTCTTCTTCAGCAGGTAAGCCTCGACTGCCTCGATGCTGATGATCGTCGGCTCGACCGCCGCGATCGCGCCGAGCACGCGCTCGTGCGTGAGATCGTCCTTGTTGACCCACAGGCCCGCGAGGCTCGCGTCGCCGTCGAGCGTCGCGAGGCGGTAGTTATAGGGTTTCTTGCCGATGAACTGGAGCAGCTCTTCGTGCGGGCGCTTGGTGGTTACGACGAGACAGCCGTCTTTAACGACGCGCTCGTTGATCGGGCGCACGCCGTGCCAGCCCCAGGGCTCGACGCCCTTGCACATCGTGTCGTCGAGGACGACCGAGACATTCGCCTCGTCGATCTCGAGCTTCGCGCCGCACTCCGCCTCGAGTTCCTCCTCGGAGAGATCCGGGGAGACGAACGCGAAGTACTTGCACGGGATGCCGTTGCGCTCGGGCGAGTCGCTGTAGCGGCCGTTGGAAAAGGCCTTCTGGCCCATGCTGCTCGCGATCATGACGATGTCGCTGCCGATTTTTTTTGCGAGGTTCTTTTGAAAGATCCCGCGGTACTGAACTTCGACTCTTTTGATCATGAAATCCTCCTCTCGTCTATGGAACCGTCGATATAAGCGGTTGGGGGTTTTTTCGCGGAGAGCACGTTGTCTTCGACGCGCTCGATATGCTTGAGCATCGCCTCGCGGGCCTTCGCCTTGTTGTGCACGGCGATCGCGGCGAGGATCTTCCTGTGGGACTCGATCGACGCCTTGCGGCGGTCCTGCGTCTGCAGCGACTCTTCGCGGCTGTGGCTCAAGACGTCCATCAGGCCGGTCACGAGCTTTTCGAGCGCATGGTTCTGGGTTGCGCGCGCGATCGCATAGTGGAGCTCGGCGTCGGCCTCGACGCCGGTCTCGCCGCGGGCCACGGCATCGCGCTGCTTGTCCAGGATCTTTTTCATCAGGTCGATGTCCGCTTTGGTCGCGCGCTCGGCGGCGAGGGCGGCGATCCGCGGCTCAATCAGTTTTCGCATCTCGAAAATGTCCGCGAGCGCGTCCTTCTCTTCCAGCAGGAGCGTCGCGAGCGGCGCCACGAGCGATTCGACCGGAAGCTCGGCGATGAAGTTGCCGGCGCCGGTGCGGCTCTCGATGAGCCCTTGCGCTTCCAGCGCGCGGAGCGCTTCGCGCACCGAGGTGCGGCTGACTTTGAAGGTCTCCGCCAGCTCGCGCTCGGAAGGCAGCTGGTCGCCGGCTTTAAAGCTCCCCTCACGCAGGAGGTCGTGGATCTGGTTTACGACCTCCTCGTAAATCCGGGTCTTACGAATTGCCCTCAACATGGTCTAGCTGTCTACTGGTCAGACCAGTATCAGGCCCGCCCATGCCTGTCAAGGGCGGATCGGCAGCTAAACAGCTCGCCTCGCTTCGCGATAGGCCGTCAGCATGGCGGGAATCGCCTCGGGGCAGGCGATGTCGGCCAGCGCGGCGACCAGCGCGATTGTCTGCTCGTCGCAGGGCAGCACATATTCCGATCCCGTGCCGCCGGGAATTTGCCGGTAGGTCGCGCTCTGCAAGCATCCTTCGGCCTTGGACTGTGGGCGCGCACTGGCGAGAAGCTTATCGTACCATTCCGGCTTGAGTCTGACGACGACGTCCATCGGTCGGCCCCATTGTCTACGCGTCGAGCGAA
>DATDFN010000264.1:0-10802 GCA_036522615.1 Binatia bacterium | reverse complement strand
TTTCACCGCGAAGGAATACACCTGCTACTACGCCAAGGTGCTGGACGAGAATCTACCCCTCGCGATCGACCTCTTATCGGACATTTTCCTGCATTCGGTGTTCGACTCTGAAGAGATCGAGCGCGAGCGCCAGGTGATTCTGCAGGAGATCTCGCAGAGCGAAGACACGCCCGACGATTACGTGCACGATCTCTTCAGCCTCGATTTTTTCGCCGATCACCCGCTCGGCCGGCCGATCTGCGGTGACGCGGAGACTGTTAACGCGCTCGGCAGAGACGACTTTCTCACTTTCGTGCGCGAGCGCTACCTTCCCGGCCGGGTCATCGTATCGGCCGCGGGAAATCTGAATCATCAATACTTGTCGGAAGAGTTCGCGCGGCGGTTGGGCTCCATTCCGCAACCGGCGCATATACGCGACGGTGAAGGTGGTGTGCCGCAGCTCCGAAGGGGAGTCTTCCAGCATGCGAAAAAGCTCGAGCAGGCCCATCTCTGCTTCGGGGTCGCCGCGGTTCATCAGTCCGACCCGCGGCGCTATGTCGCCTATGTCCTCAATACGCTGCTCGGCGGAGGGATGAGCTCGCGCCTGTTCCAGGAGATCCGCGAAAAGCGCGGCCGTGTCTATTCGGTCTATTCTTTTCTTTCCTCTTATCGGGATGTCGGCTACCTCGGCGTCTACGCCGGCACCAGCGTCGAATGGGGGCAAGAAGTCGTCGAGCTCGTCATCAACGAGATCAAAAAACTCGCCGCCGGCGAAGTCCGCGCCGACGAAATCGAGCGGACGAGGAATCAGCTCGTCGGCAATATGATTCTCGGCCTCGAAAGCTCCGATTCTTGGATGCGCGATATCGCAAAGGACGAGATTTACTACGGCCGCGCGATTCCGCTCGACGACGTTATCCGCGACGTGCGCGCCGTCACACGCGATCAAGTCATTGAGCTGGCGGCCGCCATTCTCCGGCCGGAGGCGATGGCGCTCACGCTGCTCGCCGACATCGGCAAAAAAAAGCTGGATTTCGGGCGCTCTTTTGGAGTATGAGTTTCTAGTTCCCGGTCGCGGCGTTCGGCTCTCGAACCGCGGCTGCGAAACGCGAAACTTTCTCTCTCACATGGAAGAGGTTCGAATCCAGATTAAGCGCGTGCGCGACCGCGCGCGCGACCTTCCTCTCCCCGATTACATGACCGAGGGTTCGGCCGGCATGGATCTGGCGGCCGATCTGGAGGCGGATTTGCATCTCCAGCCGCTCGAGCGGGTGCTGATTCCCACGGGCGTCGCGATTGCTTTGCCGGCGGGGTTCGAGGCTCAGATTCGGCCGCGCAGCGGCCTTGCGCTGCGCGAAGGCGTAACGCTGGTGAATAGCCCCGGAACGATCGACGCGGACTATCGCGGCGAGATCCAACTGATCGCCATCAATCTCGGCCGCGAAGCGGTGGTCGTCCACCCCGGACAGCGCGTCGCGCAAATGGTCGTCCAGCGTGTCTGCCGCGTAAGCTGGCAGGAAGTCGAAGAACTCCCGGCGTCGATCAGGCAAGACGGCGGCTTCGGTCACACCGATAGGAAATAATCCCAGGGGCAAATCGTTGATCGCACGTTACACCAGGCCCGAGATGGGCCGCATCTGGACCGAGGAAAATCAGTTCCAGAAGTGGCTCGACGTCGAAATCCTCGCGACCGAGGCGCTCGGCAAGCTGGGCGTCGTTCCGAAAGGCGCGGCCGCGCGCATTCGCAAAAAGGCGCGCTTCGACGTCAAGCGCATCCGCGAGATCGAGCGCGAGGTCAAGCACGAGACGATCGCGTTCTTGAGCTCGGTCGCGGAATACGTCGGCGACGACGCACGCCACCTCCACGTCGGCATGACCTCGTCCGACGTCATGGACACCGCGTTCGCGCTGCAGCTCAAAGAAGCGTCGGCGATCTTGATCGATGACGTCAAAGAAATGATCCGCGTCCTGCGCAAGCAGGCGCTCAAGTATAAAGAGACGCCCATGATCGGGCGCACGCACGGCGTTCACGCCGAGCCGATCACCTTCGGCTTGAAGTTCGCGATCTGGCATGAGGAGATGCGGCGCAATCTCGCGCGGCTCGAGGCCGCGGCCGGCGACGTCGCGGTCGGAATGATCTCGGGCGCCGTAGGCACGTTCGCGCAGATCTCGCCCAAGGTCGAAGCCTACGTTTGTAAGAAAGCGGGCCTCAAGCCGGCGCCGGTCTCGAACCAGATCATCCAGCGCGACCGCCACGCTTTTTTCTTCGCCACGCTCGCGGTGATCGCGGGCTCGCTGGAAAAATTCGCGGTCGAGGTGCGCCACCTCCAGCGCACCGAAGTTCAGGAAGCCGAAGAGCCTTTCACAGTGGGGCAGAAAGGCTCCTCCGCGATGCCGCACAAGCGCAACCCAATCCTTTCCGAAAACGTCGCGGGCCTCTCGCGCCTCATGCGCGCGTACGCCATGGCGGCGATGGAAGACGTCGCGCTCTGGCACGAGCGTGACATCAGCCATTCGTCGGTCGAGCGCGTGATCGCGCCCGACGCCACGATTCTGCTGGATTTCATGCTGCGCCGCATGGCCTACGTCCTAGGGAATCTCGCGGTCTATCCCGAAAACATGCTTCGTAACATGCAAAAGAGCGGCGGCGCGATCTTCTCCGAGCGGATTCTCCTGAAGCTCGTCGGGAAGGGAGTCGCGCGCGACCAAGCGTATCGCATGGTCCAGCGCCATGCTCTCAAGGTCGGGAGAGAAGGCGGCGAGCTCAAACGCGAACTCTTGGGCGACCGGGAGATCCGGCGCTATCTAACACCGGCTGATATCGAGGACGCGCTGGACTTGAAGCACTATCTCAAAAACGTCGACGCCATTTTTAAGCGGGTCTTCCATTGAGCGGCTATGCGCGCTAAAATCTTTATTTCCTTCAAGAACGGAGTGCTCGATCCACAGGGGAAGGCGGTCGAGAGGTCGCTGCATACGCTCGGATACCAGGAGGTCCGTGACGTGCGCATGGGAAAGTATCTCGAAATCGAGCTGGACGCCTCGTCGCGCGAGGCGGCGGAGGCGCGTCTCCGGGAGATGTGCGCCAAGCTGCTCGCCAATCCCGTGATCGAAGATTACCGCTTCGAGATCGAAGCCTAGCGGCGATCGCTGTTAGGCTTTGACGGAAGGCTGAAAGCGAAGATCTTTTATGCGATGGGGTGTCATCGTTTTCCCCGGCTCTTGCGACGATCACGACGTCTACGACTGTCTCAAGCGCGTGCTCAAGCAGAAAGTCGAATTCCTCTGGCATAAAGATCGGCTGCCGGCCGCCCTCGGTTGCGTGGTTCTGCCCGGCGGATTTTCTTACGGCGACTATCTCCGCTGCGGAGCGATGGGGCGCTTTTCGCCGATCATGGGAGACGTCGTCGAATTCGCCGCGCGCGGCGGATTGGTTCTCGGCATCTGCAACGGCTTCCAGATTCTGTGCGAGTCGGGCCTTTTGCCCGGCGCGCTGGTGCGAAATACCTCACTGCAGTTCGTCTGCAAGCCGGTTTATCTCTGCGTCGAAGAGACGGATACGCCGTTCACCGCAACGGCGAAGAAGGGCCAGCTCCTGCGCCTGCCGGTAAAACACGGCGAAGGTTGCTATTTCGCCGATGCTGCGACACTGGAGCGGCTTAAGGAAAACCGGCAGGTGCTGCTCCGCTACGTCGACGCCAAAGGGCGACCGACGGCGGCGGCCAACCCGAACGGCTCGCTCGACAACATCGCGGGCGTGTGCAACGAGGGACGAAACGTTTTCGGCCTGATGCCTCACCCCGAGGATGCGACCGAGAAGATTCTCGGCAGCGAAGACGGCTTGAAGATCTTTTCTTCGATCATCTCGGCCCTCGGCAAGCCCGAGAAAAAGGTTTCGGCGGGGTGAGCGCAGCGAAAATGCCTTCCGAACCCGCGATCACGCCCGACATCGTCGCCGCCCACGGTCTCAGCGAAGAAGAACACCGCAAGGTCGTTCAGCTTCTCGGGCGCGAACCCAATTACACCGAGCTCGGCGTTTTCTCGGTCATGTGGTCGGAGCACTGCAGCTACAAAAGCTCGCGGCCGCATTTGAAACGCTTGCCCACCACGGGCAAGGCGGTCATCCAGGGGCCCGGCGAGAACGCCGGCGTCGTCGATATCGGCCACGGCCTGGCGGCGGTCTTCAAAATGGAGAGCCACAACCATCCGTCGTTCATCGAACCCTACCAAGGCGCGGCGACGGGCGTCGGCGGCATTCTGCGCGATGTATTCACGATGGGCGCGCGTCCGGTCGCGTCGCTCAACTCGCTCCGCTTCGGCAGCTTCGATCATCCGCGCACACGCTATTTGCTGTCCGGCGTTGTCGCCGGCATCGGCGGCTACGGCAACTGTATCGGGGTGCCGACGGTCGGCGGCGAGATCTTTTTCGACGAATCCTATAACGCCAACATTCTGGTGAATGCGTTCACGCTCGGCATCGCCGAGAAGCGGCGCATCTTCAAAGGACGGGCCGAAGGCGCCGGCAATCCCGTCATCTACGTCGGCGCGAAGACCGGCCGCGACGGCATCCACGGCGCGACGATGGCGTCGGAATCTTTTTCCGACGAGTCGGAGAAGAAGCGACCGACGGTGCAGGTCGGCGATCCGTTCACCGAGAAGCTGCTCCTCGAGGCGTGCCTCGCGCTCATGAAGACGGATCTCATCGTCGGCATTCAGGACATGGGAGCTGCGGGCCTCACCAGCTCTTCGGTCGAGATGGCCGAACGGGGCGGCGCCGGCATCGAGCTGGAATTATCGCGCGTGCCGCTGCGCGAGACCGGCATGACACCCTACGAAATCCTCCTCTCCGAGTCGCAGGAGCGCATGCTGCTCGTCGCCCGATCCGGCAAGGAAGAAGAGGTCAAAAAAATCTTCGAGCGCTGGGACCTCGACGCGGTGGTCATCGGCAGAGTCACCGACGATCGAATGTACCGCGCTCTGTATGACGGCAAGGAAGTTGTCCGCATTCCCGTGGGCGCTCTCACGTCGGAAGCTCCAATCTACCAGCGGCCGGCCGAGCGTCCGGCGGCGATGGATGAAGTCCAGCGCCTGGATCTCGACTCCGTTCCGGTTCCGGCCGATCTCACAACGGCGCTCAAGCTGCTGCTGGACTCGCCGAATATCGCCTCGAAAGAATGGGTCTACCGGCAGTACGATCATCTGGTGCGAAGCAACACGGTGGTCGGCCCCTCGGCCGATGCCGCGGTCATTCGCGTCAAGGGCGTGAAACAGGGCTTGGCGCTGACGGTCGACGGCAACGGCCGCTATTGCTTTCTCGACCCGTACGTCGGCGGCATTCTCGCTGTGGCGGAGGCGGCGCGCAATCTGGCCTGCGTCGGAGCGCGTCCGCTCGGCTTGAGCGACTGCCTGAATTTCGGCAGCCCCGAGCGGCCGGAGGTCATGTGGCAGTTCGCCCAGGTGATCGACGGCATGCGCGATGCGTGCGTTACGCTCGGAGTTCCGGTTGTGAGCGGCAATGTTAGCTTCTATAATGAAACTGACGGGGTTCCGATCTTCCCGACGCCTACAATCGCCATGGTCGGTTTGCTCCCGCGGGTCGAGCGGTACGTGACCCCGTGGTTCAAATCCGAAGGGGATATCGTGGTGCTTCTGGGACGCACGCGGGAAGAGCTCGGCGGAAGCGAATATCTGAAGATCGTTCACGGATTAGTGAAAGGGACCCCTCCCTGGATCGACCTGCGCCTCGAGCGCGCTGTGCAGCAGGCGTGTCTCAAGGCAGCGGAGAAGGGCATCCTTCGGTCCGCGCACGATATCTCCGACGGTGGCCTTGCGGTCGCGCTGGCCGAGTGCTGCATCGCGGGGCCGGAGCGGCAGCTCGGCGCACGCATCGAGCTGCGGGAGATGATCCGCGGCGACGCGCTGCTCTTTGGCGAGTCGCAGTCGCGCATCATCGTTTCCGTGAAGGAACCCGACTTGCCGCGGCTGCGGCAGATCGCGGAGAAAGAAGCGGCGCCGCTGCAGGTCATCGGCGAGGTCGGCGGATCGCACTTGTCACTCCAGCCGCTCGCGCAAATCGCCGTCGACGAGGCGAAAGCGCTCTGGTCCCAGGGGATCGAGCGGCGGATGAAAGAGGGATGAGGGGTCAAGCCTGATGTTCGACAAATTCAAAGAAGAATGCGCGGTGATGGGCGTCTACGGCCACCCGGAGGCGGCGAACCTCGTGTATCTCGGCCTGTACGCTCTCCAACATCGCGGTCAGGAGTCTTCGGGCATCGTCTCGTCCGACGGAAAGATTCTCATCTCGCATCGACAAATGGGCCTCGTAGCCGACGTTTTTAAAGAGGACGTCATCAAGCGGCTCGAAGGCTCGAGCGCGATCGGCCATAACCGTTACTCGACGACAGGGCACAGCCACCTGCGTAACGCACAGCCGTTCGTCGTGGAATACTCTCAGGGGCCGATCGCGATCTCGCACAACGGTAATCTCGTCAATGCCCAGGTCCTGCGGGACGAGCTGGAGGAGCAGGGCTCGATCTTTCAGTCGACCTCGGACACCGAGGTGATCATTCATCTGATCGCGACGTCGAGGGACCAGAGCCTGATGGGGCGCGTGATCGAGGCTCTCTCGCGGGTCCGCGGCGCCTATTCGCTTTTGTTTCTCACGCCCGACCGCATGATCGCTGCACGCGACCCGAGCGGCTTCCGGCCCCTCGTACTCGGCCGGCTGCGCTCGCGGCAGCGCGGCGGCTATGTCGTCGCGTCGGAGACGTGCGCGCTCGATCTCATCGAGGCCGAATACCTGCGCGAGGTCGAGCCGGGCGAGATCATCACGTTCGGGCCGCGCGGCATGGAATCGCTGAAGCCGTTTCCGCCCGCGCCGCACGCGAAATGCGTGTTCGAATACATTTATTTCTCCCGGCCCGACAGCAATCTCTTCGGCCACAACGTTTATCAGGTGCGGAAAGAGCTCGGGCGTCAGCTCGCGCGCGAGAGCGCCGTTCCGGCCGATCTCGTGACGCCCGTGCCCGACTCGGGCGTGCCGGCGGCGATCGGCTACGCGGAGGAGTCCGGCATTCCGCTGGAGTTCGGGCTGATCCGCAACCACTACGTCGGCCGTACGTTCATCGAGCCGCAGCAGTCGATCCGCCATTTCGGAGTCAAGATCAAGCTGAACGCGCAGCGCGAGGTTCTCGAAGGCAAGCGCGTGGTCGTGGTTGACGATTCCATCGTGCGCGGCACGACCAGCCGGAAGATCATCCGCATGCTGCGCGACGCCGGCGCGAAGGAAGTGCACATGCGGATCAGCTCGCCGCCGACGATCAGTCCCTGCTACTACGGCATCGACACCCCGACGCGCTCGGAACTGATCGCTTCGAACAATTCCGTCGAGGAGATCCGCAGCTTCATCGAGGCGGACACGCTCGCCTATCTTAGCCACGAAGGCATGTACGCCTTCTTGAACGGACAAAAGCACGGCTTCTGCGACGCGTGCTTCACAGGCGATTATCCGGTGCATTTCGACGACGCGGGGCACACGCGGCAGCTTCACCTCTTCGACGCGCTGCAACAGCGCTAACGCTGCATTTTATTAACCGCGTTGACAAACGACGGCTGCGACGATAAGCGAAGGCCGTCATGGCGCTATACTTCCTTAAAGCAGCGGGCGTCTTTTTCATTGCCGCTGTCGCTGTATTCGCGATTTTATCATCCCGCTCTTATGCGCAGACGGACGCCGAGGCTACGCTCGCGCGCCTGAACGCGCTCGCGCCGAAAGAGCGGCAGGACGCACTCGTCGCCGGCGCGCGCATCGAAGGCGTGCTGGAATGGTACGGCTCGCAGCAGGCCGCCGACGTGAGGGAGATCCTCGATCTATTCAAGAGAAGATATCCCTTCGTGGAGGTCCGCTACACGCGGGGCGGCGGCACCAACGTCGTGGGGCGTGCGTTGACGGAGCGCAAGGCGGGCGCCGACCGAGCTGACATGATCGCCGGACGCGGCAACCTTCACGACGCGCTCATGAAGGCGGGCATGGTCGCCAAAAACCTGACGCCGGCTCGGCGCGAGATCCGCGATGGCTTCATGGACGCCGCTGGGGTCTTCCTCGGCACCTATTCCTACAGCCTCGTGCCCGGCTACAACACGAAGCTCGTGCCGGCGGCGCAAGCGCCGGCGACGTACCGCGACCTACTCGACCCGGCCTGGAAAAATCAGATGGCGATGGATTACGAGGCCTACGACTGGCTCGCCGGTGTGCAGGATATTCTTGGCGAGAAATCAGGCCTCGAATTCGCCCGTGCCATGGCGCGTCAGGGGGTGCGCCTGCAGCGCGGCCATACACTGCTGACACAACTCATGGCGGCCGGCGAGTTCAAGCTAATCGTCGACGGCTACAATTATCAGCTGCAGACTTTCAAGGAGAAAGGCGTGCCGGTCGACTATGTGGTGACCGACCCGATGATCCTGAAGGAGCCGAGCGGCATATGGATTCTCAAGCGGGCGCCGCATCCGCACGCGGCGGCGCTGCTGGTCGATTTACTTTTCTCGCGCGAGGTGCAGCAGATCTTCGCCGGACAGAACCGGCTGGCGGCCCGGAAGGACATGGACTGGAATTTCGGCGGCAAGCGCGTCGGCAGGACCCATATCCTTTCGGCCGAGCAGTGGGGGCCGAAGTACGATAGGCTCGTGAAGCAGTTCGGGGAGATCTTCCGTCCGGGCGGATAACATTCTCTTAAAACGGTTGCCGCGCTGTCGTTGGCGTAGAATTACGCTCATGCCCGAGGCACGAAGACAGCGAAATACATCACGCCCAGCTTCGGCGTCGTCGGATCAGAAAAAGAAGACAAGCCCGGCCAGGGCAAAGATCATTTGCCCTGGCCGCTCGTCAAATCGGAGAGAGTAGATCTTACTTCAGGTGACGACTGACGAGCTTCGTCATCTCGAACATCGTGACCTTTTTCTTGCCGCCGAAGACCGCCTTCAGATTGTCGTCGGCGTTGATCATCGTCCGCTTGGTTTTGTCCTGAAGCCCTTTGCGCTTGATGTAGGCCCAGAGTTTTTTCGTAACCTCAGTGCGCGGCAGCGCCTTGCTTCCCACCACTTCCGCCAAAGCCGCGGACGGCTGCATCGGCTTCATGAATGCAGCATTCGGTTTGCGTTTCGCCATTTTTCTCCTCCTTGGAGTTTGGGGATTTACTAGCAGAGCTTATAGCAAAGGCAGGTTTTGTTTACCAGCTTTTTTTTCGCTTTTTCGCAGGACGGAAGTGGCCTTTTCGTCTATGCGCCAGCCGTCGCCGGAGGCTTCCAGGGCGACTCCGTACAGCGCTGCCGCGGCGGAGGCTGAAACGTATCCCTCAAGGACGTCCTCCAGCACGAGCGCGGCGGGGCGTGCAATAGGATGGCCCAGGCCGCCGCCGCCGGGGCGCTCGAGCCGCAGCAGATCGCCGTTATGGAGGAGATAGTCGCCGAAGCGCGAGGGGAGGCGTTTTTCGCTCTTCGAACCGGGGTTGACGATGCACGCGCCGGTCCGCCCGTCTTTCCCGCCCGCCACGCCGACCGGCGCTACGTCGTGTTTGTCCGTGCGCATCGAGAAGCGCACTTCGTCCGCGAGGATGCGCGACTCGCGGACGAAGCCCAAGCCGCCGCGAAATTCGCCGGCGCCGCCGGAGTCGGCGATCAGCTCGAAGCGCTCGACGCGTGCGGGAAACTCCGACTCGATGATCTCGATCGGCGCGGTCCGGCAGTTGCTCAGGTGGAACGCCATGGCCGAAACGCCGTCTTTTCCCGTTCTCGCGCCCGTGCCGCCGCTGAAGATCTCGTAGTGCACATAGCCGCGGCCGCTGCTCCGGCCGCCTAGGACCATTGCCGCGCTGCCCGAGCTGGCGGCGACGTTTTTGTCCGGCACGAAGCGCGCGAGCGCGCGAAAGATCGCTTCGACGACCGCGAGCGCCGTAGGCATATACGTATTCACCGCGCCGGGGAAGCGCGGGTCGAGCACGCTCCCGGGGCGGAATACTGTCTCGATCGCCGCCGTGATGCCGCGATTGATCGGCAAATAGGGATCGACCAGTGTGACGAGACTGTAGGCGGAGCAGGCGCGCACCAGCGGCGGGCGGATATTGGCGGGACCGCGCGTCTGATCCCCGGATTCGGTGAAGTCAAAACGAATCCGCTCGCCCTTTTTGCTTACTTTCACATGAATGCGGATCGGCTTGTCGAGCTCGATGCCATCGTGATCGACGAAGGTTTCTCCCTCCGCCGATCCGTCCGGCCAGGACGCGAGCGCCTGCTTCACGCGCGCTTCGGTCAGCGCCGAAAGCTGCTCGGTTGCTTCGACGATCGTCTCTTTGCCGTAGCGCTCCATGAGCTCGGCGAGACGCGTTTCGCCCAGGCGGCAGGCGCCGACCTGGCCGCGGATGTCGCCGATGACGAGCCCGGGCGTGCGGCTGTTCGCCGTGATCATCGCGGCGATCTCCTCGACCGGCTTGTAGCGCGCTGCGAATTTCACCGGCGGCAGATGGAGGCCTTCCTGGAAGATTTCCCGCGCCTGGCCGGAGCCGCTGCCTGGAACGGTACCGCCGATGTCGCTTTTGTGCGCCATATCGGCGGCGAAGCCCACCCATTCGCCCTTGTAAAAGATCGGCGTCAACACCGCCATGTCCGGCGCATGCGGGCTTCCGCCCAGGTACGGATGGTTCGTGATGAACGCGTCGCCCTCGTGAATCTCCGACGGCTTGTACTGTTTCAGCACGCCTTCGGCACAGGCGGGAAACGCCCCCATATGGAGCGGCAGCACGACGTGCTGCGCGACGACTTCGCCTTTGATA
>DATDFN010000263.1:0-20129 GCA_036522615.1 Binatia bacterium | reverse complement strand
CCGCCAATGTTTCCTCGATCGTCGCGGCCATCGCGATCTCGAGCTCTTCCGCCGCCGGGGTGATTTTTCCGTGCTTCAATCGGTAGAAAAATTCCGTCTTTTCCTCGAACGTCAGGTTGTAAGCCGAGACGTGCGGCGGCGAGAAACCCAGCGCCGCGGCGAGATCGGCCCGCAGGTCGTCGAGCGTCTGTGCCGGGATTCCATAAATGAGATCGAGGCTGAAGTTGTCGAACTGCCGCCGGGTCGCATCCAGCGCCGCGCGCGTGTCGTCCGCCGTATGGCGCCGGCCGAGGCCGCTCAAGAGATGCGGCTGAAAGGATTGAGCGCCGAGGCTCAGCCGGTTCACGCCCGCCGCGCGGTAGCCCGCAAAGCGAGGGCGGTCTTCCGGATTCGCCTCCAGCGTGATCTCGACGTCCGACGTAAATGGAAACAGCTCCGCGGCGCGGTCGATCATCGCGCCGATCGCCTCCGGCGAGAACAACGACGGCGTGCCGCCGCCGAAAAAGATCGTTTTCAGGCCCCTGCCGCGCCAGCCGTCGGAGTCGGCATAGTACGCGAGCTCGCGCACGATTGCATTCGTGTATTCGCGCTCGGGGATTTTTCTCACGACCCGGACGTTGAAATCGCAGTACGGGCACTTGAGGGCGCAATAGGGAATGTGGATGTAGAGAGAGAACGGAGGTCCCGAAGCCATTAGAGTTATTTTATTTTTACTCGCCCCTGCGTGCAACATCCGTTTTGGTCGCGAAACCTTATTTGAATTACCCCGGCCCCGCTGTTATATTCAATTGGTTTTTCAAGAGATTTTTCAATGTCGGTCCACGAGCACAAAGAAAAAGGCAAGCAGAGCGTCGGCTGCTTCGTCCTGACGGTGAGCGATACGCGCGACGAGTCGACGGATACGAGCGGCCAGACGATTAAGGCCCTTCTGTCGGAGCACGGCCATCGCCTGGCCGGCTACCGCATCGTCAAGGACGAGCCGGCCGAGATCGAAGCGCTGCTGAAGCAGACGCTCCGCAACGCCGACGTCGAGGCGGTGATCGTCAACGGCGGCACCGGCATCGCGCCGCGCGACGGCACTTACGAGGTCATCGACCGGCTGCTGGAGAAGCGCCTCGACGGCTTCGGCGAGATCTTCAGATTTTTGAGCTATCAGGATATCGGCTCGGCGGCGATGATGAGCCGCGCGGTCGCCGGCGCGTCAAACGGCAAGGTGCTGGTCTCGCTCCCCGGCTCGCGCGGCGCCGTCGAGCTCGGCATGAAGCAGCTCATCCTGCCCGAGCTCGGCCACATGGTGACGCAGCTCAAGGGTCAATGAAAGTGACGGTGAAATTCTTCGCCATCCTTCGAGAGCGCGTCGGCGCCGCCGAGATCACAAAAGAACTGAGCGACGGCAGCACGGTCGCCGATCTCTGGCGCGGGCTCAAAGAGGAATATCCGAAGCTCGCGCCGATCGAGACCCGGCTGCTCTACGCCGTCAACCAGAATTACGTCAAGCCCGATCACGCCCTGAAAGACCGCGACGAAGTCGTCTTTATTCCGCCGGTAAGCGGAGGCTCGTGAGATGTTCCGCGTCGTCCGCACAGCGCTCGACATGCAAGAGCTCGTCCGCTACGTGACCGACCCCTCCGCGGGCGCGATCGCCACGTTCATCGGCACGACGCGGAATAACAACGAAGGGCGCAAAGTCATCGCGCTGGACTACGACGCCTATCCCGAGATGGCGGAAAAAGAGCTCCGGCGCATCGGCGACGACGCGAAAAAGAAATGGAACATCGAGCGCATGGCGATCGTCCATCGCATCGGCCCGGTCGAGATCACCGAGGCGAGCGTGATGATCGCCGTCTCCGCCGCGCACCGCGACGACGCTTTTCAAGCCTGCCGCTTCGCCATCGAAGAGATCAAAAAGACCGTGCCGATCTGGAAGAAAGAGGTATTCGAAGGCGGCGAGGTGTGGATCGGCACGCAGACCGGCCAGCCGCTCTCGGACATCGAGTCGCGGCAGCGTTCCAGTTAGCCTTCGGTTCTAAGGATCGACCCAGCCGGCATTGCGTTCAGCAGCTTCTCGAACGCGAGCTCCAGATAACCGGGATCTTTCGATTCGAGCGTCAGCTTGACGCGGTAGTCGGGATTGTCGATCACGGGATACGAGCCCAGCATCAGCTCGGGAAATCGAACGAGCAGGTCGTTCAGGATCCCCGCGATGATTCCCTCCCCTTCTCGGGAATAAATAACCTTCAGATAATAAGGCGCCTCGCGAAAACGCTCGCGGATCGCGCTGAAGCGGTCCTGCAGCACCTTGGGGATGCCGGCGAAGATGTAGACGTTGCGCATCTTCGGCACCGGCCCGTACATCGACCAGTCACCTATCAGCTCCACCCCTTCCGGAACTTCCGCCATGCGGAGCCGCGCCTCGTTGATGTTGGCCCCGTGGCGCTCGCGCAGCCGCCGCTCCAGGTCGGGATGCCGCACCACCTTGACACCGAAGCCGTGGGCGACGCCGGCCATCGTGACGTCATCGTGCGTCGGTCCGACGCCGCCGGTTGTGAAAACGAAATCGAAGTCGCGCGAGAAAGCCGCGACCTCGCGGCCGATGAGCTCGATTTCGTCGGGAATGACGACGACGCGCCGCAGCTCGACGCCGAGCGCGCGCAGCTCCTTCGACAGATAATGCGAGTTCGTGTCTTGAGTCTTGCCGGAGAGAACCTCGTTGCCGATGATGATGATGCCGGCGGTTTTCGCCATAACGGAACCGATTTTATACGAAAATCGCGTTTATACCAGTCGTCGGACGCGCTACAGATCGAACTCGCTGCAGCTCATGAAGAAATGGCATTTGGGATCGGAACAGACGAAGCGGCATTTGCGGTTGATGAGCTTCGCGCCGCAGACGGGGCAAAACTCCCACCACTCATCCGGTTTTTCTTTCGGCGGCTCGGGATCGGCCATCGCTGGTCCTTAGAAGAAGCCGGAAGCGATCAGCTCCCTTGTAAGCGAATTTGCCCGCGTTGACAAGTTTTTTGTCGCAGCCCCTCGACTCGGCCCTACAACAGTGGGTCCGTTGATTCGCGGCGGCATGCGGCGCCGGCGCAGTGCTTGAGGCTCGACAGCCGTTGAGACAGCTCGGCGAGCAACGCCGGCGAGCTCGTGCGCGCGAGGTTATGCATCTCGTACGGGTCCTCGCGCAAGTCGTATAGCTCCTTTTCGCCCGTGGCGTATTCGACATAGAGATATTCCGTCGACCGCAGACCCTCGAACGAGGGCAAGTTGCGGTGCGACTTCGTCCGGTACTGTACGAAAAAGTCATGCCGCCAGAGGGTCGGCGCGCCGCCAAGCAGCGGCTTCAAAGACCGGCCGTCGACAAAATCCGGAATCGCCACGCCTGCGAGGTCGGCGAGGGTCGGCGCGAGATCGATGTTAAGCGACATCTCGCTCACAACTCTATGCGCCGCGACGCCGGGGCCGCGGACGATCAGCGGCACGCGGATATCCTCCTCGTAAGCGGTGCTCTTCCCCTCCCTGAGGCGATGCTCGCCGAGATGAAAGCCGTTGTCGGAAGTAAAGAAGATGTACGTATTGTGGAGCCGCCCGTGTTTCTCCAGCTCCTGGACGATCTCCGCGACCATATCGTCGACCGACAGCATCGACTGCAGCCGCTTGCGGTACATTTGATCGATCTCGGCGATTTCCACGGGAGTCAGCGACTTCTTCTGGCGCAGCCACGCCGGCTTCCCTTTCACGTCGGCGTTGAACGACTCCGGTCTCGGCGCCGTCGCATTCGGAAACGCGCCGACATACTTCGGCGCCGGGGTCGCGGGCAAGTGCGGCGCCGACGGCGCGAGATAAATAAAAAACGGCTGGTTGCGGTTCTGGCTCGCGCGCGCGATGAAATCGATCGTCTTGGCGGCGAGGACGTCGCTTTCGTAATCCTTCGGGTTGTCGCCGTACGATACCGGGCGGCCGTTCTCGCTTAACTGATAGCTGTAGTAGGCATAATGATGGCCGATCAGCGCATACCATTCGTCCCAGCCGGGAGGCACGTAGGCCGGCGTCAGCTGCTTCCCGGGATAGCCGTTCAAGTATTTTCCCGCGAGCATCGTGCGATAGCCGGCCGACTTGAGCCAAGTCGCGACCGTCGATTGCTCGTTCCCCACCTCGTGAAATTTTTGGAAACCGCCTTCCGGATAAAAATTGCTGAACACCTGATGGTTGTGCGGATACTGGCCGCGCAGCAAAGACGAGCGCGACGGGCAGCACAGAGAATAAGTCACGAAATTATTCGCGAAGGTCGTTCCATGATCGGTAAGCAGAGCCTTGATCTTGGGCAGCAGCTCGACCGATTTTACGTCGAGGTCGTCGGTGTTGATGATGATAAAATTCGGCTTCTCGAACCCCGCCGGATGGGTTTGACCGGCGGGGGCGGCCGCGCCGTGCGCGGCGACGGCGAGCGCCGCGAGATAGAAAACGAGCGCAGCGATAACATGTTTGACCATCGAAGCTTCCTGTACGTCGAACCGCGCCCAGTATACCATGTCTATTAAAGCGCTAAAGCCGCGCGGCGGGTCCTTCTGTGGACTTCGTCCATAGCCCGTAATATTATCACTGTTCGTATGTCGGCGCCGCAGGTCCGCATTGATGGCTTGAAGAAATCCTTCGGCGACGTCGTCGCCCTCGGCGGCATTTCGCTGCATGCCCAGGCGGGAAAAATCTTCGGCCTTTTGGGTCCGAACGGCGCGGGCAAAAGCACGACGGTTAAGATTCTCGCCGGCCTCATCGCCGCCGACAGCGGCAGCGTCGAAATCGCCGGACGCGATGTCTCTCGAGAGCCCGCCGCCGCCCGCGCGGCGATCGGCTATGTGCCGCAGGAAGTCACCGTCGATCCCTATCTCACCGCGCGCGAGCATCTCGATTTTTACGCTTCGCTCTATCATCTGCCCGCGTCGGTCCGTGAGACGCGGATCCAGGAGGCGCTTGCGCTGGTCGGCCTCGTCGGCCAGGAGAAGCGCCGCGCGCGACGGCTCTCCGGCGGGACCAAAAAAAAACTTGATCTCGCCTGCGGGCTGCTGCACCGCCCGCCGGTGATACTGCTCGACGAACCCTCGCTCGGGCTCGACGTCCAGGTCCGGCACGACGTCTGGAATCATGTGCTCGAACTCAAGCGGCAAGGCGCGGCGATCTTTCTCTGCACGAATTACATGGACGAGGCCGAGCGGCTATGCGACGAGATCGCGATCATCGACCGCGGTCGCATCGTCGCCCAGGGCGCGCCGGAAGAGATGAAGGGGCGTCTGAATCGCGACGTCGTCGCGGTCGAAGTCGCGGGATCGAATCATCACCAGGCCGATTCGGCCGCCGCCCTCGAGGGCGCCTTGACCGGTCTGTCGATCGTTCGCCAGGCGCGGCGCGAGGGAACCCGCCTGAAGATCTACGTCGAAGGCCACGAGGCGGCGCTGCCGCAGATCGTCGAAACCGCCGCGCGCGCCGGCATCCCCCTTCAATCGATCACCTACAGCCGGCCGGGTCTCGACGAAGTCTTTCTGCATTACGCCGGCCGCGCATTTTCGGAAGAGGCGAACGACGTTGGGTAAGTTTCTCGAGGAGACCCACGCGCAATTCACGCGCTGGATGCTGCATTTGCGGCGCGAGCCGTTCAGCCTCGCGTTCAACCTGCTGAATCCGGTGATTCTCCTCGTGTTCATGGGGAGCGCCTTCCAGGGAATCGCGCGCGGGTCGCTCGGCGGCGACTACCGCAGCTATCTCCTGCCCGGCATTCTCGCGCTCACCGCTTTCGGCAACAGCATGGCCGGCGGCATTCCGCTGCTGTTCGACCGCGAGAACGGCTCGCTCATGCGCCTGATGAGCGCGCCGATCTCGCGCGCTTCCATCATTCTCAGCCGGTTTTTGGCGGTTAACGTGAGCACGATGCTGCAGTCGCTGCTCATTCTGGTGCTGGGGATCGCCTTCGGCGTCAAGATCGCGACCGGCATCGGCGGCGTTCTCGCGCTCCTCGGCGTCGGCCTGCTGCTCGGGTTCGGCATTACGGCGATTTCCTTGATGCTCGCTTTCCGGTTCGAGAATCACGGCGATTTTTTCGCGGTGATCGGCCTCACGTCGCTGCCGCTGACCTTTCTCTCCAGCGCGTTCGTCCCGCTCGACAGCCTGCCGGGATGGATGCGCGCGGTAGCGCTGGTCAATCCCATGACTTACGCGATCGACGCGATGCGCGCGCTGATTCTCACCGGCTGGAATCCGCAAGCGCTCGTCACAATGGTGGCGGTGCTGGTCGCCTTCGACGCCGTCATGCTGTGGCTCGGCTCGCGCGTGATCGGCCGCTATCTGGGGTAATCATGACGCCTGAAGAGAGAGAAGAGCGCCTGGCCGAGCTGAGGGAACGCCGCCGCCGCGGCCGCTGGCGCGCCTTGTTAATGCCGTTCTTCACCCTTTCTTTGTTCCTGATAGCGATCACTTTTTGCATGTATCTGATCAAAAGCTGCCAGGAGCGCGCCGGAGTCCAGCCGCGTATGCCGATCCAGAAAGAGCCGGTGCCGCCGCAGCCTAAATAGAACGTAGTAGAATCTCCTCTTTGCTTGAACCCGCTCCTAAGTTATAATTCGCTGTTCGCGACGCGAACGCTATGCAGGATTTTGCAGTCATTTTGCTGGCCGCCGGATTGGGAAAACGGATGAATTCGGCCCTGCCGAAGGTCCTCCACCCGCTCGGCGGCAAGCCGCTCGTCGCACACGCGCTGAAAACGGCCGAAAGCCTGAAGCCGAAGCGGATAGCCGTCGTCATCGGCCACGGCGCCGCGGCGGTGCGCGCGGCGTGCAACGGCGCGCCGGTGGCATGGGTGACGCAAAAAGAGCAGCTCGGCACCGGACATGCCGTCGGCTGCACTAAGGATGTCTTCCAAAATTTCGCCGGGACGATCGTTATTTTAAACGGCGATGTCCCGCTGATCCGATCGGAAACGCTCCGAGGGCTGCTCGACTCGCATCACCAAAAGCAGGCGGCGCTGACGTTTGTCACCGCGCGGCTTCCCGACCCGCGCGGCTACGGCCGCATCGTCCGCGACGGCGCCGGCCGCGTGCTTCGCGTGGTGGAAGAACGCGACGCGAGTGCCGAGGAAGCGAAGCTCAACGAGATCAATGCCGGCATTTATGCCGTGGCCGCGGATTTTCTTTTTTCCGCGCTCGCCACGCTGACGAACGCGAACCGGCAAAAAGAATACTACTTGACTGATATCGTCGCCGCCGCTCTCAGCGCCGGCAAAACCGTCGCCGCGCTGGAGGCGCGCGACGCGCGGGAGATCCTGGGCATCAATTCGAGAGAGGAGCTTGCGGCCATGGAGAAGGTCCTGCAAGAGCGCATCAACCGAAAATGGATGGAGGCGGGCGTCACGCTGAAAGATCCGCAAACGACCTACATCGACGAGAGCGCGCGCATCGGGCGGGACACCACGATCGGACCCAACAGCCACATCCTGGGCGAGACCGTCATCGGCGAGCGCTGCCGCATCGACGGCTCCGCTTATCTCGCCAACATGCGGGTCGGGAGCGACGTCCACGTAAAATTTTCCGTCGTCATGAGCGACGCCGAAGTCGGCGACGGCGCGATCATCGGGCCGTTCGCCCATCTCCGCCCCGGCACGAGCCTCGGGCGCAACGTGCACATCGGGAACTTCGTCGAAGCCAAAGCGGCGACGCTGGGCGACGGCACGAAAGCGAACCATCTCACCTACCTCGGCGACGTGACCATCGGACGCGACACCAACATCGGCGCCGGCACGATTACATGTAACTACGACGGTTTTAAAAAATACCCGACCAAGATCGGCGACCGGGTGCAGATCGGGAGCGACTCGACGCTCGTGGCCCCGATCGTGATCGGCGACGACGCCTACATCGCGACCGCCACGACGGTGCGCCACGACGCCCCCGCCGGCGCGCTCGTCTACAACGACCGCGCCGAGAAGGTGAAGCCGGGCTGGACCGAGCAAAAGCGGAAGAAAATGAGCGAGGACAAAAGCTGATGTGCGGCATCGTCGGATACATCGGGCGACGCGAGGCGGCGCCGATCATTCTCGAAAGTCTTAGAAAGCTCGAGTACCGCGGCTACGATTCGGCCGGCATCGCGGTTTTGAACGGCGGCGGAGTCGCCGTCCATCGCTGTCTCGGCAAGCTCAACAATCTGGAAAAACTCCTCACCGCGCGTCCGCTTTCCGGCAGCCGCGGCATCGGCCACACTCGCTGGGCCACGCACGGCAAGCCGTCGGAGATCAACGCGCACCCGCACCAGGCGGGCAGCGTCGTCGTCGTGCACAACGGCATCATCGAAAACTACCTCGAGCTGAAAGAATATCTGATCGGCAAAGGCGCGCGCTTCGAGTCGGAGACCGACACCGAAATCGTCGCGCATCTCGTCGACGACAAAATTCGCCAAGGCATGGATTTCCTGACGGCGGTCCAGAAGAGCCTGAAGGAGATCCAAGGCTCGTACGCTCTCGTCTTCATGAACCTGAACGATCCGGACCGCTTGATCGTCGCAAAGAATTCCACGCCCATCGTGCTCGGCTCCGGGAACGGCGAGACTCTGATCGCGTCGGACATCCCGGCGCTGCTCGAACACACGCGCAAAGTCACGTTCCTGGAAGACGGCGAGGTCGCGGAGGTGAAGGCAACCGGCTTTCGCGTCATGAACGGCAGCGGCAAAACGATCAGCCGGCCCATCAAAGAAATCACCTGGGACGCCGTCGCGGCGCAAAAGGGGGGCTACCGCCATTTCATGCTGAAGGAGATCCACGAGCAGCCGCGCACAATCACCGACACGTTCCGCGGGCGCATCTCGCTCAAAGACGGCGCCGTCGCGCTGGAAGGCATTCCCCTGACGGCCGCGCAGATGCGGCGGGTGAAGAAGATCCACCTCGTCGCCTGCGGTACCGCGTGGCACGCGGCGCTCGTCGGGAAATTCATGCTCGAGGAGATCGCCCGCGTCCCGGCCGAGGTCGACTACGGTTCGGAGTTCCGCTACCGCTCGCCGCTCGTCGACCGCGACTCGCTGCTCCTGCTCATCAGCCAATCGGGCGAGACCGCCGATACGCTGGCGGCCGTGGAGACGGCGCGGAAGAAGAAGGCGAAGGTCATCTCGATCTGCAATGTCGTCGATTCGACGATCGCGCGGAAATCCGACGGCGTGTTCTATACCCACGCCGGCCCGGAGATCAGCGTCGCGAGCACCAAGGCGTTTACGTCCCAGCTTACGGCGCTCTATCTGCTGGCGATCGGGTTGGGGCGGCTCAACGGGCGACTCCCGAAAAAGGAAGCCAAGACGCTGCTGGAAGACATGATGCACCTGCCGACGTGGGTGGAGGACGCGCTGAAGCTCGACGGCGAGATCGAGACGCTCGCACGCGATGTCTTCCACGCGGCGGATTTTCTTTACCTCGGCCGCGGCATCAACTATCCGATCGCGCTCGAGGGCGCGCTCAAGCTGAAAGAGATTTCCTACATTCACGCCGAGGGCTACCCGGCGGGCGAGATGAAGCACGGGCCGATCGCGCTGATCGACGAGCAGGTGCCGGTCGTCGTGCTGCTGCCGCGCGACCGGAATTTTCAAAAGACGCTGTCGAACTTAAAAGAAGTCGAGTCGCGCGGCGGGAAAATCGTCGCGATTACGAACCGCCGCGACGAGACGATCGACCCGATGGCGTTCCGCACGCTCGTGGTGCCGGAAGCTTCTCATTTTCTCACGCCGATCGTGCTCACGATCCCGCTCCAGCTGCTCGCGTACTACGTCGCCATCGAGCGGGGCACCGATGTCGACCAGCCGCGCAACCTGGCGAAGAGCGTTACGGTGGAATGAATTAATCGCCGCCTACGATCTGACCGGCTGCCCTGCTTGCGCGTCGTTGTCTCCCTTAAATCCCCGCGCGACGAAATAAATCTCCGACGATCCCTTGCGCGTCGCCTCGGGGCGGCTGCGCTCGACACTGTCGAAGTCCCGTTTCAGCTCGTCGTAATATTGCCGCAGCTCGTCGGCGACAAACGTCTTGACCAAAAAGCCGCCGCCCGGACGCAACAATTCGCGCGCGATCCGGTGCGCCATGCGCGCGAGCTCGATCGAGCGGGCGATATCCGCGTCGCGAATGCCCGAGAGATGCGGCGCGAGATCCGACAGCACCGCGTCGGCGGGCGCGCCGAGCACGCTTTTAATCTTCGCCTGCCATTCGGGCGCAGTGGCGTCGCCCTGCATCGTGACCACGTTGGCGCCGAGCGGCGCGATCGGCTGGAGGTCGATGCCGACGACCTTGCCTTTGGCCCCGGCGAGCTCGGAGGCGACTTGCAGCCAGCCGCCGGGCGCCGCGCCGAGGTCGACCACGCGGTCGCCGGACTTGATCAGGCGAAAGCGGCGCGCCAATTCCACGAGCTTGTAGGCGGCGCGCGAGCGATAGCCCTCTTTTTTCGCCCTTCGATAGAAAGCGTCTTTCGGCTGATAGGCCATCAACGATGCGTGTTGAATTTTGAATTAAAACTATAACTCCAAACAAAATAAAAAAAGGCCCGGCGTCGCCGCCGGGCCTTTTAGCAATTCACATTACAATTACTTTGTGTTCGCGCTGATCCTGAACTCGACGCGTCGGTTGACCGCGCGCGCCCAGTCGGTCTTCTGATCGACCAACGGCTTCGAGTAGCCGAAGCTCGTCACCGTCAGGCGGCTCGCGTCTACGCCGAGGGAGGCGAGCTCCTGCATGACGCGCTGCGCGCGGCGCATGCCGAGGCGCTGGTTGTATTCCTCGGTGCCGATCGCGTCGGTATGTCCCTCGATGGCGACGACGGCATCGCCCTTTTCCTTGATCTGCTGCGCGAGCAGATAGACTTTGCCTTTGCCGAGATCGGTGAGCTCGGCGGAATCGAAGCGGAAAGCGATGTCCGGGAAAACCAACCGCTCGACCTCCACGACTTTAGGCACTTCTTGATAAACGATTTTTTCGACCGCGACCTGCTGGACGGTTACCCGCTCGGCAACGGGCTCCTGCGGCGCCGATACGCGAGGCGCCGCGATGGGCCGGCCGTAAACGCGCCGCGGCACACCGAAGTCATACCCGGGCTCCGGATCGGTGAAAATCGGCGGATGAGGATGATGGCCGAAGAAGGCCTCCTGCGGCCTGGTCGCGCTCACCAGCCAATGAAACGGACGGAACACCAGCCACTCTGCCATGAAACCCGCCGGGTACAAGCCGTAGGCCATCACCCTGAGCGGATTGGACTGGCTGTCGTCATATTCGTCCGGTGCGGCCAGACTTACCCTCGGCAACACCGTAAGCGCGGCCGATATCGCGATTACTGCGGCAAGCGAGCGCATTCGCTTCATAAAAATGACCCTCCTCGTAACGCAGAGCGTACTTAGTCTAGGTTTAGCGCCAATCTTTGTCAAACTGCCGCACACCCTTGTAAAAACCGGGTGTGTAGTTTAAAAGGGAGAAAGTCGTCCCGGGACGCCCTATTTTGGCCTCAACGCCAGGATAAAACGCAGAGGACCTCCCTTCCTCACTCTTTCTGATGAACATTTCCATGCAAGAAAGAGACCGGGTCGCCTGGATCACCCTCAACCGGCCGCCTTTGAACGTCTTGAACCTGCCAATGCTGGCGGAGTTCCGGGCTTTTCTAATGACAATAGAACCTAATACAGACATCGATCATCTCGTCCTACAGGGTACCGGACGCGCGTTTTCCGCCGGTGTGGACATTAAAGACCATACCCGGGAAAAGGTGCCGGCGATGCTCGACGCCGTGCACGGCGTCATACGGGCGCTGCTGGCGCTGCCTCAGGCGACCATCGCCGCGATAAGCGGGGCCTGCCTCGGGGGCGGCTTGGAGCTCGCCAGCGCGTGCGACTTCATCATAGCGACCGAGGATAGTTTCTTCGCCACGCCGGAGATCAGTGTCGGCTGCTATCCCCCGGTCGCACTGGCGCGCTTTCCCGAACAACTGGGCTACCGCCGGGCCGCGGAGATGATTCTGACCGGGCGGCGCTTCTCAGCGGCGGAGGCGCTTTCGATCGGCCTTATCACGCGCGTAGTGCCCGCCGGCAAGCTGCAGGAGGGCGTCGAGGACCTGCTTCGCGAGCTTGCGAGCAAGAGCCGCGCCGTGCTCAGAATCGCGCTGAAAGGCTTGCGCGAGGCGTCGCTGAAAAACTTTCCCGCCATGCTGAAACGGTCGGAGGAGATTTACCTGAAAGAACTGCTCGAAACCGAAGACGTCGAGGAGGGCGTCAGGGCGTTTCTCGAAAAGCGGCCGCCGCAGTGGAGCCACCGCTAGAGCGATGAGCGATTTCGAGATCAAGATCACACGCGAGCCGGAAGACATCCTGGCCGCGCAGAAGCTTCGCTTCGAGGTCTTCAATCTGGAGCTGAAGAAAGGTCTCGAGTCGTCTTACGCGCGCGGGCTCGACGTCGACGACTTCGACCCGATCTGCGATCACCTGATCGTGCGCGAGCGGAAAGGCCGCCGCGTGGTCGGCACCTATCGCCTGATGCTCGGCTCGACCGCGCGAAAAAACTTCGGCTTCTATTCCGAGCGCGAGTTCGACCTCGAGCGCATCAAGCGCCTCGACGGCGAGCTGCTCGAATTGGGCCGCTCCTGCGCACACAAAGACTACCGGGACCGCTCGCTGATCCACCTGATGTGGCAGTCGATCGCCGAGTATGTGAAGCGGCACCGCGTTCGCTATCTATTCGGCTGCGCGAGTTTCCCGACGAAGGACCCGCGGGAGGTAAGCCGGGCGATTGCCTTGGTGAAACAGAAATTTTATGCGACGGAGCAGTTCCGGGTCGAGCCGCTGCCGAAGCTCAGGATCGAGGGGCTCGACGGCAACGTTCCCGTCGACGATTCGGATGAAGTATTCGCGCAGCTGCCGAGTCTCATAAAGGGCTATCTGAGGCTCGGCTCGCGCGTGTGCGGGCCGCCGGCGCTCGACCTCGAGTTCGGCACGACGGATCTGTTCCTGCTTCTTGATATTCAGCGGATCAGCGGCGATTATCTAAAGCGCTTCGGTCTTTCCGCCTCGGACGTGGGCCATGCGAATCGTTAAGCTCATAACACTATCTGGCGTCTGGGCGCTGCTGTTCGTCGCGGCCGCCATGGTGCGGCTGTGGATCGTATTGTGGCGGCCCCACAACGGCTGGCGCATCGTCGCGGAAATGACGCGCCGTTTCGTCGCCCTGCTGCGGACCATCGTCGGAATCCGCATCACCGTCCAGGGCGATCTCGAGCTGCTCGATATCGAAGGCGCCGTGATCACGGCCAATCATCTGGGCTATCTCGACGGCTTCGTGCTGGGCAGTCTTTTTCCGGTCAACTTCATCACGAAGGGCGAGGTGCGGCGCTGGCCGGTGATCGGGCTGTGGACGGCGCTCTGCGGCACGATCTATATCGACCGCCAGCGCAAGGGAAAGATTACCCTGGCGGTCGAAGAAATCATCGAGCGGCTCGATCAAAAGGCGAGCATCCTGATTTTTCCGGAAGGCACTTCCACCAACGGCGACCAGTTGCTGCCGTTTCAGACGGCGCCGTTTGCCGCGCCGCTGCGCGCGCACGCTCCGGTCCTGCCGCTGACGATCATTTATCGAAGAATCGACGGCGAGCCGGTGTCGGCGAAAAATCGTGATAAAGTCTACTGGTACGGCGACATGGATTTTATGCCGCACTTCTGGGGCGTAATGGGGATGAAAAGAATCGAAGTCGCGGTGAGGATCCACGCGCCGATCGCGACGGCCTACTTCAAAAACAACTCACTCAGCCGAAAGCAGCTGAGCCATGCCTGCCACAACGCGATCGCCGGCGGTCTCGCACAGGAGCGCCAAGCGTTGCGCGCGCCGCGAACCTCCAATTAGCTTTAACGGATCAGGCGGTGAGCTGCCGCTTGATGTTGTCGATAAACTGCTGCAGCATCTGGTCGGCTTTTTTGCGGATAATCGGCTGGCCGAATTCCCCGATCTTGCCGAGGATGTTCACGTCCGTCTCTACGACGAGCTCGGTCTCTTTCGGCCCGAGCTCCTTGAGCTCCATGCTCGTCTTGCCCTTGACGGCGCCCGCGGCCATGCGGTCGTTGGCTTCGGCGCGGAGCGCCGCGCGCCAGCGGTCTTTGTCCTGCTCCTCGAGAATAATCTTTCCTTGCAGATTGAGCGAGATCGGGCCGACGCGCACCTTGAGCGTCCCTTGATAAGTCGTATCGTCGATTTTGCTGACCGACTCCACACCCGGCAGCGACTGCGCCACTTTCGGCACGTCCATGAGAAAATTCCAGAGCGGCTCTCTGGCGGCCGGAATGACGGCGCGCTGGCTGAATTTCATCTTAGCGTTTCCCTTTCGGCGCGGACTTCGGAAGCTTGACGAGGCCTTCGAGCGCTTTCGTCAGCGCGCGGCGCACGAAAACCCCGGCCATTTCCTTCTTATAGGCGGCGGAGCCGCGAAAATCGCTGATCGGATCGACCGCCTGTTTCGCCTTCTCCCCAGCTTCCGCCAGGGCTTCGGCCTTGACCGGCTGGCCGCGCAGCACGGCCTCGGCCTCGCGCGCGCGGATCGGCGTCGTACCGACGCTCCCGAGCGCGATGCGGACCTCGGCGAAGCTCTTTTTGCTTTTGTCGAGCGTCACGACGGCCGCGGCGGAAACCGTCGCGTAATCGTCGGCGGTCCGCGGGAGAAATTTGAGAAACGCGGCGCCGCTGTTTGCGGGCAGACGCGGCACGTAAAGCTCGGTAATGATCTCTTCCGGCTTCAGCACGGTCTCGTAATAGTCGGTGAAAAAATCTTCCAGCGGAATGATCCGGTTGCCGTCCGCCGACGCGGCTTTCACACTCGCGCCGAGCGCGATCAAAGTCGGCGGCGGGTCCTGATTGGGGTCGGCGTGCGCGAGGCCGCCGCCGACCGTCGCCATGTTGCGGACGCGCACGGTTGCGACGTGGTGATACGTCTCGGCCAGCACCGGGAGACGGCGCTTTACGAGCGGCGATCCCTCGACGGAGCGATGCGTCGTGGCGCCGCCGATAGCGATTCCGCCGTTTTTTTCGGCGACGCCGTTGAGCGCGCGGACCGAGCGCAGGCTCACGAGGCACGCCGGGCGCACAAGGCGCTGCTTCATCATGATGACCAGCGCGGTGCCGCCGGCGATGAGCTTCGCGTCGCTGCCGAACTGCTTTAAGTCCTGCTGAACTTCTTTGAGCGTTTTCGGGGTTCGGTATTCGAAGGCTTGCATGGCGTTTTCCTATTTGAACTGATGCGCTTTTTGGATCGATTCAATAATCTTGTAATAGCCGGTACAGCGGCAAAGATTGCCCATCATCCAGTCCTTGATCTGCTCCTCGTTGGGCTTGGGCACCTTATCGAGCAGCGCCTTGGCCGCGACGACCTGGCCCGGCGTGCAGATGCCGCACTGGAAGCCGCCGTACTTGATGAAGCTTTGCTGGACCGGATGGAGCTTGCCGTTTTTCGCGAGCCCCTCGACGGTCGTGATCTCGCGGCCGTCGGCGAAAACCGCGGGCGCGATACACGAGCTGATCATCTCGCCGTCCATCAGCACCGTGCAGGCGCCGCAGACGCCGACGCTGCAGCCTTCTTTCGTGCCGGTGAGCCCGAGATCGTAGCGCAAAAAATCGACCATCATGCGATTCGTGTCGACTTCCTGCTCCACTTTTTTTCCGTTGACGCGCAAGCGTATTTTTTTCTTCATGCCTCTGCCTTTCGCGGCTTTTTACGGGAGAGATGCGGTCGGTGACAACCTGATGCGGCTATGTTATAGAAAGATTTCGTTCAAACTGCAAGCCGCCAACAAAGGGATTTTGCGGGCTTTTTTAAACGGTTGAAGCCGGATTTTTAATAGTCAAAAGGGGGCAGCACCGATGATTGCACTGACCGATCAGATGCGCGAAATGATCGACAATGCGCTGGCGAACGGCTGCCCCTGCGTCCTGGCGACCGCCGCGCGGGACGGCGAGCCCGACATCGGCTACAAGGGCAGCATGATGGTTTTCGACCCGGAGTCTCTGGCGTACTGGGAGCGCACCAAGCGCCAGCACCTGAAGAATGTCACGGAGAACCCCAAGGTCGTCGTCCTCTTCCGCGACCCGAAGACGCGCCTCAACTTCCGCTTTCACGGCGTCGCCAAGGTGCACGAGGCCGGGCCGATCCGCGACGCGGTCATGTCGCGAACCGTCAAGGACGAGCTCGACAAAGACCCGGAGCGCAAAGGCGCCGCGGTAGTCATCCACGTCGAAAAAGTCACTAATCTCGCAGGCCAGGTCCTGCAGTCGCGCTGACGAGGAGCGCCATGTTTCTTTCCGAACGGGTGAAAGAGAGCCGCTACCGGCTCGTGCGGGAAAAGATGGCCGAAAAGGGCCTGGACGCGCTCATCGCGCGCGGCTCCAGCGCCGTACGCGGCGACGGCGCGGCGTTTCGCTATCTTACCGATTTTCCCAATATCAATATCCAGCTCGTACTCGTGTTCTTTCGAGATGAAGCAAAGCCGCCGCTGCTGCTCGTCGAATCGCGCTTTCAGGCGATGCGCGCGAAGAAATTTTCTTGGATACCGGACATTCGTCTGAGCAATCGTTTTCTCGACAGCCTGATCGAGGTGCTGCGCGAAAAGGGAATGGATCGCGCGACGGTGGGCGTCGACGGCCTCGACCGCCTTCCCTACCTCTGGGTCGAGCGCATCGAGGAAACGTTCCCGCAGATGAAGATCGCCGAGTTCGGCCCGGAGCTCAAAAAGCTCCGCGCCACGATCGACGGCGACGAGACGAAGCTCGTCAAGAAATCCGCCGCGCTGGTCGATCAGGCGTTCACCGAGGGCATCAAGCGCATCAAGCCCGGCAAGACCGAATGGGAGATCATGGCCTATATCGATTTCCTGCTGAAAAGCGAGGGGGTCGAAAAAAGCTTCAACATTATCTCGCAGGGACCGAAGGTCGATGCGTATCCCGCCTCGGGCCGCAAGATTCCGAAGAAAGGCATGATCTTCGTCGAGATCACCGCGCAGTACGGCGGCTATTGGACGCAGCTCGCGCGCGCGGTGTCGCTCGGGAAACCGGACAAAGACCTCATCAAGCTGCACGAAGTTTCCGTCGGCGCCATCAAGCGCGCGCTCAAAACGCTCAAGCCCGGCTATAAAGTCGCGCACCCGATGAGCGAGATGGAAGCTTACGTGCGCGGCGCGGGTCTCGACTGCACCCCGGTCTACGGCCACATCGTCGGCATCGACATGGTCGAGGACCGTCCGACGCCGCAGAACCAGACCGATATCGTACCCGGGATGATCTTCATCGTGCATCCCTGGCCGCTCCTCGGCGAAAGCTCGCTGCTTTGGGGCGAGACCTATCTCACGAACGCCAACGGCAACCAGCGGCTCAACAAGGTCGGCGATGAGCTGATCGTGTTATAAGAGCCGCTACCTTACCAGTAGTTGACCGCTGTTATGATTCTCATCACCGGCGGATTGGGTTTTCTCGGCGCCAACCTGGCGCAACTGCTCTGCGCGCAAGGCGAGCGCGTGCTCGCCACCAGCAACCGCAACGTTCACATCCCTGATTTTCTTCAGCCTTTCGCCGGAAAAAATCTCACCGTCGCGCCGCTCGATATCACCTCGCTCGAAAAAGTCGCCGCGGCGGTCGACGATTTCAAAATCACCGGCATCGTCCACGCGGCGGTGCGCTCGGAAAAGGGCGACACGCCGCTCTACGACGCGCTCGACGCGAACATCACGGGCACGATCAACGTGCTCGAAGCCGCGCACCGCGCCGGCGTGCGCCGCGTCGTCTTCGTGAGCTCCGAGGCGGTCTATCAGGGCATGCCCGACACGACGCCATTCAAAGAAGAGGAAAAGCTTTTCATCACGTCCGACCGCTACATCCCCGGCACGAAAAAGGCGGGCGAGGTCCTTTGCCTCCTCTATGCGGCGCAGACCGGCATGGAGGTGATCTCGGCGCGCGCCACGCGCATGTACGGCCCTCTGTATCAAGGCGTGCGCAATCTCGCCGGCCACATGGTCGACAAAGCGGCGCGCGGACAGGCGATCGCGCTCGAAAATCAGGACCCGTCCGAAGCGCACGATATTCTTTACGCCAAGGATGCGGCGCAAGCCCTCGCGCTGCTGCTGCAGACGAAGACTTTGCGGCACCGCATTTATAACGTCGGCTACGGCCGGCTTTTAAGCCTCGCCGAGTTCGCCGCGGCGATAAAAAAATCGTTGCCGAAAGTCGAAATTCATTTGGGCGACGGACCGGGGCCGCTCACGTCGACGAGGACGCCGATGGATATTCACGCCTGCGTCGATATCTCGCGCCTGTCGGAGGAAACCGGCTTTGCTCCCGAGTACGCTCCCGAGCGCGGCGTCGCGCACTATGTCAAATGGGCGCGCGATGGAGTCTATGACTGATGTGAGGCGCAGCGCTTTTTCTGTCATCCTGAACGAAGTGAAGGATCTCTCCGGAGAGATTCTTCGGCCTGCGGCCTCAGAATGACAGCAAAAGCAGGAAACGCGACCGGAAACTCCGAGTGAAAGGGAATCGACAATGAAAACCCTCATTCAAGGCGGCTACGTCGTCGGGTTCGACGGCAGGGAGCACGAGATCATCAAGGACGGCGTCGTCGTTTACGAGAACGACCGCGTCGCGTTCGTCGGCAAAGATTACAAAGACCGCGTCGATAAAAAAATCGACGCCAAGGGCTGCCTCGTCTCGCCGGGCTTGATCGATACGCACTTTCACTCCGGCATCAACGCGAGCGACTACCTGCTCAACGAGGCGAACAAGGTCGATTACTTCGCCTCGAACTATTTAAGCCACGGCGCACCGACGCGCGAAGGCGCGAAGCACGCGCATCTGAAAGACGTCGACGTCGGGCAGCGCTTCTCGCTCATCCACGTGCTCAAGAGCGGCGTCACGACGACGCTCGAGATCGGCGGGCCGGGCAACGACCCGGCGCCGTTCGTCGCGATGGTCGACGAGGTCGGCATCCGCTGCTACACGGGGCCGAGCTACAAGAACGTGAGCTTCTTTCAGGACCGCGAAGGCAGGCTCGAATACGACTGGAACGACGCGCGCGGCAGCGAAGGCCTGGAGCGCGCGATCGAGTTCGCGAAAAAATACAACGGCGCGTGCAAAGGCCGCATGCACACGATGCTCTTCCCCGGCCACGTCGACACCTGCACGCCGGAGCTGTTGAAGCAGACGCGCAGAGCGGCGAAAGAGATCGGCGTGCGCGTGCAGATCCACGCGACGATCAATCTCTTCGAGTTCCACACCGTGCTCCAGCGCGAGCGCGCGACGCCGATCGAGCTGCTCCAACGCATCGGCTTTCTCGATCCCCAGGTCTCGCTCTCGCACTGCATCTTCATCGGCGGCCACAGCTGGACGGCATATCCTTACGGCGACGATCTCAAGATCATCGCCGACTCCGGCGCATCGGTCGCCTACAGCCCGCTCAAATACTTGAAGCTCGGCATCGTCATGGAATCGTTCGATAAGTATCTCAAAGCCGGCGTCAACATGGGCATCGGCACCGACACGTTCCCGAAAGATATTCTCTCCGACATGCGCTACGCCGCGCTCGCCTCGCGCGTGGCGGAGAAGAGCTTCGCCGCGGGCCATCCGCGCGACGTCTTCAACGCCGCGACGCTCGGCGGCGCCAAGCTAGTCGGGCGCGACGATCTCGGGCGTCTCGCCAAAGGCGCCAAAGCCGACATCACGATCATCAACCTGCGCGACATCGCCTTCGGCGCCGTGCGCGACCCGATCAAGGCGGTCGTCGAGACCGCCGTCAGCCGCGACGTGCGCACGGTCATCGTCGACGGCGAGACGCTGGTCGACGATTATAAATATCTGCGCCTGAACGAAGACGAGCTGCTCGATAAAGTCCAGGCGAAAGGCGAGCACGTCTGGGACAGCGTCGCCAATTGGCACTGGACCGGCAAGGGCGTGGACGAAGTCGTGCCACCGGCGTTTAGGATGAAGTGAGCCTTAAAGTAATCGGGAGGGCCTTACATGACGAAGAGGCGTGTCAATAAGACACTCACTTTCCTTGTCATTGTCACTTTGCTCTCAGTGTTTGACCTAGTTTATTTCGCCGGCATCAAAAGCATTC
>DATDFN010000262.1:0-37176 GCA_036522615.1 Binatia bacterium | reverse complement strand
GGCGCGGCGCCTGGCGCCGCGCCGGGTGCGCCGGCCGGCGGCGCGCCCGCGAATCCCTCTTTCGCCTCGCCTTTGCGATCGCCCGAGTGCATGTAAAATGTCCGCGTCGGCGAGAATTCCCCGAGCTTGTGGCCGACCATGTTCTCGGTCACGAACACCGGAATGAACTTGCGCCCATTGTGCACCGCGAGCGTCTGGCCCACCATCTCCGGTGTGATCGTCGAGCGGCGCGACCAGGTCTTGATCGCCCGTCTGTCTTTGGTCTGGGCCATCTTCTCGACTTTTTTCAGTAGATGCTGGTCGATGAAGGGACCTTTTTTTACCGAGCGCGCCATCGTTATCTCGCCTCTCTCCGCTTGACGATATATTTATCCGTAGACTGATTTTTTCTCGTCTTGTAGCCTTTGGTCGGCTTGCCCCACGGGGTCATCGGGTGATTGCCCTTGGAGCGTCCCTCGCCACCGCCGTGCGGGTGATCGACGGGATTTTTCGCGATGCCGCGCGTCCAGCCGCGCCTGCCAAGCCAGCGCGAGCGTCCCGCCTTGCCGAGCGAGATGTTCTCCTGCTCGAGGTTCCCGACCTGGCCGATCGTTGCGGAGCACTCCGCGAGCACGTTCCTGAGCTCGCCTGAAGGAAGCTTGACCAGCGCATAGCCCGCTTCCTTCGCCATGAGTTGCGCGCCCGCGCCGGCGCTCCGGACCATCTGTCCGCCCTTGCCGAGCTTGAGCTCGATATTGTGAATGACCGTGCCGACGGGAATGAGCTTCATCGGCAGGCAGTTGCCCGGCTTGATGTCGACGCCGTCGCCGCCGGCCATGACCTTGTCACCGACTTTGAGCTGGTCGGGGGCCAGGATGTAGCGGCGCTCGCCGTCTGCGTAGCAGAGCAGCGCGAGCCGCGCCGATCGGTTCGGATCATACTCGATCGCTTGGACGCGCGCTGGAATGCCGCGCTTGTCGCGCTTGAAATCGATCAGCCGGAACCGGCGTTTGTGGCCTCCGCCGCGGTGATGGCTCGTCACGCGGCCCGTGTTGTTGCGGCCGCCGCTGCGCCTCAGCGGCTCGACGAGCCCCTTCTCGGGCTTCGTCTTGGTGATCTCTTCGAAGCCGAGGCTCGTGCGGAACCGGATGCCGTGCGACGTCGGATTGTAAGTTTTAATCGCCATAATTCAATTTTCGATTTCGGATTTTGGATTTTCGATTGAAGACCAGCCCTCGGACCAATCCAAAATCGGCAATCTCAAATCTAAAATTTTACGCGCCGCCGAAAAAGTCGATCTTGTCCCCTTCTTTTAAAGTTACGTACGCCTTTTTCCACATCGGCAGCCGCCCCGCGCTGCGGCCGACGCGCTTGATCTTGCCGAGATAGCGCGCGAGGCGCACTTTCGTTACTTTCACCTTGAACAGCGTCTCGATAGCCTGCTTGACCTCGATCTTGTTTGCGTCGCGCTTGACGCGAAACAGGACCTGGTTGGTTTTCTCACCGAGGAGGCTGCCCTTTTCCGTGACGAGCGGCGCCTGAATGATTTCCTGCGGTTCTCTCATGCCGCAAGCCTCTCTTCGATCGCGCGTAGCGCCTGTTCGGTCAGGATGAGGTGCTCGTAGCGGAGCAAATCGTAAACGTTCAGCCCGTCGACGCGAAGCGCCTTCACCTTCGGCAGATTCCGCACCGACAACATCACTTTCGGATCGTTCTCGGGAAGCACGATCAGCGCGCTTTTCACCTGCAGCTCGTCGAGCAGCCGGCGCGCGAGTTTCGTCTTCGGCTCCGCGAGATCGAAGGCGGCGAGCACGATAATCTTGCCTTCTTTCCGCTTGAGGCTCAGCGCCGACAGGAGCGCCTCGCGCCGCGCCGTCTTCGGCATCCGGTACGAGTAGTCGCGCGGCGTCGGGCCGAAGATCGTCCCGCCGCCGACCCAGATCGGCGAGCGGATGGAGCCGGCGCGCGCGCGGCCCGTGCCCTTCTGGCGCCACGGCTTCTTGCCGCCGCCGCGAACAAAGCCCTTGCTCTTAGTCGCCGCCGTGCCGGCACGGCGGTTCGCCTGCCGCATGACGACCGCCTGGTGCAAGAGATGCGGCCGCGGCGATACGCCGAAGATCTCTTCTTTGAATTCCGGATTAACGACCTGAGCCATGGTTTATTTTTCTTTTTTTGCTTTTTCGTCCGCCGGCGCCTGCGTCTTCTTGCGCGGCTTCGACGCACGCTTGATGATCACGACGCTCCGCTGCGCGCCGGGGACCGAACCTTTAATGAGCAGCAAATTCTCCTCGGGCCTGACTTCGACGATTTCCAGGTTCTGAACCGAAACGCGCTCGTCGCCCCAGTGGCCGGCCATCCGCTTGCCCTTAAACACACGCCCCGGATAGGACCGGTTGCCGATCGAGCCGCCGTGGCGGAAATATTCGTGCGTGCCGTGCGAGCCGGGAAAGCCGGCGAAGCTCCACCGTTTGATGACGCCGCTGAAGCCGTGGCCTTTGCTGATGCCGGCCACGTCGACGAAGTCGCCCGACTGGAAAAGATCGGCGGCCTTGATCTCCTGGCCGAGCTCGTACTCGCCGGCCTTGTCGGTGCGAAACTCGCGCAAAATTTCGAACGCGCCTTTGCCGGCCTTTTTGAAATGGCCCTGCGCGGGCTTGTTGACGCGCTGCGCCTTGCGGCTGCCGAAACCTACCTGCACCGCGTCGTAGCCGTCGCGCGCGGCATCCTTCTTTTGCACGACGACGCACGGTCCGGTTTGGATGACGGTGACCGGCACAACCGTGCCGTCCGCGCCGAATAACTGCGTCATGCCGATCTTTTTTCCTAACAAGCCGTTCATGATTCTCTTAACTCGAAGCTATTGAAGCTTGATCTCCACGTCCACCCCCGCGGCGAGGTCCAATTTTCCCAGCGCGTCGATCGTCTGCTGCGTCGGCTCGAGGATATCGAGCAGGCGCTTGTGCGTGCGGATCTCGAACTGCTCGCGCGATTTTTTATCCACGTGCGGCGAGCGGTTGACGGTGAAGCGCTCGATGCGCGTCGGCAGCGGGATCGGCCCGGCCACCCGGCCGCCGGTGCGCCGCACGGTCTCGACGATCTCTCCGACCGACTGGTCGAGCACCCGATGATCGTAAGCCTTCAGGCGAATGCGGATTTTCTCGTTCATGCTCTGGATTCCATCGGGTTGCCGGCCTTCGCGCTGATCTCCTCGGAGATCGCCGCCGGCACGGGTTCGTAATGCGAAAACTGCATCGTATAAGTCGCACGCCCCTGGGTCATCGAGCGGACGTCGGTCGCGTAGCCGAACATCTGCGCGAGCGGCACTTGCGCCTGGATCACCTGCGCGCTGCCGCGTGGCTCCATGCCGAGCACCTTGCCGCGGCGCGAGCTGATGTTGCCGATCACCTCGCCCATGAACTCCTCGGGGGTCACGACCTCGACGGCCATGATCGGCTCGAGCAGCACCGGCGATGCCTTGCGCGCGGCTTCTTTGAACGCCATCGAGCCGGCGATCTTAAAAGCGATTTCCGACGAGTCGACGTCGTGGTAGCTGCCGTCGAAGAGCGTGGCTTTGACGTCGACGACGGGATAACCCGCGATCGGGCCGTTGTCCAGCGCCTCTTTAATGCCCTTTTCGACCGCAGGAATGTATTCGCGCGGCACGGAGCCGCCTTTGATGGCGTCGACGAACTCGAAGCCGGCGCCAGCCTGCTGGGGCTCGAGTGTGATGTAGACATGGCCGTACTGGCCGCGGCCGCCGGTCTGGCGGATGAACTTGCCTTCCTGCTCGACCTTGCGCCGCACGGTCTCTTTGTAAGCGACCTGCGGTTTGCCGACGTTGGCGCCGACGCCGAACTCGCGCACGAGGCGGTCGACGATGATCTCGAGGTGCAATTCGCCCATGCCGGAGATAATCGTCTGCCCGGTCTCCTCGTCGGTGCGCACCCGGAACGAGGGATCTTCGGTCGTGAGCTTCTGGAGCGAGAGACCGAGCTTCTCCTGGTCTGCCTTGCTCTTGGGCTCGATCGCGATCGAGATGACCGGCTCAGGAAACTCGATCGACTCCAGAATGATCGGGTTCTCCTCGTCGCAAAGCGTGTCGCCGGTCGCGGTGTTCTTGAGGCCGACCGCGGCGGCGATGTCGCCTGCGTTGACCTCTTTGATCTCCTCGCTCTTGCGCGCGTGCATCTTGAGCAGGCGGCCGATGCGCTCGCGGCGCATCTTGGTCGAATTATAGATGCTGGAGCCGGAGTTCAGCGTGCCCGAATAGACGCGGAAGAACGTGAGCGTGCCGACGTAGGGATCGGTCATGATCTTGAAGGCAAGCGCCGCAAACGGCGCATCGTCTTTGGGGGGCCGCTCTTCTTCTTGCTGATTGTCGGGATTTTTGCCGCGCACCGGAGGGATATCCGACGGGGAGGGGAGATAGTCGACGACCGCGTCGAGCAGAGGTTGTACGCCCTTGTTTTTAAACGCGGCGCCGCAGACGACCGGTACGAGTTTCATCGCCAGACCGCCTTTGCGGATCGCGACGCGGATCTCGGCCTCGCTGATCGGCTTCCCCTCAAGATACTTATCCATCAAGGCTTCGTCGGCGTCCGACGCCGCCTCGATCAGCTTCTCGCGGTATTCGTCGGCCTGCGCCTTCAGCTCGGCCGGAATCTCTTCGATATGGAACTTCGCGCCGAGACTTTCTTCGTCCCAGATGACCGCCTTCATCTGGACGAGGTCGACGACGCCTTTGAACTGGTCTTCGGCGCCGATCGGCAGCTGGATGGGAACCGGACGCGCGCCGAGGCGTTCCTGAATCATCTTTATCGCGGCGAAAAAATCGGCGCCCACGCGGTCCATCTTATTGATGAACGCGATGCGCGGCACGCGGTACTTGTCGGCCTGGCGCCAGACGGTCTCGGTCTGCGGCTCCACACCGCCGACTGAACAGAACACCGCGACCGCGCCGTCGAGGACGCGCAGCGAGCGTTCGACCTCGATCGTGAAGTCGACGTGGCCCGGCGTATCGATGATGTTGACCCGGTGGTCGCGCCAGAAGCAGGTCGTGGCGGCGGAGGTGATCGTAATGCCGCGCTCCTGCTCCTGGACCATCCAGTCCATCGTCGCCGTGCCCTCGTGGACCTCGCCGAGCTTGTAGTTGATCCCCGTATAATAGAGGATTCGCTCGGTCGTCGTGGTCTTGCCCGCGTCGATGTGGGCCATGATCCCGATGTTGCGGGTCTTGTCTAATGCTACCGTTCTTGCCATTGCCGATTTTCCGAAAAAAAGGAGGCGGTCGCCCGCCTCCCCTCGAACACTCCTAACTGAATTTACCAGCGGTAATGCGCGAAGGCGCGGTTCGCCTCCGCCATCCGATGGGTATCTTCCTTTTTCTTCATCGCGCCGCCGCGGCTGTTGGCCGCGTCGATGAGCTCGGCGGCGAGTTTCTCCTCCATCGATTTCCCTTCGCGCGCTGAGGCGGACTGCACGAGCCAGCGCATGCTGAGGGAGAGGCGACGCTGCGGCCTCACTTCGACCGGCACCTGATACGTCGCGCCGCCGACGCGCCGGGAGCGCACCTCGACCGCGGGCTTGGTGTTCTCGACCGCCCGCTTGAAGACCGCGAGAGAATCTTCCTTGGTCCGCGAGCCGACGAGGTCGAGCGCGCGGTAAAAGATGCCCTCGGCGACGCTCTTCTTACCGCGCGTCATCACCGTATTGATGAATTTCGCCACCTGCTTGTCCCCGTACTTGGGATCCGGCAGTCCTTCTCTTTTTTTAACTTCGCCTTTACGCGGCATGATTCCGTCCCTACTTCGGCTTCTTCGCGCCGTATTTGGACCGGCTCTGGCGCCGCTCTTGCACGCCGATCGAATCGAGCGTGCCGCGGATAATATGATAGCGCACGCCCGGCAGGTCTTTCACGCGGCCGCCGCGGATCAGCACCACCGAGTGCTCCTGCAGGTTGTGGCCAACGCCGGGAATGTAGGACGTCACCTCGATGCCGTTGGTGAGCCGGACGCGCGCGACTTTGCGCAGCGCCGAGTTCGGCTTCTTCGGCGTCGTCGTGTAGACGCGGATGCAAACGCCGCGCTTCTGCGGACATCCCTGCAGCGCCGGCGCGGTGTTTTTTCGCCGCTGTTTCTCGCGTCCTTCACGGACGAGTTGACCGATCGTGGGCATAATTTTACGCGCTTTTCCTAGTTAGTCCTAGTCCTGGCAAAAACCATATAGATAACAGACCGTCATGCTCTTGTCAAAACATTACGCCTCGGCGGCGCGCGAAACCTCCACCTCTTCCGTCTCGGGCTGTTCGAGCTCGATCTCGGCCTCGCCGTACTTCTTGAGACCCGTGCCGGCCGGAATCAGCCGGCCCATGATCACGTTCTCTTTGAGACCGCAGAGGAGATCGACCTTGCCCTGGATCGCCGCTTCGGTGAGCACCTTCGTCGTCTCCTGGAAGGAGGCCGCCGAGATAAAGCTCTCGGTCGAGAGCGACGCCTTGGTGATACCCAGGAGCAGCGGCTCGGCGATCGCCGGCCGGCCGCCCGTGGCGATGATCTTCTGCGTCTCTTCCTCGAAGCGCCACTTCTCGACCTGGTCGCCGATCAGGAATTCGGTGTCCCCGACTTCCTTGATGCGCACGCGCCGCAGCATTTGGCGCACGATGACCTCGATGTGCTTATCGTTGATGCGCACGCCTTGGAGCCGATAAATCTCCTGTACCTCGTCGACGAGGTACTTCGCCAGCGCCTTCTCGCCGAGGATGTTGAGAATATCGTGCGGGTTGGACGAGCCGTCCATCAAAGCCTCGCCGGCTTTGATGCGGTCGCCTTCGTGTACGCTGATGTGCTTGCCTTTGGGAATGAGATATTCCCGCGGCTCGCCGATTTCCGGCGTGATCACGACCTTGCGTTTGCCTTTGGTGTCTTTGCCGAACGACACCACGCCGTCGATCTCGCTGATGACGGCGAACTCTTTCGGTTTCCGCGCCTCGAAGAGCTCGGCCACGCGCGGCAGACCGCCGGTGATGTCCTTGGTCTTGGTCGTCTCGCGTGGAATCTTCGCGAGCGCGTCGCCCGCGTAGACCGATTGCCCCTCCTGAACGTTGATGTGCGCACCGACCGGGAGCAGATAGCGCGCCTCGAGCGTCGCCGAGAGGCGCGCGGTCTGGCCGCCGGTGTCTTTGATCGAGATACGCGGCCGTTTGTCGACGTCTTTCGAGTCGATGATGACTTTGGTCGACAAGCCCGTGCGCTCGTCGACGCGCTCTTCCATTGTGATCGCCTCGACGATGTCGCCGAACTTGACCGTGCCGGTGACCTCGGTGAGGATCGGGATCGTGTACGGGTCCCACTCGGCGAGCAGATCGCCGGGCTTGACTTTGCCGCCGTCCTTCTTCTTGAGCTTGGCGCCGTACACGACCGGGTAGCGCTCGCGCTCACGCTCGCGTCCCTTCTCGCCTTCGGGATAATCGACCACGGCGATCTCGCCGTTGCGGTTCATGACGACGAGGTCGCCTTCCTTGTTTGCGACGGTGTTGACGCTCACGAACTTGAGATGTCCCTCGTTGCGGGCCTCCAGCGTCGTCTGCTCGGCGCGCCGGCTCGCGGTGCCGCCGATGTGGAACGTCCGCATCGTGAGCTGCGTGCCCGGCTCGCCGATCGACTGCGCCGCGATGACGCCGATCGCCTCGCCGTGGTTCACCATGTGGCCGCGCGCGAGGTCGCGCCCGTAGCACATGACGCACACGCCGCGCTTCGACTGGCAGGTGAGTACCGAGCGGATCTTGATACGCTCGAGACCGGCATCCTCGATCTTCTGCACGAGCTCTTCCGTGATCTCCTGGTTCGCGCCGACGATGACCTCGCCGCTGAACGGATCCTTGACGTCCTCCAGCGCCACGCGCCCGAGGACGCGGTCGCCGAGCGGCTCGATGATCTCGCCGCCCTCCATGAGCGGGCTCATCTCGATGCCGTCGAGTGTGCCGCAGTTGTCCTCCGATATGATCGAATCCTGCGCGACGTCGACGAGACGGCGCGTCAGATAGCCGGAGTTCGCGGTCTTGAGCGCGGTGTCGGCGAGACCCTTGCGCGCGCCGTGCGTCGAGATGAAGTACTGCAGAACGGTGAGCCCCTCGCGGAAGTTCGCCGTGATCGGCGTCTCGATGATCTCGCCCGAGGGCTTGGCCATCAGACCGCGCATACCGGCGAGCTGCCGGATCTGCTGCGCGCTGCCGCGCGCGCCGGAATCCGCCATCATGAAGATCGGATTGAAGCTCGGCACCGTCACCTTGCCGCCCTTTTCGTCGGTCATGGTTTCCGTGCCGAGATCGCGCAGCATCTCGTCGGCGATCCGGTCGGTGACTTCGGCCCAGATGTCGACGACCTTGTTGTAGCGCTCGCCGTCGGTGATGAGACCGTTTTTGTACTGCTCCTCGATCTCGCGCACGTCGTCGTGCGCCTTCTGGAGCAGAACTCCCTTACTGGGCGGGATCACCATGTCTTTGATCGCGATCGAGATGCCGGCCCTAGTCGCATAATGATAACCGACGTCTTTCAGCCGGTCGGCGAAGATGACCGTCGCCTTGTTGCCGGCGAGCCGGTAGCTCACGTCGATCAGGTTCGCAAGCTCTTTTTTCTTCATCAGCCGGTTCATCTCTTTGAACGGGATCTCCGGCGGCGCGACTTCGTTGAGCAGGACGCGCCCGATGGTGGTGTCGAGCTTCTCGCCGTCGACGCGCACCTTGACCGCCGCCTGGAGGTCGACCGCGCCCTGGTCGAAGGCGATCCTGACCTCGTCAAAATTGGAGAAGATCTGTCCGGTTCCCTTGGCGTTTGGCCGCTCGCGCGTCATGTAGTAGAGGCCGAGGACGATGTCCTGCGTCGGCACGATGATCGGCTTGCCGTTGGCGGGCGAGAGGATGTTGTTGGTCGACATCATCAGCGCGCGCGCCTCGACCTGCGCCTCGACGGAAAGCGGCACGTGGACCGCCATCTGGTCGCCGTCGAAGTCGGCGTTGTACGCCGCGCAGACCAGCGGATGGAGCTGGATCGCCTTGCCCTCGATGAGGATCGGCTCGAACGCCTGGATGCCGAGGCGGTGCAGCGTCGGTGCGCGGTTGAGCAGCACCGGGTGCTCGCGGATGACTTCGTCGAGAATGTCCCAGACTTCCGGACGCTCCTTCTCGACCATCTTCTTCGCGCTCTTGATCGTCGTCACATGGCCGCGCTCTTCGAGCTTGTTGTAGATAAACGGCTTGAAGAGCTCGAGCGCCATCTTCTTCGGCAGCCCGCATTGATGCAGTCGCAATTCCGGGCCGACGACGATGACGGAGCGGCCCGAATAGTCGACGCGTTTGCCGAGCAGGTTCTGGCGAAAGCGGCCGGTCTTGCCTTTGAGCATGTCGCTCAACGACTTGAGCGGCCGGCGGTTCTGGCCGGTGATCGCCCGGCCGCGCCGTCCGTTATCGAACAGCGCGTCGACGGCTTCCTGGAGCATGCGCTTCTCGTTCCGGATGATCATGTCCGGCGCGTTCAGCTCCATCAGGCGCTTCAACCGGTTGTTGCGGTTGATCACGCGGCGGTAGAGATCGTTCAGATCGGAGGTCGCGAAGCGCCCGCCGTCGAGCGGAACCAGCGGGCGGAGATCCGGCGGAATCACCGGGATGACCTCCATGACCATCCATTCCGGACGGTTGCCGGAGCTGCGAAACGCGTTCACGACCTTGAGGCGCTTCGCGATCTTCTTTCTCCTTACTTCGGAGTTGGCGTCGCGCATCTCCTGGCGCAGCTCTTCGCCGAGCTTGGCGATGTCCACAGCCTGGAGCAGCTTCCGCACTGCGTCGGCGCCCATGCCGGCGGAAAAGTTCGGGCCGTATTCTTCCATCGCCTTTCGGTACCGGCTCTCGGTCAGGAGCTCTTTGTACTCGAGCGGCGTCGAGCCCGGATCGAGCACGACATAAGCCTCGAAGTAGAGCACTTTCTCGATGTCCTTGAGGGACATGTCGAGCAGCGCGCCGATGCGGCTCGGCAGGCTCTTCAGGAACCAGATATGGACGACCGCGGTCGCGAGCTCGATATGCCCCATGCGCTCGCGCCGCACTTTGGACTGGATGACCTCGACGCCGCATTTCTCGCAGACGACGCCGCGGTGGCGCATCCTTTTATATTTGCCGCAGTTGCATTCGTAGTCTTTCGTCGGACCGAAAATCTTCGCGCAGAAAAGACCGTCGCGCTCCGGCTTGAAGGTCCGGTAGTTGATGGTCTCAGGCTTTTTCACCTCGCCGTGCGACCACGAGCGGATCTTTTCCGGCGACGCGAGCGAGACTTTGATCGCGTTGAAGCTTAACGGGTTCTTCGGTTTTTCAAATAGATTAAAGAGATCTTCCATTTATTCACCTCGTTTGAGCGTTCAGGAGCCGAATCCAGAAGTCTTGCATCTGAATTCTCAATCAGCTTTTCTCCTCCACCAGCTCCACATCGAGACCGAGGCTCTGCAACTCTTTCACCATAACATTGAACGACTCCGGCAGCCCGGGCTCGAGGAGGTTGTCGCCCTTGACGATCGCCTCGTACATGCGCGTGCGGCCGGCGACGTCGTCGGACTTGACCGTCAACATCTCCTGCAGCGTGAACGCCGCGCCGTACGCTTCCAGCGCCCAGACTTCCATCTCGCCCAGCCGCTGGCCGCCGAACTGCGCCTTCCCGCCGAGCGGCTGCTGCGTGACGAGCGAGTACGGTCCCGTCGAGCGCGCATGGATCTTGTCATCGACGAGATGGTGCAGCTTCATCATGTACATGACGCCGACGGTCACTTTCTCGTCGAAGGCGGTTCCAGTCCTGCCGTCGCGCAGCGTCACCTGCCCCGTCACCGGGAGGCCGGCTTTGCGCAGCAGGTTGAAAATCTCCTCCTCCGCCGCGCCGTCGAAGACGGGCGAGGCGAGGTGAAGGCCTTCGCGGTACTTGGCGGCGAGCCGCGATAGATCCGCATCCTTGACGCCGTCGAGGAAGTCGTTCACCTCGCGCGTCGCGAGATATTCCTTCATCCGGCGGCGAAGCTGTTCGGCGTCGGGCCGGCCGCCGTTGGTGCTGTGGATCAGCTCTTCGATCTGCTTGCCCAGACTGCGCGCGGCCCAGCCGAGATGCGCCTCGAGAATCTGGCCCACGTTCATACGCGACGGTACGCCGAGCGGGTTGAGCACGATGTCGACCGGCGTGCCGTCCTCGAGATAGGGCATGTCCTCTTCGGGCAGGATGCGCGAGATGACGCCCTTGTTGCCGTGCCGTCCGGCCATCTTGTCGCCGACCTGAAGCTTGCGCTTGATCGCGACGAAAGTCTTGACCATCTTGATGACGCCGGGCGGCAGCTCGTCGCCGCTTTTCAGCTTGTTGATCTTGTCCTGGAAAACGACCTTGATCAACTCGACCTGCTCGCTCGTGCTCTCGACGATGCGCTTGAGCTCCGCCTCGACCGATTCGTTGTCGACTCGGATCTCGCCCCAGTAAGGCATCGGGGTGTCGTCGAGATCCTCCTCGGTGATCTCCTTGCCTTTGTTGATGAGCACCTTGCGGTTGTCGTCGCGCACCTGCGAAGCGGTGCGCCGGCCGACGAGCAGTTTCTTCAGCCGCCGCAGCGCCCCGTCCTGCAGAATGCGGATTTCCTCGTGCTGGTCCTTCTTTAAGCGATTGACCTCTTCGTCCTCGATAACCTTGCTGCGCTCGTCCTTGCCGAGCCCCTTGCGCGAGAAGATGCGGACGTTGATGACCGTTCCCTCGACGCCGGGCGGGACGCGCAGCGAGGTGTCGCGCACCTCGCCGGCTTTCTCGCCGAAGATCGCGCGGAGCAGTTTTTCTTCGGGCGACAGCTGGGTCTCGCCTTTCGGCGTGATCTTGCCGACCAAGATATCGCCGGGCTTCACCTCGGCGCCGATGCGCACGATGCCGCTCTCGTCGAGATCCGTGAGCGCCTCGTCGCCGACGTTCGGGATGTCGCGCGTGATTTCTTCCGGTCCGAGCTTGGTGTCGCGGGAGACGCACTCGAACTCCTCGATGTGAATCGAGGTGTAAATATCTTCCTTCACCACGCGCTCGCTGATGAGGATCGAGTCTTCGAAATTGTACCCGCCCCAAGGCATGAGCGCGACGAGCACGTTGCGCCCGAGCGCGAGCTCGCCCATCTCGGTCGACGGACCGTCGGCGATGACGTCGTCCTTCTTCACGTGGTCGCCCACCTCGACGATCGGCCGCTGGTTCATGCACGTGTTTTGGTTCGAGCGCTGGTATTTCGTGAGACCGTAGATGTCCACACCGGTGTCGCGGTGCGAGCCGGAGGTTTTGTCCGCCTTCACCACGATGCGGGTCGAGTCGACGCTCTCGACGATGCCGTCGCGGCGCGCGACGATGGTGACGCCGGAGTCGCGCGCGACGACTTTCTCCATGCCGGTACCGACGAGCGGCGCCTCCGTCCGGAGCAGCGGCACCGCCTGGCGCTGCATGTTCGAGCCCATGAGGGCGCGGTTGGCGTCGTCGTTTTCCAGGAACGGAATCAGCGACGCTGCGACGCTCACGAGTTGGTTCGGCGACACGTCCATGAAGTCGACCTCTTCGGGCCGCGCCATGACGAACTCGCCGCCTTTGCGGGACGACACGAGGTCGGCCGTGAACGCGCCGCGGTTGTCGATCGGCGCGTTCGCCTGCGCGATGACGTGGTCCTCTTCTTCGAGCGCCGAGAGATAGCGAATACGGTCGGTTACCCGGCCGTCTTCGACTTCTCTGTAAGGCGTCTCGATGAAGCCGAAATCATTGACGCGCGCGTACGTCGTGAGCGACGCGATGAGACCGATGTTCGGGCCTTCCGGCGTCTCGATCGGGCAGACGCGGCCGTAGTGCGTCGGGTGGACGTCCCGGACCTCGAATCCCGCGCGCTCGCGCGTGAGGCCGCCGGGACCCAGCGCCGAGAGACGCCGCTTGTGCGTGATCTCGGATAGCGGGTTCGTCTGGTCCATGAACTGTGACAGCTGGCTCGAGCCGAAGAATTCCTTCAGCGCCGCCGATACCGGCTTGTAGTTGATGAGCTCCTGCGGCATCAGCGTCTCGATATCCTGCAGGCTCATCTTTTCCTTGATCGCCCGCTCCATGCGGACGAGGCCGACGCGGAAATGGTTCTCCACCAGTTCGCCCACCGCGCGGACACGGCGGTTGCCGAGATGGTCGATGTCGTCAACCGAGCCGATGCCGTTGCGCAGCTCCATGAGGTAGCGGACGACTTCGAGGATGTCTTCCTTGCGCAGCGTCCCGTGCTCCAGCGGCACGTTGATCTTGAGCCGATGGTTGAGCTTTAAGCGGCCGACCTTCGAGAGATCGTAGCGGTCGGCGTTGAAAAACAGATTGTAGAAAAAATTCGTCGCCGATTCTTTCGTCGGCGGATCGCCGGGGCGGAGCCGCCGGTAGATCTCGATAATCGCGTGCTCGATCGCCTTTTCCGGCTTCTTGTTATCGTCCTTGTCTTTGTCGCCCTGATCGAGCCGGTCTTGCAGCAGCGTCGTGCGCAAATACGGGCCGACGCGCGACTCGTCAATGAACAGCACGTCGACTTCGTCGATGCCCTTCTCACGAATCAGGTCGAGCTTTTCCTGCGTGATCTCCTGGTTGCACTCGACCACGACCTTGCCGGTCGCAGGGTCTTTGATGTCGTGGGCCGCGACACGGCCGATCACGTCTTCGAATGCGATCGGCACCTGCTTGATGCGCGCCTGCTCCATCTGGCGGATGAGCATGCGCGTGAGCTTGCGCCCTTCGCGGACGATGACTTCGTTCGACTTAGGGTCGCGCACGTCGGCGCCGGCCTTGACGCCGATCAGATGCTCGGGCTTGAAAACCAGATAGGCCTTGCGCCCCTCGAAGACGATCTTGTCGCTCGTGTAATAATAGTTGAGCAGGTCCTCGGTCGTCATGCCGAGCGCGCGCAACAACACCGTGGCGTGGAACTTCCGCCGGCGGTCGATGCGGACGTAGAGGATGTCGCGGGGGTCGAACTCGAAGTCGAGCCACGAGCCGCGGTAAGGGATGACGCGCGCGGAGTAAAGCAGCTTGCCGCTCGCATGCGTTTTTCCCTTGTCGTGCTCGAAGAAGACGCCGGGCGAGCGGTGCAGCTGGCTTACGATGACACGCTCGGTACCGTTCACCATGAACGTACCGTTCTTGGTCATGAGCGGCATCTCGCCGAAATAAACTTCCTGCTCCTTGACGTTCTTGATGCTCCGGCTGCCGCTCTGAGGATCGACGTCCCACAGCACGAGCTGGACGGTCACCTTCAGCGGCGCCGCGAAAGTCATGCCGCGCTGATGGCACTCATCGACGTCGTACTTGGGCTCGCCGAGCGTGTAGCTAACGAATTCCAGCGAGGCCGTCTCGTTGAAGTCCTTGATCGGAAAAACGGACCTGAAAACACCCTGCAGGCCGGCGTTCTGTCGCTGATCCGGCGCCACGTCTTTCTGGAGGAACACGTCGTACGAGTTTTTCTGGATTTCAATCAGATAAGGCAGATCGATGATCTTCTTGATCCGCCCGAAGCTGCGGCGAAAACGTAAATTATGTGCCACTTGAAATGCCATGATACTCCTCTTTCGACTAAATCCGGAACCTAAGAAAGCGCGCGCTACTTGATCTCGACTTTTCCGCCCACCTCCTCGATTTTCTTTTTCATCGTCTCGGCCTCGGCCTTGGCGACGCCCTCCTTCACCGGCTTCGGCGCTCCGTCGACGAGGTCCTTGGCTTCCTTGAGTCCCAGGCCGGTCAGCTCGCGGACGACCTTGATGACCTGAATCTTCTTCTCGCCGGCCTCCGCCAGGATGACGTTGAACTCCGTCTTCTCTTCGGCCGCCGCCGCAGCGGGCCCCGCACCGGCCGCCGCAACCGCCACCGGCGCCGCCGCCGAGACGCCGAGCTCCTGCTCGAGCTCCTTCACCAAGGCCGCGATCTCCATCACGGAGCTCTGCTTGATGAATTCCTTAACCTGATCTCTCGTTACTTCCATGACATCCTCCTGTGTGATTTCAGCTCTGGGACTCTTTTTGTTTGCGAACCGATTCCATTAAACGCACCAGCATCGCCGCGGGCTCCTGCATTAGGCGAACGAGCTGTGTCGCGGGCGCTTGCATGAGCGCGAGCAGCTTCGCCTGCAGCTCGGGCTTGCTCGGCATCTGCGAGAGGACCTTGACTTTCGCCTGGTCCATGAACTCGCCTTCGAAAAGCGCGCCCTTGATCTTGAGCTTCTCGTTCTCCTCGATGAACTTGATGAGCGTCTTCGAGACCGCGATTGGATCTTCGTAGCCGAACACCCAGCCGTTCGGGCCGTCGAGCAGCCGGTCGAGATCGCCGTAGGCGGTGTCTTTCAGCGCACGGCGCACGAGCGTATTTTTGATCACGTTGTACTCGCCGGACGCCTGGCGCATCTGCGTGCGCAGCTTGGTCATCTGCGCCACGGTGAGGCCGCGGTACTCGGTCACGATCGCGACCTTCGCCGCTTTGAGCTTTTCGTGCACCGCGTCGACGGTGGCGGCTTTCTCCGCCTGAATCTCGGCGTTCGTCGATAAAAGTTCAGCCATATCGATCTCCAGCTAATCTCCCGTTACGCCGCCATGGCGCGGATCTGGTTGACGTCGATTTTGATGCCCGGCCCCATCGTCGTCGAAAGCGTCACGCCCTGGACGTAATTGCCCTTCGCGGAAGCCGGCTTCGCGCGCACGATCGCGGCGAGAACGGTGCGCGCGTTGTCGAGCAGCTTGTCCATGCCGAAGGAGACTTTGCCGACCGGGATATGCACGATCCCCGCCTTGTCGACGCGGAATTCGAGCTTGCCGGCTTTGATCTCTTTCACCGCCTTTGCGATGTCCATCGTGACGGTGCCGGTCTTCGGGTTCGGCATCAGCCCGCGCGGGCCGAGAATCTTGCCGATACGGCCGACCGCCGCCATCATGTCCGGCGTCGCGACCGCATTGTCGAAGTCGAGCCACCCTTCGGTGATCTTTTTGATCAGCTCGTCGGAGCCGACAAAGTCGGCGCCGGCGTCTTCGGCCTCTTTCACCTTCTCGCCCTTGGCGAACGCGACCACGCGGACCGCCTTGCCCATGCCGTGCGGCAGGACGACCGTGCCGCGGATGTTCTGGTCCGCTTGCTTGGGGTCGACGCCGAGACGAACCGCGAGTTCGACGGTCTCGTCGAACTTCGCGCGCTTGGTCTCGTGCACGAGCTTGAGCCCTTCTTCCAAGGGATAGCGCGTCGCGCGATCGATTTTAGAGAGAGCTGTGTTGTAGCCTTTTCCGTGGCGCTTCATAATTCTGCCCTCGAGCTTATCCTTCGATTTCGAGACCGAGGCTCCGCGCTGTGCCTTCGACGGTCTTCACCGCCGCGTCAAGATCCTTCGCGGTCAGATCGCGCAGCTTCACCTCCGCGATCTGGCGGATCTGCGCCTGGGTAACGCGGCCGACTTTCACTTTGCCGGGCTCGCCCGAGCCTTTTTCCAGGCCGGCGGCTTTTTTCAACAATACGGAAGTCGGCGGCGTCTTGGTGATGAACGTGAACGAGCGGTCCGCGTAAACCGTCACGATCACGGGGATGATCATCCCGGGCTGGCCCTGCGTCGCCGCGTTGAACGCCTTGCAGAACTCCATGATGTTGACGCCGCGCTGGCCGAGGGCCGGACCGACCGGCGGGCTCGGGTTCGCCTGACCGGCAGGAATCTGCAGTTTGATTTCTCCGATGACCTTCTTGGCCATATTAGTTGCGCTCCACTTGAACGAAATCGAGCTCGACCGGAGTCGCGCGCCCAAAGATGCTGATCAGCACCCGGAGCTTTCCTTTGTCCGGCCGGACTTCTTCCACAATACCGTTGAAATCGACGAACGGGCCGTCGACCACCTTCACGCTCTCGCCGACGGAGAAGAGCACGCGCGGCTTCGGCTTGACCGCGCCTTCCTCCATCTGCTGCGTGATCGTCCTGACTTCTTCCTCACTGACCGGCGCCGGATTCGTCGTGCCGCCGACGAAGCCGGTGACCTTCGGCGTTTCCTTGACGACGTGCCAGGTATCGTCGTCCAGCTCCATCTGAACGAGGATGTAGCCGGGAAAAAATTTTCGCGAAGAGGTCTTCTTTTTCCCCTTCACGAGCTCCATGACTTTTTCGACCGGCACGAGGATCTCGCCGAACTTGTCGGCCTTCCCCATGCTCCGGATGCGCTCTTCCAGCGCCGCCTTCACTTTCTGCTCGTAGCCGGAGAAAGTGTGGACGACGTACCATTGCTTGGCCATAGACGACATTCCCGAAGTTAGCTGACTATGGCCTGAATGGCTCGGGTCAGGCCGAAATCGACGACAGCGAGAAAAAGACCCAGGATCAACACCACGATGATGACGACCACGGTGGCCGCATAGGTTTCCTTTTGCGACGGCCAATGAACTTTTTTGAGCTCCTGCCACGCCTCCTTGAAGAATTCGACGGAGGACGTGACGCTACCCTTGAGGTTACGAATCCATTCGTCCATGAGAGTGCCGAACGATGAGATGGCGGGTCAGGCAGGAGTCGAACCTGCAACAACCGGATTTGGAGTCCGGCGCTCTAGCCAGTTGGAGCTACTGACCCCGACGTCTCTGTTATAATTTCACCTCTTTGTGCTGCGTGTGCGTCCGGCAAGAGGGACAAAATTTCTTGAACGCAAGCTTTTCCGTCGTCGTCTTGCGATTTTTGCTCGTCGTGTAATTTTTCCGCTTGCACTTATCGCAGGCGAACCCCACCAGTTCCCGCATTTGCGTCTCCTGCTTACTTTAAAATTTTTGTGACAACGCCGGCGCCGACGGTCTTGCCGCCTTCGCGGATGGCGAACTTCAGCCCCTCTTCCATCGCGATCGGCGTGATCAAGGTGATTTCCATCGTGATGTTGTCGCCGGGCATGACCATTTCGGTGCCCTCCGGCAGCTTCACGACGCCCGTCACGTCGGTCGTGCGGAAGTAGAACTGCGGCCGGTAGCCGTTGAAGAACGGCGTATGCCTGCCGCCTTCTTCCTTGGTAAGCACGTACGCCTCCGCGTTAAAATACGTGTGCGGCGTGATGCTGCCGGGCTTCGCCAAAACCTGGCCGCGCTCCACCTCTTCGCGCTTCGTGCCGCGCAGCAATGCGCCGATATTGTCGCCCGCGCGCCCTTCATCCAGCAGCTTGCGGAACATCTCGACACCGGTCACGACCGTCTTGACGGTGTCGCGGAAGCCGACGATCTCGACCTCTTCGCCGACTTTGATGACGCCGCGCTCGACGCGGCCGGTCACGACCGTGCCGCGGCCGCTGATCGTGAAAACGTCTTCGACCGGCATCAGGAACGGCTTGTCGATGGCGCGGGTCGGCTCTTTGACGTAGCTGTCGACCGCGTCCATCAGCTTCAGAATCGAAGCCTCGCCCATGTCGGAGCTGTCGCCCTCGAGCGCCTTCAAGGCGCTGCCGATCACGATCGGGGTGTCGTCGCCGGGAAAATTGTATTTCGAGAGGAGCTCGCGGACTTCGAGCTCGACGAGGTCGAGGATTTCTTTATCGTCGACCATGTCGGCTTTGTTGAGATAGACGACGATCGCGGGAACGCCGACCTGGCGCGCGAGCAGGATGTGTTCGCGGGTCTGCGGCATCGGGCCGTCGGCGGCGGAAACGACGAGGATCGCGCCGTCCATCTGCGCGGCGCCGGTGATCATGTTCTTGACGTAGTCGGCGTGGCCCGGACAATCGACGTGCGCATAGTGCCGGTTGTTCGTCTCGTACTCGACGTGCGCGATGTTGATCGTGACGCCTCTTTCTCTTTCCTCCGGCGCCTTGTCGATCTGATCGTACGCCAGAAACTTCGCCCAGCCCTTTTTTTCCAGCACTTTGGTGATGGCGGCAGTCAGAGTCGTCTTTCCATGGTCGACGTGACCGATCGTACCGATGTTCAAGTGCGGCTTTTTCCGCTCGAATTTCTGTTTGCTCATCTCATCCTCCTGTTATTCCTGTTCAGATTGTAGGTCACCCTGCCGCCGACGCCGGGGCGAAAAAGCCCAGGAGCGGGATCGAACCGCCGACCTCGTCCTTACCAAGGACGTGCTCTACCGACTGAGCTACCTGGGCGTCAGTCGGGACTAGAACGCAATTGGAGCGGGAAACGGGACTCGAACCCGCGACCCCGAGCTTGGAAGGCTCGCGCTCTACCAACTGAGCTATTCCCGCAGGATGGTGGAGAGGGCAGGATTCGAACCTACGAAGCCTTACGGCGGCAGATTTACAGTCTGCTCCCTTTGGCCACTCGGGAACCTCTCCAACTTTGTCTAAAAAACGAACTTCGAGAACGTCCACCAAAAAAATTCTTTTCTGAGTTTCCAAGTCTGGAGCTGGCGATAGGATTTGAACCTACAACCTGCTGATTACAAATCAGCTGCTCTGCCGTTGAGCTACGCCAGCCTCGATTCGAAACAAATCCTTACCGCACGCCAACGCGAACTCGCTTGCCCGGCTTTTAGAAAAGGAAAAACTCGTCGGAAAATGTTAATGGAACCCGGCCTTCAGACAGTAGACACAACTATACAAAGGCAGCTACCGAAACTCTTATATAAAACATGTTTGAAAAGGTGTGTCAATAGTAAATTTAACGATTTCAGCGATTTTTCCCGCTTTTGGGCTGACCGGCCGCCCGGGCCTGGCGCGCGAGCTCATACAAGAAGACGGCGCCCGCCACAGAGACATTTAACGAGCCGATTTTGCCCATCATCGGGATCGCCGCCAGAAAGTCGCATTCCCGTCGGATGATGGGCCGCATCCCCTTGCCTTCGGAGCCGAGCACGACTGCGAGGGTCGGCGGATATTCGCGGTCGTAGATCGACTCCGACGCCTCGGCGTCAAGTCCGACGATCCAGCAGCCCCGCTCCTTGAGCTCGGCAAGAGCGCGGACGATGTTTGTAACCCGGTAAATTTGCAAGTGATTCGCAGCTCCCGCCGAGCTCTTGATGACCACCGGCGTAACGCCTACGGCACGGTCCTTCGCGATCAGGACGTCGCGAATCCCGGCGCCCTCCGCCGAGCGCAATAGTGCGCCGAAATTCCTCGGGTCGGTAATGCCGTCGAGCACTAAAAGCCGCCGGGGCTCGGCCTTAATCGCATCCAGCAGCCGCTCGAAATCCGCATAAGCCGGCGGCGCAACCGCCGCGGCGATGCCTTGATGCAGCGCGCCGTCCGTCCATGCGGTCAGGCGCGGCCAGTCCACGGGGCGAACGGCGACGCCGCGGCGGCGCGCGTCGTCTACGATGGCGGCGAGGCGCGGAGCGAGCCGGCCGGTCGCGACCATCAATTCGAGAATATCGCCGGGCGCGCTTTTGAGTTTCTCTGCGACGGCGTTGACGCCGCAGATAACGAACGGTTTTGACTTATCGTCCATAATGCTTCATCATTTTTTTCATCTTTCGAAGCCGGCTGTTTTACAAAAATCTCGACAGCGGATAACATACATTATCGTGAAGCGGACGCTGACGTTATACCTCGCCTCGGAGGTGCTCCCGCCGTTCCTCTTCGGTCTGATGACTTTCACGCTGATCCTGCTCGTCGGCCGCATTCTCAAGCTGGTCGAGCTGGTCGTCAACCGCGGCGTTCCGATCCTCCAGATCGCAAAGCTCTTCGCGCTGATCCTGCCGACGTTCCTCGAGATGACGGTGCCCATGGCGCTGCTCCTCGGCGTCTTTCTCGGCCTCGGGCGGCTCTCCAGCGATCACGAGCTGGTCGCGCTAAAGGCCTCAGGCATAAGCCCGCTGCAAATCCTCGTGCCGATCGGCCTTATCGCGGTTATCGTATCCCTCATTACGCTCGTAATCACGATCCAGATTCGGCCGGCCGCCAACGCCGCGCTGCGCAAAGCGCTCTACACCATCGCTAAAAACCGCGTCGCGAGCGGCCTCAAGGAAAAGGTCTTCAACGACGATTTTCCGAAGATTCTGATCTACATCGAGGAGCTCGTGCCGCCGGGCGAGACGGGCAAGGGCGTCCTGATCGTCGACCGGCGTAACCCCGAACGCGAGCAGGACATCTTTGGCAAAGTCGCCTTCATCGTCTCCGACGAGGAAAACCAGACGATCAACTTCAAGCTTTACGAAGGCACCGTCTACGAGCGGCAGCCGAAAAAGCCCGGCTTCAGCCGCACGCGCTTCAACACGTATGATTTCCGGCTTGATCCCGAAGATATCCTCGGTCCTTCGCGGCAGAAAGACCCCGAGCCGAAGGAGCTTTCGTTCAAGCATCTGCGAAAAATCATCCAGCAAAAGCGCGAGGAAGGCGCGCGCTTCACGCCGGAGCTATTCGAGCTCTACCAAAGGTTCGCGTTCGCTTTCGCGCCCCTGACGCTCTGCTTTCTCGCTGTCTCGCTTGTCATGGTGCCGACGCGCTCGCGCGCGAGCCGCTCCTGGGGCTTCGCGCTGTGCGTCGCCTGGCTCCTGATGTACTATGCTTTGCTTTCACTCGGCAAAGCGCTCGGCGAGCGCGAGATCATTCCCGCGCTCCTCGGCGCCTGGCTGCCGAACGTCGTGCTCACTGTCATCGCGCTCCATTTCTTCCGCAAGGCGCTGAGGGAGTCGCCGTTTCTCTTGCAGTCGAAACTGGAGGAGTTCTCCTTCTTCCTCACGCGCCGGATGGCGCTCTTCCGTCAGGGCAGGCCGGTCTGATGGAAAAGCTCAAGGCGATCGCATCTTGGCCGACCGGCGGCATTCTCGACCGTTACATCATCCTCGGCTTCTTGAAGGTCGTCGCGCTCAGCCTCCTCTGCACGACGGCGCTCTATCTCATCGTCGACTTTTTCGACCGCATCGACGGTATCCTGAAGGCGGGCGCGCCGGTCTGGTCGGCGATCCGCTACTTTCTCTACAAACTTCCGGTTTTGATATCGCGCGTCTTCGGCTTCGCCGTGCTTTTTTCCACGCTGTTCTCTATCGGCATGCTGTCGCGAACTCAAGAGATCACCGCAATGCGCGCGGCCGGAATCAGCGTTTATCGCATATCGCTGCCGCTGTTCGTCACCGGCATCGTGATTTGCGCGCTGAATTTTGTTTGGAACGAGGCGCTGGTGCCGGTCTTTACGCGCGAGTCGCAGTACATCTACAAAACCGAAGTGCGAAAGAAAGAGCCCAAGAGCCTCCTCGGCACCAAAGACATGTGGATGCGCTCCGAGGAGGCGTTCGTCAGCGTCGACCGCTTCGATCCGAAGACGAGCACGCTCGAAGGCGTGACGGTTTTTCTTCTGAACCGCGACTTCACTTTGCGCGGGCTCGTGGAGGTCCCTTCGGCGCGCTGGAACGGCATGCGCTGGGAACCCGTTCGGTCGATCGAATGGGTGTTGCAGCCGGGCGGCGGCATGATGGCGCGCGAGGGCAACGTCACGATCCCGCTGGCCGAGACGCCCGAAGACCTAAAGCTGCTCGCGCGCGACCCGGAAGAATTCAGCTTTTTCGACTTGAAGAAACAGATCGTCGACCTTCAGGGAAAAGGGATCGACGCGACCGAACAAAAGGTCGATCTGCAGGTGAAAATGGCCGTGCCGTTCGTATCGCTGATCATGGTCCTGCTCGCGATGCCGTTCGCCGTGCGCCACACGCGGAGCGCCGGCTTGGCACTCAGCTTCGGCCTCACAATGCTGATCGGCTTCGGCTATTGGTTCCTGCTCGCCTTCAGCGTCTCGCTCGGCCACAGCGGCGCGATCCCGCCCTGGACGGCCGCCTGGATCCCCAACGCCACAATCGCCATGGTCGGACTGTTTTTCTACTCGACGGCGGAAGAGTAACGAGAACCGCTCTCCTCCCCTTGACAAATTTCCGCTGGGTCGCGATATTCGCGCAGCCCAGCTCTACCGCAGTTCGACTTCGTATGGGGGAGGTCGCTATGCGCTTCGGTCCCTTCTGCTCGCGTCTTTTCGGCCTTCTCCTTTTCTTTCTGAGCGCCGCCGCAAGCGCGGCGGCCGCCGACTATCCGTCTCCCAAAGAGGGCGACTGGATCGCGCGCGATTTTAAATTTCATACCGGCGAAGTCCTACCCGAAGTGAGGCTCCACTACACCACGGTCGGCGCGCCGACCGGAGAGCCGGTCCTCGTCCTGCACGGCACGGCCGGCAGCGCGGCCAGCATGCTCAGCGCCGATTTCGCCGGCGAGCTGTTCGGTCCTGGGCAGCCGATCGACGCGAGCCGCTATTATATCATTCTGCCCGACGCGCTCGGCGGCGGGAAATCGTCCCGGCCCTCCGACGGCCTCCACATGCGCTTCCCCAAATACAATTACGACGACATGGTGCTCGCGCACTACCGGCTTTTGACCGAGCATCTCGGCGTGCGTCATCTGCGTCTCATCATCGGGCAATCGATGGGCGGGATGCAGGCGTGGCTTTGGGGCATCGCCTATCCCGATTTCATGGATGCGCTCGTGCCGATGGCCTGCCAGCCGGTCGAAATCGGCGGCCGCAACTGGATGGCGCGCCGCATGCTCATCGACTGGATCAAAAACGATCCGGAATGGAACGGCGGCAATTACATCAAGCAGCCGCCGAGCGTGCAGAAGGCGCAGGCCTATTTCAGCATGCTCACAAGCGGCGGCGACCGGGCGCTCTATAAAGCCGCGCCGACCTGGGCGAAGGCCGATCAGTACGTGAATGAGCGCCTATCGCGACCGGCATCGGTCGACGCCAACGATTTGATCTACCTTTACGAATCGTCACGCGATTACAATCCCGCGCCCAAACTCGAAACAATCAAGGCGCGGCTTCTCGCCATCAACTCCGCCGACGACGAGCGCAATCCGCCGGAGCTGGGCATTTTGGAGCGCGAGATCAAGCGCGTCAAACAGGGGCGTTATCTTCTCATTCCTGCGAGCGATCAAACGCGCGGTCACGGCACGACCGGCAGCGCGAAATGGTGGAAGCCGCAACTCGTTGAGCTGCTTCAGCCGACGACGCAGGCGGCGAAATAGATTTCGTTTTGCGCTTGCCGGGATAACGCTATTTAGGGGGCGATACCGCCCGGCTGCATCCCTATACACGCATTTTTCAGTTCCAACCTCCTAGATATCCCCTATTTTCTACCCCTTGACGCGGGTCGTCTCCTGCTATAAAGACACTCCGCTTTTCGGAGGGCTCAAATCGGTAATATCGCCGCTTTCAATTAACCAGCCGGGCAACCGGCGCCTAACGACAAGGAGGAAACCATGTTAACAATGTCACGGTTTTCAGCAGGGCTTTTCGCTCTCACGCTCGTCGCGGCAGCCGCCCCGTCCGACATCCACGCCCAGGGCCTCATCACCACGCAGAAACTTTCCGCCGCGCTCGCCAACGAGCTCGTCGGCCAAGCGGTGGCGGCCTGCGCGCAGAAAAACATCGCCGTGGTGGCGGTCGTCGTCGATCTCGACGGCGTGCGCCAGGCGATGCTCCGCGGCGACGGCGCGCCGATCCACTCGGTCGATAACGCCTACTACAAGGCCTATTCGGCGGCGTCGCTTACGCTCTCACGCAAGGAGGAGAGCACGAAGCAGGTGGCCGACCGGATCGCCAAAAATCCGCCGTCAAACGTGCCCCAGGCGCACCTGCCGAACATCACCTATTCGCAGGGCGGCCTCACGCTCATGGCCGGCGGCAAGGCGATCGGCGCGCTCGGGGTAAGCGGCGCGCCCGGCGGCAATATCGACGAGGAGTGCGGACGCGCGGCTCTCGAGAAGATTCGCGATCGGATGAAATAAAGGGAACTGCGCGCCGGAAAGGCGCCGTTTTAGGAATCGCCCTCGGGCTTCCCCGTCTCTTCCCGTAAATCGACCGAGCGGTGCATCTCGCTGCGGATACCCGCGTGGCGGGTCGGCGGGCATGCGGAGCAGTGTGGGCAGGGCTCCCAGGCAACGAAACCGATCTTGTCAGCGGTGAGGCCGGTGAGCGTGAAAAGGCGGTTGCAGGCAAAGCACTGAAGCACCGCCGTCCAGGTTTTCACTCGCGGGGGCACGGGCCGCAAGGTAAGGCAAGCCGGGCGGAATTGCAATAAATTCTTCATACTTTTTTGTACTAGCGGCGGGACGGGCACCTTGACAGTCCTTTCACCGCCGTGCGAAGGTCCATGCAGCTAGGCGCGGCAAAATTACTTGATCGGCGATGGAGGCAAGCATGAATTGGAGCGGCGGCTTTTTCACGCGTGCAGCGGTGTTCGTCATAGGAATTTTGTCCCTCTGCTTGAGCGCGGCCGAGAGCGCGGCTCAGACGGAAGCCACGCTGGGCGTGGTGTTCACGAACTCGCGCGTCGCGCCCGTGTGGGCCGCCGAGAAGGAAGGCTTCTTCAAGAAAAACGGCATCGACATCAAGATCGTCACGATCCCCGGCGGCACTCAGGGCGCGCAGGCGCTTTTGAGCGGCGGCATCGACGTCTCCTTCACCGACCCGACCTCGACGATCTCGGCGATCGCCGCCGGCGCCCCGCTGGTGGAAGTGATGGCGATCACGACGATCATGCCTTATTACCTCGTCGGCGCGGCGGACGTGAAGTCGATCGCAGATCTGAAAGGCAAGCGCGTCGGCTCTTCGGGCCTGGGGCTTTCCGCCTCGCGCCTCGCGCTGCTCGTCGCCTTCGGCACGCTCGGCCTCGATCCCAGCCGCGACAATATCGTTCTCGTCGCCGCCGGCGCGGAGCCGGAGCGCATCGCCGGCCTCGCCGCGGGGGCGATCGGCGGCACGGTGGTCGGTCCGGAGTTTAAGACCAAGATCGAGGACCTCCATCTGAACATTCTTTCCGATCTCCGCACGATTAAGATTCCGTGGGAGCAGGACGCGCTCGAGACCTCGCGAAAATTTCTCGAGACCAAGCGCGACGTGCTCGAGCGGGTGATGAAGTCGCTGCTCATGGGCAACGCCTACGTGCTCAACCCGGCGAACAAAGCCGCGGTCATCGAGCTTCTGCGGACGAAGCTCGGCTTGAAAACTCCACAGGAGGGCGAAAGCGCCTACAGCGATCTCACGAAATTCTATGTGCTGAAGAAGCCCTACCCCTACAAGGACGGGCTCAAGTCGATCATCACGGAGGTCGCCAAGGTCGTGCCGAAGGCGGCGACGCTGAAGCCGGAGGACGTGGTCGACACGAGCCTGATCGAGAAGCTCGACAAGAGCGGGTTTATCGACGGGCTGTATAAATAAGTCAGGGCACGAGCGCGAGCTCGCGCAGCGCTTCGTCTTCCGGCCAGCCGCACATGACGTTCATGTTCTCGACCGCCTGGCCGGCGGCGCCTTTGACGAGGTTGTCGAGGGCGGTGACGACGACGAGCCGGCTCGTGCGCGCGTCGTAGCGGAGCCCGATCGCGATATCGTTCGAGCCGCGGACATCCTTCGCCTGCGGGAACTGCTCGGGCGGCAACAACCGAACAAACGGCTCGCCGCGGTAGAACTCGCTGTAAAGTTTTTGGAGCGCGCCTTCGGCCGGCGTACTCTTCAATTCCACGTAAATCGTCGAGAGAATTCCCCGATTCATCGGGACGAGGTGCGGCGCGAAGAGGACCGTGACGCGCGCGCTCAAAATCTCCGAGAGCTCCTGCTCCATCTCCGGCGTATGTCGGTGTACGCCGACGTTGTACGCCTTGAAGTTTTCGTTGACTTCGCTGAACGACAAGTCTACCGAGGCGCTGCGCCCCGCGCCGGTGGCGCCGGATTTGGCGTCGACAACGACGGTGCCGCGTGTGAGCTTCTTCGCGAACAGCGGCGCCACGCCTAATATCGCGCCGGTCGGATAGCAGCCGGGGTTGGCGATGAGCCGCGCTTTGGCGATTTCTTTTCGATGCAGCTCGGTGAGACCGTAAACCGCGTCCTTGAGCAGGTGCGGCGCCTTGTGTCCCTTGTACCAGCGCTCGTAATCTTTAGGATCGTGGAGGCGGAAATCGGCGGAGAGGTCGATCACGCGCTTGTCACGCGCAAGGAGCGATGCGACCGCGTCGACGGAAGTCTCGTGCGGCAGCGCGGCGAAAACGACCTCGGCGGCGCCGGCGGCCTTCTCGGGCTCGAGCGTTTCGAGGACGAGATCGCATTTGCCGGCGAGCGACGGATAGACGTCGCTCACGCGCTTTCCCGCGTATTGCTGCGATGTGACGGAAGTTAGCTTGACCTTCGGATGGCGCGCGAGGATGCGCAGCAGCTCGACGCCCGCGTAGCCGGTCGCGCCGAGCACCGCGACGGGAAGCGTCCCGCCGCTCCCCTTTTTCGCAGTATCGGATTTCAACGCTTGGAGTACTGCGGGCGCTTACGCGCTTTGTGGCGGCCGTACTTCTTTCGCTCGACCGCGCGCGGATCTCGCGTGACGAAGCCCGCCTTCTTGAGCGGCCCGCGATAGTCGGCGTTGACCAGCATGAGCGCGCGCGTGATGCCGTGGCGAATCGCGCCCGCCTGCCCCGAGATGCCGCCGCCGGTGACGTTGATGTCGACGTCGAAACTGCCGGTCGTCTGCGTGAGTTGGAACGGCTGGAGCACGACCATGCGCGCGGTCTCGCGGCCGAAGTATTCTTCCAGCGTGCGGTCGTTGATCCTGAGGCCGCCTTTGCCTTCCTTCAAATTGACCCGGGCGACCGAGGTCTTGCGGCGGCCCGTAGCGGAAAATATTTTTTGCGCCATGATTTTGCTCCTAAGCTCGAATCGTAAGCGGCTGCGGCTTCTGCGCCGAGTGCGGGTGCTCGCCGCCGGGATAAACTTTTAGTTTGGTGCGGAGCTTGCGGCCGAGACGGCTCTTCGGCAACATGCCTTTTACCGCGAGACGCACGAGCGTCTCGGGCTTTTCCGCGAGCATTTTCTCCGCGACAGTCAGCCGGATGCCGCCGGGATATTCCGAATGCCGGACGTAAACTTTTTTCTCCGGCTTGGTGCCCGTGAGCCTCACGGCGCGCGCGTTGATCACGATCACGAAGTCGCCGGTGTCCTCGTGGCGTGTGAAGCCCGGCTTGTGCTTGCCGCGCAGGATCTTCGCGATCTCGGACGCAAGGCGCCCGAGGACTTTGCCGTCGGCGTCGACGACGAACCATTGCCGCTGCGCCAGCGCGTCGCGCTTTTTCATCTGAAACGTTCCCATGGCACCCAAGAAAGCGAGGCGCGAAGACGCGCGAGCATCCCCTCCTCAGCCCTCATCCTTTCCTAAAAATATGGCGGGGCCGACGAGACTCGAACTCGCGACCTCCGGCGTGACAGGCCGGCGTTCTAACCAGCTGAACTACGACCCCGGTAAAAACAAGTCAAAGTTAAAAGTAAAAACGCTAAAGATCCTGCTCTATCCTCGTAACCTTTAAAGCAAGCAGCGATCATAACAGATTAACAGCAAAAGGCAAAAAGCCGGTTGCCCGGCCTTTTACCATTTTACTTTTGCCTTGTACTTTATAGTGGTGGGCGGTACAGGATTTGAACCTGTGACCCCCGGCTTGTAAGGCCGATGCTCTCCCGCTGAGCTAACCGCCCTCCTCGGACGAAGACACCGGCCCTCCGAGTTTGTCCGGCGGGAATTAACCCGGCTGACCCAGGGACTCTTTTAAGATTTTCCCGGCTTTGAACTTGGCCGCGCGCGACGACGCGATCTGGATCGCCTCGCCGGTCTTGGGGTTGCGGCCCGTGCGCGCCTTGCGATCCGAGACCGAGAACGTGCCGAAGCCGGAGATGTTCACCTTGTCGCCGTTCTTGAGAGCGCCGACGATGTCGTCGAACAGGCCATTGACGATTTCTTCGGCCTTCTGCTTGGGCAACTCGGCCTTGTTCGCCACCGAATCGATCAATTCTGCTTTGGTCATGATGCTCCAGTCATAGACCGGCACCCGCCGGCGGATTAAAAACCCGCCGACGGGCGAACGGTCCCAAGAATATTAAGGTAGTAGAATTCTACTGAGGCAGGATCTCGACTCCCGGACGATCCTCTTCTTTCTCCTCGAAGCCCGAGGGGTCCTCTTTGGTTTCCGGCGGAGCTTTCTTGAACAGGCTTTCGGGGTCGCGCAGGATGAGCGCCTTTTTGAGCACCTCGTCCATGTGCGACACGAGCACCAGACTGACCGACTTGAGGATCGTTGAGGGGATCTCGTCGATGTCTTTTTCGTTCTCCTCAGGGATCAGCACCGTCTTGATGCCGCCGCGGTGTGCCGCCAGGACCTTCTCCTTGAGACCGCCGATCGGCAGCACTCTGCCGCGTAGCGTGATCTCGCCGGTCATCGCAAGGTCGTGGCGCACCGGGGTGCGCAGCAGCGCCGAGACGAGCGAAGTCGCCATCGTGATACCGGCGGACGGCCCGTCCTTCGGGATCGCGCCCTCCGGCACGTGAAGATGGACGTCGATCTTCTGGTAGAAATCCTTATCGAGCCCGAGATCGAGGGCGCGCGAGCGCACGTAGCTCATGGCCGCCTGCGCGGACTCCTGCATGACGTCGCCGAGCTTGCCGGTGATCGTGAGCTGGCCCTTGCCGGGCATGATCGTTACTTCGGTCGACAGGAGCTCGCCGCCGAGCTCGGTCCACGCGAGACCGGTCGTGACGCCGATGCCCTGCTCGCCCTCAGCCTTGCCGTAGCGGAACTTGGCTGGACCCAAGTGCTTGGCAAGGCTTTTCGCATTGATCTGGATCTTCGCGTTGCGGTCGCGCTTGACGACCTCAACCGCGACCTTGCGGCAGATCGAGGCGATCTCGCGGTCCAAGGATCGCACGCCCGCCTCTTTCGTGTAGTGGCGGATGACGCCGAGCACCGCGCTGTCGGTGAAGGCGATATTCTCCGGGTTGAGGCCGTTCGCCTCGCGCTGCTTGTCGACCAGGTACTTCTTGGCGATGTTGAGCTTCTCGAGCTCGGTGTAGCCCGCGATGCGAATGATCTCCATGCGGTCTTGCAGCGGCCGCGGGATGCGGTCGAGCATATTCGCCGTCGTGATGAACATGACGCGCGAGAGATCATAGTCGAGATCCAGGTAATGGTCGTTAAACGCGGCGTTCTGCTCCGGGTCGAGTACCTCGAGGAGCGCTGACGACGGATCGCCGCGGAAATCGGTCGACATCTTGTCGACCTCGTCCATGAGAAAGACTGGGTTCGAAGAGCCCGCCTTTTTCATCGACTGAATGATTTTTCCGGGCAGCGCGCCGATGTAGGTGCGCCGGTGGCCGCGGATCTCGGCCTCGTCGCGCACGCCGCCGAGCGACACACGCACGAACTTGCGTCCCGTCGCGCGCGCGATCGAGCGGCCGAGCGAGGTCTTGCCGACGCCCGGAGGTCCGACGAGGCAAAGGATCGGCCCCTTCATCTTGCCGACGAGGCTCTGCACCGCGAGGTATTCGAGGATGCGCTGCTTCACCTTCTCGAGCCCGTAGTGGTCCTCTTCGAGGACCTTCTCCGCCTCGTTGATGTCGAGCTTGTCGTCGGTGAACTCGTTCCAGGGCAGGCTCAGGATCCAGTCGATGTAGTTCCGGACGACGGTCGCTTCCGCCGACATCGGCGACATCATCTTGAGCTTTTTGAGCTCCTTGTCGACCTTGTCTTTCGCCTCGGCGGAGAGCTTTTTCTGCTTGATCTTGTCTTCGATCTCCTGGATCTCGTTCTTGAACTCGTCCTTCTCGCCGAGCTCCTTTTGGATCGCGCGCATCTGCTCGTTCAGGTAGTACTCCTTCTGCGAGCGCTCCATCTGCTTCTTGACGCGCGAGCGGATGCGCCGTTCGACTTCGAGGATCTCGATCTCGGCGCGCATGTGGCCGAGAACCTTTTCCAGGCGCTCGGTCGCGTTCAGAGTCTCGAGCAGGTTCTGGCGGTCCTCGATCTTGATGCCCAGGTGCGTCACGATCGTGTCGGCGAGCCGCCCGGGATCGTCGATCGACGAGACCGACATGACCATTTCCGGCGGAATCTTCTTCTTGAGCTTGACGTAATTCTCGAAGGTTGCATGCACCTCGCGAATCAGCGCCTCGACCTCGGTGTTCTTCTCGACAGTCTCGGCGACTTCATCGACTTCCACCAGGAAAAAATCCGGGTGGCTGACGAACTTCGAGACCTGCGCGCGGCGCTTGCCCTCGATCAGCACCTTGACGGTGCCGTCGGGAAGCTTCAGCATCTGCACGACGTTGCCGAGCACGCCGATGCGATAGATGTCGTTTTCGGTAGGCTCGTTGGTCTTCGCGTCCTTTTGCGAAGAAAGAAAAATCGGCCCCTGTTTCTGGGTCGCCTCCTCCAGCGCCTTGATCGAGCGCTGGCGGCCGACGAACAGAGGCACGACCATGTGCGGAAAGACGACGATGTCTCTTAAAGGCAGCAGAGGGACCGTGAGCGATCCTTCTTTATCGTCCTTCTTGTCGCTGCGAAATAGCATATTCAATGTTCTCCCTATGCGCTTTCCGCCGCTTTGCTGTAGACGATGATGGGCGGCTCGTTTCTCGTCACAACCTCTTCCGAGACCACCACTTCTTTGATGTTGGGCTGCGACGGCATGTCGTACATGACGTCGAGCATGATATTTTCCATGATCGCCCTGAGTCCGCGCGCTCCGGACTTCCGCTTCATCGCTTCCCTGGCGATGCCTTTCAGGGCCTCCTCGGTAAATTTCAAATGCACACTCTCCATCTCGAAGAGCTTCGAGTACTGCTTGGTCAGCGCGTTCTTGGGCTCCTTCAGGATGCGCACGAGCGCGCTCTCGTCGAGCTCATCGAGCGTTGCGAGCACCGGTAGGCGGCCGATGAACTCCGGTATGAGACCGAACTTCAGGAGATCTTCGGGCTGCACGTCGTGCAGCAACTCGCTGCCGCGCCGGCCGCCCTTCTGATCGAGTTCGCCGCCGAAGCCCATCTGCTTGCGCCCGGTGCGCTTGCGGATGATGTCTTCGAGGCCGACAAAAGCGCCGCCGCAGAGGAAAAGAATGTTGGTCGTGTCGACCTGGAGGAACTCCTGCTGCGGATGCTTGCGGCCGCCTTTGGGCGGGACGCTCGCCATCGTGCCTTCGATGATCTTTAACAGCGCCTGCTGCACGCCCTCGCCCGAGACGTCGCGCGTGATCGACGGGTTCTCGGACTTGCGCGAGATCTTGTCGATCTCGTCGATGTAGACGATGCCGCGCTGCGCCTTTTCTACGTCGTAGTCCGCCGCCTGGAGCAGATTGAGAATGATGTTCTCCACGTCCTCGCCGACGTAGCCGGCCTCGGTCAGGCTCGTCGCGTCGGCGATCGTGAACGGCACCTGGAGAAAGCGCGCGAGCGTCTGCGCGAGCAGCGTCTTGCCTGACCCGGTCGGCCCCAGCAGCAGGATGTTGCTCTTCTGCAGCTCGACGTCGCCCGTCACCATCTGGCTATCGATGCGCTTGTAGTGGTTGTGCACCGCGACCGCGAGAATCTTCTTCGCGCGCTCCTGGCCGATGACGTACTGATCCAGCACGCGCTTGATCTCGGCCGGCTTCGGCACCGTGGACGAGGAGGCGAGCGCCTCTTCGTGATCGCATTCCTCGGCGATGATGTCGTTGCACAGATCGATGCACTCGTCGCAAATATAGACCGTCGGACCCGCGATGAGCTTGCGGACCTCGTCCTGGCTCTTGCCGCAGAACGAACAGACTAAATTTCCGGAGCGCTCATCACCATGCTTTGGCATAAATCCTCGCTTACAGCTTACTTCTTTTCCGGCCGGTTGGCGATGACGTCATCGACCAAACCGTATTCCTGAGCCTGCTTGCCGCTCATGAAGAAATCCCGATCGGTGTCCTTCTCGATTTTCTTCAGGCTCTGGCCCGTGTGCTTCGCTAATATATTGTTGAGCTCTTCGCGCATCCGCAGGATCTCGCGCGCTTGGATGTCGACGTCGGTCGCCTGGCCCTGGAAGCCGCCCAGCGGCTGGTGGATCATGATGCGCGCGTGCGGCAGCGCGTAGCGTTTGCCTTTGGCGCCGGCGGCCAGCAAAAGCGCGCCCATGCTCGCCGCCTGGCCGACGCAGACCGTCGAGATCTGCGGCTTGACGTATTCCATCGTGTCGTAAATCGCCAGCCCGGCGGTCACGGAGCCGCCGGGGGAATTGATATAAAAATAGATGTCGCGCTCTGGGTCTTCGGACTCGAGGAAGAGGAGCTGCGCGGTGACGAGGTTGGCGACGTCGTCGTTAACCACCGTGCCCAGAAAGACGATCCGGTCCTTGAGCAGCCGCGAATAGATGTCGTACGCCCGTTCGCCGCGCCCGGTCTGCTCGACCACCATCGGAATAAAGCTCATGGTTTCCCGTAACCCCCCATCATCCGAGGTCATTTTAGCGTTTTTTCTCGGGTGCATCAACGGTTGTCTCGACTTCTTTCGTCACCGAGCGATCCAAAAGGAACTCTACGGTACGATCCATGATCATTTGAGACTTTAAGGACTCACGCGCCTCGGGCCGGCCGTAATACTGACGCACCGCGGAGGCCTGCTGACCCGCTCCGCGCGCCGTTTCTTCGATACGGTTTTGCACGTCCGCATCGGAAACGTCGACCTTCTCGTTTTCGGAGATCTTCTCGAGCAGCAGCGTCGCCTTCACCTGACGCTCGGCGTGCGGCCGCAACTCTTTTTTGAGGTCCTCGATCGACGGCTGCTCGCCCGTAGCCGCGGCGTTTCGCTGCTGGCGCTCGAGCAGATAGCGCACCTGCCGGTCGATCAGGCTCTCGGGCAGATCGAACGAATGCTTTTCGACGAGCCGCTCCATCAACTGCTCCTTCAGCGCTTCCTTCTGGAACTCGCCGAGCTCGACTTCGAGCTGAGAGCGGATCTTGTTCTTGAGCTCTTCGAGGCTGGCGGAGGCGCCGTGGTCTTTGGCGAACTCGTCGTCGAGCGGAGGAAGGACCTTTTTCTTGATTTCCTTGACGGTGACGGAGAACAACGCCGACTTACCTGCGAACTCCCGCTTGAAATAATCCTGCGGGAAAGGAACCGTCATAGTCGCTTCGGTGTCCTTTTTCAAGCCGGCCAGGCCGCTTTCGAACTCCGGCAGCACGCCGCCGCCCCCGACTTCGACGGAATAATTCTCCGTCTTACCGCCGGGCATCGGCTGGCCGTCGATGGTCCCGGAAAAATCGATCGTGACGAAGTCGCCGCGCTCGACGATGTCGCGGTCTTCGACGGGCACGAGCTGCGCGTGGGCGTCGCGGAGCCGCTCGAGCGCGCCGTCCACTTGCTCGTCGGTTACGGAGAGCTTCACCTTCTTGAGCTCGACGCCGAGATAATCCTTCGCTTCGACGTCGGGCTTCACCTCGACGAGCGCGGAAAAGGCGAAGGCGCGCCCTTCCTCCAGCGTGTCGGCGTCGACTTCCGGCTCGGAGATGACTTTGAGGCCGCGCTCCTTGATCGCCTCGCCGAGCGAGCGCTCGACGAGCCGCGAGAGCACCTGTCCTTTGACTTCGTCGCCGTAGATTCCTTGGAGAACCGAGCGGGGAACCTTTCCCGGACGAAAGCCCTTGATCTTGGCCTGGCGCCCGAGGTTTTCGTAGGCGCGAACGAATTCCTTGTCGACGGTGTCGCCGGGAAGCTCGACGCGGATCTTGCGCTGCGTCGAGCTCAGGCTATCGATATCGATCTTCATCGAACGAGAGCATTCACTTCGGGTTGGTGCGAGAGGGGGGATTCGAACCCCCATGGTTGCCCGCTGGATCCTAAGTCCAGTGCGTCTGCCAGTTCCGCCACTCTCGCACCGTCTACAGCGGCGAAAAAATCTCGGGCCGAAATCAAAGAGTAGGGAACAACAGAGGGCAAGTCAAGGCTAAAGTTGCTGCGCGCGCAAGCCGACAAATCGCGGGCATAATTTGTCAGAAAATCGGCGCTCAAAAACATTTTTTCGGGTCCCGGCCGCTTCGTTTTTCCGCACGAGCGCCTAGCCCGGACCAACCGCGAGCGGCGCGGCGGCCGCCTCGGCTTCGTAGACGGCGATCATGGCGCCGAATTCCGGACTGGTCTTGAGGAGATGATCGAAGTCGCCGTCTCCCTCGACGCGGCCGCGCCGGAGAAAAACGATGCGCCGGCAGCGGCGCACGGTGCTGAGCCGATGCGCGATGACGACGAGCGTCCGCCCGCCCTGAATCGCGTCGACCGCGAGCGCGAGCTCGCGCTCGGTGCGGTTGTCGAGCGCCGAGGTCGCTTCGTCAAAGACAAGCAGCTCGGGGTCGCCGTAGAGAGCGCGCGCGATCGCGACGCGCTGGCGCTCGCCGCCCGAGAGACGAACGCCGCGCTCGCCCACGACGGTGTCGAGGCCGAGCGGCAGCGCGGCGACGACTTCTTCGAGCTGCGCCATGCGGATCGCGGCGGCGAGCTTGCCGGCGTCGATCTCCGCGTCTTCGCGCCCGAGCGCGATGTTGCGTCGGAGCGTGTCGTCGAACAGATAAATCTCCTGCGGCACATAGCCGATCTTCGACCGCCAAGCGGATAGATTTTGGAGGAGATCCCGGTCGTCCACGCTCACCGTGCCGGCCGACGGCTTCAGTAGGCCCAGGATGATATTGATCAACGTGCTTTTGCCGGCCCCGGTCGATCCGACGATGGCGACCGATTCGCCGCGGCGGATAACCAGCGACACATCGTCCAAGGCGGGCGCCGATGCGTCTTCATAAACATATCTCACGCCTTTGAGCGCGATCCGATCGTTGAAGAAAAAATTTCCGGCCGGTTCCGGGCCTTCGGGCATGGCTGTGAACAATCGCAAATCGTCCGATAGGTGATCGACGGCCGGCGCGCCGAACCGGATGCTGTTCCAGCCCATGACGATACGATTCACCGAGGGAACGATCCGGAAGCCGCCGTAGGCGCAGAGTCCCAGGACGGGAAGGACGTCTTCCCTGCCCATTCCGGCCGTCACGAGCACCAGCACGAGGAGCATGCCCAAGACAAACACCGTCTCGATAATGAGCCGCGGCATTGCACTCAGCGTTTCGAACTGGCACATCACGGTCGCGAGCGATTCCTGCAGCGCGGAAAAGCGCTCGTAAAAGAATCGCTCTCGACCCATTACGCGGATTTCTTTCAAACCACCGAAGCTCTGCTGGACGCTCTGCAGCGTTTCCTTTTTCAGTCTGTGCTCTTCGTGCCCCCACCGACCGACGTGACGGCGCGTGAGCTTTAACAATAGCGCCAGGGAACCGAATAGGACCCCGACGGCGAAGACCGTCGGCCACGGAGCTGTCCACATCAGCACCGCAACAATGCCGATGATCACGAGAGCTTCCGTCAGCATGCCGAAGGCCGACGCGAGTACGCGGTCAAAGACGCGAAACGCCGATTCGGAAACGTTGCGGACCAATTCCGCCGAGTTCCGGCGCAGATGCACGGCATAGGGCAGCGCAAGGTAGCCGCGCAGCAGCCGGCGCGAGAGCGCAACCTGCGATTCGCCCATCAGTTTTCGCTGCAGATAGACGAAGACGGCCAACAGGGCATTCTTGCCGACATAAAAAAGCGCTACAGCGACCGTCAGCCAAGGTAGCGCCAGCGCGCCGATGGAAGCCAGGCGCGCCGCGACAAGAGAGGGAAGCGGCAATTCGGCGATGCGCGATGGGTCGCTCACGACTTTGATAAGAAAAAACACCGCCGCAGCTCCGATCGTCTCCAATCCCGCCGCGATAAGAGCGAGAGGCAGCTGCGCGGCCCAGCGCCAGCGCAGCCGCGGCGGCAAAAAGGCGAGACATTTACGGACGTGCGCGATCATCAGATCCACGCCCCTGCTCTACGCCCGTTCGCCGGGCATACGACTTCGCGGACGATCGACTGCAGCCGCTCGGCAAACGCGGCAAGCGAAAACCGCTCGCGGACGCGCCGACGCCCGGCCATACCCATGCGCGCGGCGCCTGCGGAGTCGGTGATCACATGCGCAACGGCTGCAGCGAACGCTTGCGCCGCGGGAGCTGTGAGCAAACCCGTCTCGCCGTCGACGACGATTTCGAGCGGACCGCCGCTCTTAACGGCGACGACCGGCCGGCGGGCAGCCATCGCTTCGACGAGCCCGTAGCCGAAATGCTCTTCGTCGGAGGTGTAAACGAGGCAGCGACAGGTCGAAAGCAGCCGCAGGCGCTCTGCTTCGCTGCAAGATGGCTGGAAGATAACGCGGTCGGCGATTCCGAGTATGCGCGCGCGCTCTTGAAGCTCCTGCAAGACCTCGGCATTTTCTTCCACGCGTGCATCGACGCCGCCCGCGAGAACGAGCGAGATACGCTCGTAAATATCCGGCGCGACGAG
>DATDFN010000261.1:0-5014 GCA_036522615.1 Binatia bacterium | reverse complement strand
CGCTCTACGTAAAAAGTTCGTTAATTCTCCGCTTTCGTCTTGAGGCCGCGTAAATCCAGCGCTATCCTTTTCGGGCGATATGGATTCGACTGATCTTCCACATTCGCGTAGCCGCCGTCTTCCCGCTTAGACCTTGACGCCGCACGCCTGCCGAGCGTCGTCGTCATTGTCACCAGCAAGGGACGATCGCCGGCACGGAGGCGCCATGCGGCCTTTTCGTTTCAGCCCCGCTCTTCCTCAAGGATCGCCGGTAGCCGCCGGCGACGCCGCGATCCTGCTCGGCCTCGTGACGCTGGCGTACGCCGGAGCGCGCCTCGCGTTCCGCACGCCCGCGGTCATCGCGGGGCCCGAGATCTCGCTCACTCCCGCCGCGCTGCCTTGGTACGCCCTGCTTTCCGTCGGACGCATGGCGGCGGCGTACGTTCTCTCGCTCGTGTTCAGCCTCTTCTACGGCTACGCCGCCGCGCGGAACCGCACCGCGCGCGCCGTGCTCATGCCGCTGCTCGACGTGCTGCAAAGCGTGCCGATTCTTTCGTTCCTGCCGGTCGTGCTCCTCGGCTTGAGCGCGGTTCTGCCGCAGGCCGTCGCCGCGGAGATCGCCGCGATCGTGCTCATCTTCACCTCGCAGGCCTGGAACATGACGTTCAGCTTCTATCAATCGCTCACCACGCTTCCGACCGAGTTGCGCGAAGCGGCGGCGGTTTTCCGCTTCAACCCGTGGCTGCGCCTGAAAACCGTCGAGCTGCCTTTCGCCGCGATCGGACTTTTGTGGAACAGCATGATGAGCTGGTCGGGCGGCTGGTTTTTCCTCATGGCGTCGGAAATTTTTCACGTCGGCGCGCGCGATTTTCGTCTGCCCGGCCTCGGCGCCTATCTGCAAAGCGCGGCCAACGCCGGCGATCTTCCGGCCGTGGTGCTGGGCGTGTTCACGCTGATCGCGGTGATCTTGCTGCTCGATCAGCTCGTCTGGCGGCCGCTGATCGCCTGGAGCGAGCGCTTCAAAATGGACATGGTCGAGGGCGACGAGGCGCCGCGCTCGTGGTTTTTGAGCCTGCTGTCGCATTCGCGTCTGCTGGAATTCTTCGGCGCGCGCGTGTGGCGCCCGTTCAGCGAATGGGTCGATCGGACCTTTCAGCGCCGCGGGGCGGAATTCGTCGAACCGCCGGAGCCGTCCGAAGCCGGAACTTCCCGCCTCGCGGTCGCCATTCTCGCGGGCTTCGTGCTCCTCGCCTTGTACGGCAGCTACCGCGCGGCGGGCCTGCTGTTTCAGCTCCAGCCCGCGCAGTGGATGGAACTGGCGCAGGGAATCCTCGCCACATTTCTCCGCGTAAGCGTCGCGCTCGCGATCACGCTCGCGTGGACGATTCCGGTCGGCGTTTTCATCGGAACGAACCGGCGCCTGGCGGGCATCCTGCAGCCGATGGTGCAGGTCGTGGCGTCGATCCCGGCGACGGCGCTTTTTCCCATCATCCTGCTCGCGCTGCTGAAAATTCCCGGCGGCTTGAACATCGCCGCCGTGCTGCTCATGCTGATGGGTACGCAGTGGTATCTCCTGTTCAACGTGATCGCGGGCGCCGCGGCGATTCCGCAGGACCTCCGCTACACGACCGATCTGCTGCGCCTGCGCTCGATCGACCGCTGGCGCACGCTCATCCTGCCCGCGCTTTTTCCTTACATCATCACCGGAGCGATCACCGCGAGCGGCGGCGCGTGGAACGCGAGCATCGTGGCGGAATACGCCGAGTTCGGCGGACAGACGCACGCCACGATCGGCGCCGGCGCGCTGATCGCCCGCGCGACCGCGGCGAGCGACTACCCGCTGCTGCTCGCGTCGACGCTCGCGCTGATCTTCGCCGTCATAACGATCAACCGGACGTTGTGGCGGCGGCTCTACAGACTCGCCGAGCGGCGCTACCGCATGGAATAGGGAGGATCGCTTATGTCGACCGCGGCAATGGAATCGGAAACGTTGCTCGACCTTCGCAGCGTGACGAAAGCTTATCGCCTAGAGACCAAAGAGTTCGTCGCCGTCAAGGACATCGATCTGCAGATCAAGCCGGGCGAGTTCGTCTCCCTGCTCGGCCCGTCCGGGTGCGGCAAGTCGACGCTGCTGCGCATTATTGCGGGACTCAACACCGCCACGTCCGGCACCGTCGCCTATCACGGGCAGCCGCTTCACGGCGTCAACCCCTACACGACGATCGTCTTCCAGACCTTCGCGCTCTATCCGTGGCTCACCGTCCAGCAAAACGTCGAGATCGCCCTGAAGGCGCGCGGGGCGCCCGCCGAGGCGCGCACGGAAAAAGCGCTCAAGCTGATCGACACGGTCGGCCTCGACGGCTTCGAGTCCGCCTACCCGCGCGAGCTTTCCGGCGGCATGCGCCAGAAGGTAGGCTTCGCCCGCGCCATGGCGGTCGAGCCCGAGCTCCTGTGCCTGGACGAGCCATTCTCCGCGCTCGACGTGCTCTCGGCGGAGGCGCTGCGCGGCGAGCTGATGGAGTTGTGGCTCAAAAAAAAGATTCCGACGAAGGCGATCCTGATGGTGACCCACAACATCGAGGAAGCGGTGCTGATGGCCGACCGCATCGTCATCATGGGCAAGGATCCCGGTCACATCGTGACCGAGATCCATGTCACGCTGCGCCATCCGCGGCAGCGCAAGGACACCGCCTTCGGCAACATCGTCGACAAGGTCTACGCGGCGGTCGCGGGCCATTCGATATCGAAAGAGGCGCAGACGGGAGCGCCGCGCCCGCTGCCCGAGACGCAGCTGAGCATGGTCGCCGGCCTGCTCGAAAAGCTCGTGGAGGAAGGCGGACGGGTCGATCTCTCGCGCATGGGCAGCGACCTCGTGCTCGAGCTCGACGATCTCCTCCCGATCGTCGAGGCCGCCGGCCTGCTCGGCTTCGCCGCGGTCGAAGAAGGCGACCTCATCCTGACGCCGCTCGGGCGCGCGTACGCGGACGCGACGATTCTCGCGCGCAAAGCGATCCTCGCGGGGCGCGTCCTGCGCCTGCCCACCATTGCCTGGATCTACGAGGCGCTGCAAAACGACGACGATCAGCGCGTCGCGCGCGATTACTTCGAGGACAAGCTGCGGGCCGATTTCGGCGACCGCGCCGCCAAACAGCTCGACATCGCGATCGCGTGGGGACGCCACGCCGAGCTCTTCGCGTACGACGACGACAGCGGCGAGCTGTACCTGGAGCGCCTTCCCGGCGAAAGGACGGAGCAGACCTTCGCCCTCGCGGAGCTTTACGAGGCGTGGCCCGTGCTCGCGCCGCGCGAGCGCGTGGAAGGCTTCCGCCTACTCCGTCACGAAGACGCGGAAGACTTTTTTCTCCACTTGAACACCGGCGATAAAGCCCAGCTGCTCTCGCTGCTGCCGCCGGGAGAGCGAAAATCGTGGCTCAGGCTGCTCGCGCCCGACGTTGCGCTGGAAGTCGTTCAAGCGTTCCCGCGGGAAGAGCGCGACGGCCTGCTCGCTTTGCTCGACGACAAGACGCGCAGGGAAGTGAGAGGCCTCATGGAATACGCCGAGCAGCACACCGCCGGACGGATCAACCCTCGCTATGTCGCCCTGCGGCCCGATATGACGGTCGACGAAGCGATCAGCTTTCTGCGGCGCGACGCGCGCGACCGCGCGCAGACCACCTACTACGCCTACGTCGTCGATTCGGAAGAGCGAATCTTGGGCACGGTCACCTTCCGGGACCTGCTGGTCGCGCCGGGCGATAAGCCTGTCCGCGAAGTGATGCGAACCGAGGTCGTCACCGCTCCCGAAGACCTCGACCCGCAGGCGCTGAAGGAGCTTTTCGCCCGCTACAATCTGCAGGCGATCCCGATCGTCGACGCCGAGAAGTGCATCAAGCGGATCGCGACCAAAGAAGACGTCGCGTGAGGCGAGCGATCGTATGCATCGATTCAAGCTCTCGTTTTTCTCTCTAAGGGATTGGATGATTCGTGATCGGGTAAAAACCTGATTGGAACTACTCCGGAATCACAATATAGCACAGTGATATGTCGGTCGTATGGTCTTGCATCTTCCATTGCTTCAACTGCAATGAAATGTTCATCGTCAACCGCGTGTCGGTTACGGAAATCTACGCCGCGCAGGCGTTCTTTCCCTGCCCGCATTGCGGCAGAACGGCGACATCTAAACAGCCGCACCGCATGATCGATCTTTCCGTCGCGAACCTTCCGTTTCGCAGACTCCGGACCGGCGATGTCTGGCACTACAGCCAATACTGCTCGGACTGGCCGGTTATGGATTTTATCGAAATAGATTTCCCGCCTATCGGCGAGACCTGCAACGAGTGCAGGGCGCTCGTGCGGACCTGAGCGTTACCGAAACAGCCTCTCTTAGCGACTAACGAGCCTCCGCCGCCGCAGGCTTCGGCGCCCGCTTCAAAGCTTCGGGTAATCTCGGAGAACAGCAAAGACCCATGAGGCGCGCCCGGTCGCGCCGCATTTCCTTACTTGCGGCGAGCGCGGCGCGTAGTTGTTCCAGCATGCGCGCGGCGTTCTTTCCTTTCGGCGCGATCAGACGGTAGTGCATCCACTTTCCCTCACGCCTGACGCCGACAATCCCTGCGCGGCGGAGGTAGGCCAGATGGCGCGATATCTTCGGCTGACTCATCTTCAGCGCTTCGACAAAAAAGCAGACGCAGACCTCGTTGTCGCCCATCAGATTGATCAGCCTCAGCCGCGTCCGGTCGGCCAAAGCGCGAAAAAGCAGCTCCAGGTCGAATTCGATCGCTCGTATAGTCATCGCCGCTCAGTGTAGCACGCTTATACAAATATGTCTTGACATATATGATACGCTGCTATATTCGTTCAAACGAATATGACGGCCGCGGCCAGGAAAAAGGTATTGTTCCTCTGCACCGGCAACTCGGCGCGCAGCATCTTCGGCGAATACTTCCTCAAGGAACTGGGAAAAGACCGCTTCGAGGCGTACAGCGCCGGGGCGGAGCCCGCCGGCGCGGTCAATCCCCTCACCCTGCGGGTGCTG
>DATDFN010000260.1:0-6414 GCA_036522615.1 Binatia bacterium | reverse complement strand
CTCATCAACGGCGTGCTCGATCTCTCCAAGGTCGAGGCCGGACGCATGGAAGTTTTCGCGGAGAATTTTCGACTGGAGGACATCATCCGCGTCGCCACCTCGACGGTCGAGCCGATGCTGAAGGACGGGCGCGTGCGCCTCGTCACCGAGGTCGCGCCGGAGATGCCGACGCTGCATACCGATAAGGAGAAGCTCAAGCAGTCGCTGCTCAACCTCCTCAGCAACGCCGCCAAGTTCACCGAACAAGGCCAGATCAAAGTATCGGCGTGGAGCGAGAACGGCACGCTCAAGCTCGTGGTCGCCGACACCGGCATCGGTATGACGCCGGAGGCGCTCAAGGTGATTTTCGACGAGTTCCGCCAGGCCGATATGTCGACGACGCGCAAGTACGGCGGCACCGGCCTCGGCCTCGCGCTGGTGAAGAAGTTCGTCGAGCTCATGGGCGGGGAAATCGCCGCCGAGAGCGAAACCGGCAAAGGCTCGAAATTCATCGTGACGCTGCCGATCGCGTACAAGCAACCGCAAGAAAGCGTCAAGGCGTGAGGTAAGGATACGTAAAGCGTAAAGGCGTTTCTAAAGGAACAAGGCGATGCAAAGAAAAAAGATTTTGATCGTGGACGATACCGACTGGAACCGCGATCTCCTGGTGCAGCTTTTGGAAGACGACTACGAGATCGCGCAGGCGGTGGACGGCGAGGAGGGTGTGCGGCAGGCCTCGGCCGAGCGCCCCGACTTGATTCTCATGGACCTCGGCATGCCGGTGATGGACGGCTGGGAGGCGACGCGGCGCATCAAGGCCGACGCCGCGCTCAAGCATATTCCCGTGATCGCCGTCACGTCGCACGCGATGGTCGGGGACGAGATCAGCGCGCGCGACGCCGGCTGCGACGATTACATAGCCAAACCGGTGGATGAAACCCTATTGATGGAGAAGATCCGGCGGCTGCTCCCGTAAGCAGTTTTGAATGTTATTGAGCGTTGAATGATGAATTCAAAATTCACAACAAGTTTAAAAATCGCGTTCGTCTTCGCGTGCGCGCTCTTTCTCGCGCTCGCGGCGAACGCCTATGCGCAGCAGCCAAAAAAACCCGCGCATGTCGGTTTCTTAAGTTCTCTGAGTGTCACGGCCGTATCGGATCGCACCGATGCGTTCAGAGAGGGGCTCCGCGAGCTCGGATACATTGAAGGGAAAAACATCTCGATCGAGTGGCGCTATGCCGAGGGACAAACGGAGCGACTCATAAAAGACGCGGCCGAGCTCGTGCGCCTTAACGTCGACGTGATCGTGACCGGCGGCCCGGCCGTCAATCGGTATGCGAAGGAAGCGACATCGAAAATCCCGATCGTCTTGTCGTTCGACAACGATCCCGTCGGCAACGGCTTCGCCGCAAGCCTAGCGCGCCCCGGCGGCAACATCACCGGATTATCGACGCACTATCCGGAGATCAGCGGCAAACAGTTGGAGCTTCTGAAGGAAATGCTTCCGCGCCTTGCGCGCGTTGCGGTCCTGGGAAACTCAACGGTGCCCGGCAACGACCAAGCGTTGCGACAGGCTGACTTGGCCGCCGACGCGCTGGGAATAAAAATCCAGCATTTCGATATACGCACAAGCGCAGAAATCGAAAGCGCGTTCAAAGCGGCGACCAAATCGCGTGTAGACGCGCTTCTCGTACTGGGCAGCCAGATTGTCACGTCGCAGCGCAAGCAGTTCGCTGAGCTCGGAGCAAAAAACCGGCTTCCGGCGATGTATTGGACGCCGGAGGCGGTCGAAGCAGGCGGCCTCGCGAGCTACAGCGTGAGTATCGCGGATCTATTCCGCCGCGCCGCTTACTATGTCGACAAAATTCTCAAGGGCACAAAGCCCGCGGATCTGCCCATCGAGCAGCCGACGAAATTTGAATTGGTCATCAATCTAAAAACCGCGAAGCAGATCGGGCTGACGATTCCGCCGAACGTGCTGGCGCGGGCGGACCGGGTGATCAAGTGAACGCAGGCGATAGCGACTAAGCGATGGTAAAAAACACGAAAGAGAAAATCTCCAGCTTTATCTTCGCGGCTGTCTTCATGGCGTTGGGTTTTTCCGTCCACGCGCAGCAGCCGAAAAAAGTTTTCCGGATAGGATATCTGTCGGCGCTCGATCCCGCTCGTGAGTCCTTCCGTTCCGACGCAATTCGGCTGGCTCTGCAGAACCTTGGCTACGTAGAAGGACAGAACATTGACTTCGAGTATCGATATTCGAATGGGAACGTTGATCGCGCGCCCCAAGGCGCGGCCGAGCTGGTCCGGCTCGGGGTCGATATCATCGTGGTGGCAGGAGGGGATCCGTGGGTTCGGGCGGCCAAGAACACGACCCAAACGATCCCCATCGTTATGGTGGGTCAAGGACTCGATCCTGTGGGGGCAGGCTTTGTTAAAAGCCTTGCCCGTCCCGGCGGCAACGTCACCGGCCTGACAATCCTTAACAGGGAGCTAAGCGGTAAGCGGTTGGAGCTGCTTAAAGAAGCGGTGCCTAAACTTGCCCGCGTCGCGGTTCTCTACGATCCCGCCCTTCCGCCCAGTGTATTCGATGTCAAAGAGGTTCTCCCTGCGGCGGCGCGCGGGCTGGGTTTAACGATTCAAGCCTGGGAGGCACGCGATGCTAATGGATTCGAGAAGGTATTCGCTGCGGTAAACGAGCAGCGCTCCGATGCGCTCTACGTGATCGGAGCGCCGCTTATGCGCGCTAACGGAAAACGGATCGCCGATTTTGCGTTAAAGAGCCGGATACCCTCAATGTACGACAACCTAGAGAGTGTGGAGGCCGGCGGTCTCCTATCCTACGCTGCGGATACCGCGGACAGCTACCGCCGCATCGCCGTCTACGTCGATAAAATTCTGAAAGGCGCCAAGCCCGACGATCTTCCCATCGAGCAACCGACGAAGTTCGAGTTCGTGATCAATTTGAAAACCGCGAAGCAGATCGGCCTCGCGATTCCGCAGTCGGTGCTGTACAAGGCGGATCGGGTGATCAAGTGAGAACAATGGGAAGTTGGCATAAGGTGACAACTAAAATCTTTGGCGTTGCGACTGCGTTGATACTTCTGACGCTTTGCGGTCCGAGTGAGGCGCAGCAGCCTGACAAAGTTCCACGGATCGGATTCCTATCGGGTAACTCTCTTTCCGATAACGCGGCCCGTATAGAGGCGTTCCGCCGGGGGTTGCGCGATCTTGGCTATTTGGAGCGGAAAAATATTATGATCGAGTGGCGATCTGCGGAGGGGAAATTCGATCGCCTGCCGGCGCTCGCGACTGAGCTGGTCAACCTCAAGGTAGATGTCATCGTCGCGTATGGTCCGACACCAACCCGTGTAGCCAAGAACGCCACAACGACGATTCCGATTGTCATGGGTTTTGAGGCCGACCCTGTCGGCTCGGGCATCGTCGCTAGCCTTGCGCGCCCCGGAGGAAACATTACCGGGTTATCCTCCTTGGCGCCGGACATAAGCGGAAAACAACTGGGTATTCTGAAGGAGATCGTCCCTAAGTTGTCTCGTGTGGCCGTCCTCGGAAATTCCGGCGAACTAGGCAATGCACAAGCGATAAAAGAGATGGAACTCTCCGCCGCGGTGCTCAAGCTGCAGCTTCAATACTTAGATGTTCTAAGTCCGAAGGACATCGAAACCTCGTTTCGAGCCGCAACTGAGAAACGGGCGGGGGCAGTCCTTGTGCTGGCGGGCCCCGTCATGTCTCCTCACCGAACAGAAGTTATCAACCTGGCGGCAAAGAACCGGCTGCCGGCGATGTACTATAGATCGGATTACGTAGAAGCCGGCGGGCTCATGACCTACAGCCCAAGCTTTGCCGCCTTGTTCTACCGAGCCGCGACCTACGTGGACAAAATTCTAAAAGGCGCCAAGCCCGCCGATCTGCCCGTCGAGCAGCCGACGAAGTTCGAGCTGATTATCAATTTAAAGACGGCGAAGCAGATCGGATTAACAATTCCCCCGAACGTGCTGGCAAGGGCGGACCGGGTGATCAAGTGACAATGTTGAATTCTTAATGTCGAGTGATGAATTTGAAATTCAAAATTCTGAATTTAGAAGCCGCGTTTAGTGCGGGCGTTCTGGTTTTAGCGCTTACCGCATCTGCCGGCGCGCAGCGGGCGGCGAAAAACACCGTCGGATTTCTCAGCGCCAACTCTCGCGCCCCCATGTCGGGCCGTTATGACGCGTTCCGGCAGGGTCTGCGCGAGCTTGGATATGTGGAAGGCAAAAACATCGTCATCGAGTCCCGATACGCTGCGGGAAAAATCGACGCCCTGACGGCGCTCGCGGGCGAGCTGGTGCGTCTTAAGGTCGATGTCATCGTCACCGAGGGAACGACGGCGACTCGTTTCGCGAAGGAGGCGACATCTTCGATTCCGATCGTCATGGCGCAGGACCCCGATCCTGTCGGCACCGGGTTTGTCGGCAGTCTTGCGCAGCCCGGCGGCAATATTACGGGGCTGTCCAATCTGCGCCCGGAGTTAAGCGGAAAACGACTGGAGCTTATAAAGGATATCGTTCCCTTATTGGCCCGCCTGGCCGTTCTGGGAACCTCGACCGTGCCGGGTAATGCGCAATCGATAAAGGAGATGGAGCTCGGCGCAAGCGGCTTCGGCGTGCAACTCCAATACCTCAACGTCCCAAGCCCGGAGGAAATCGACACTGTGTTCCGAGCAGCGAATAAGGGCCGCGCCGACGCAATCCTTGTGCTGGGGAGCCCTTTCCTCCTTTCTCAGCGAACTAAGGTGATCGACCTCGCGCTCAGGAATCGGCTTCCGGCGATCTATTATGCATCGGAGTTCGTGGAAGACGGCGGGCTGATGAGTTACGGCGTGAACATTAATGATTTGTTCCGCCGCGCCGCTGTTTACGTCGATAAAATCCTAAAAGGCGCGAAGCCCGCCGACCTTCCCGTCGAACAGCCGACGAAGTTCGAGCTCGTGATCAACTTGAAAGCCGCGAAGCAGATCGGCCTCACGATTCCGCCGAACGTGCTGGCGCGGGCGGACAGGGTGATCAAGTGAAAAAACTTAATCTAACCCTTGGGCATTTGCGTTCAAAACGAAACGTCCCCAGCGCTGTAGTCGCGTGCGTGCTGCTGCTTCTCTTTTGCGCCGGTGCTGCGGCGCAGCAGAAGCCGCCGCGCATCGCGGTCATCATGGCCGACCCTCCCGGAAGCGACCCGCGCGTCGACGCCTTGAAGCAGGGCCTGCGTGAGCTCGGTTATGTGGACCAAAAGAATCTCACAATCGACTATCGGTACGCCGAAGGGAAAGAGGACCGCCTGCAGAAGATCGTCGCCGAGGTCATCAAGTCGAATGTGTATATCATTGTCACGGACGGCACCGCAGTCACGCGCGCGGCCAAGAGCGCGACGAAGACGATTCCGATCGTGATGGCGTCGGACGGCGATCCTGTAGGAAACAAGTTTGTCGACTCCCTGGCCCGACCGGGAGGCAACATCACGGGACTTACGAACCTGCTCGCCGGCATCAGCGGCAAGCGGATGGAGATCTTAAAGGATTCGCTTCCTGAGGTGTCGCGCTTCGGCATTCTCTACAATCCCGACAACCCGGCGTCGCGAACTGGATTGAAAGAGACGCAAGCAGCGGCGCAGTCGCTGAGCATTCAGCTTCAGCAGCTGGAAGTCAAAGAGCCGAACGATTATCCAATCGCTTTCGGAGCGGCAAGCAAGGGCCGCCTCGGCGGCGTCAGCGTCGTGTCGGACTCGGTGATGTTCGCGCATCGCTCACGCCTGCTGGATCTGGCCGTCAAGCATAAAATTCCCACGATGCATACGCAAAGTCTTTGGGTGCAGAGTGGAGCTATCATGTCCTACGGTGCTTATTTTCCAGAGTTGTATCGCCGGGCCGCTTATTACGTCGATAAAATTCTCAAAGGCGCCAAGCCTGCCGATCTGCCGATCGAGCAGCCGACGAAGTTCGAGCTGGTGATCAATTTGAAAGCGGCGAAGCAGATCGGCCTGACGATTCCGCCCAACGTGCTGGCGCGGGCGGACCGGGTGATCAAGTGAGGGAATTTTAGATTTTCGATTGCCGATTTTCGATTACGGAGAAAAACAAGTGCATGTGAAAACCTGGGCATTGTTTTCCAACAATCCAAAATCTAAAATCCAAAATCGAAAATGGGCGGGGGTTTTCGCCGTCGCTCTCATATGCGCTGTCGGCGGGGTTGCGGCCGAAGCGCAGCAAACGACGAAAATGGCCCGCATGGGGTTCTTGGGGGCTAAGTTTCCTTCAACTGAGTCGGCCCGCATCGAGGCATTCAGACAAGGTCTCCGCGAGCTTCGGTACATCGAAGGGAAGAACATCCTCATTGAGTACCGGTGGGCGGAGGGGAAATTAGATCGTTTGCCGGAGCTTGCCGCCGA
>DATDFN010000259.1:0-2327 GCA_036522615.1 Binatia bacterium | reverse complement strand
GGTGCCCGCGCGGGCGAGCGGGCCGAGGCGGTCGACCAGCGGCTTCAATTCCTCCGGATGGCGCGATGACAGCAGCACCGGGTGGCCGGCTTTGATCCAAAAGCCGCCCACCGTGCTGCCGATGTTGCCGGCGCCGATCGTCGCGATCTTCAGCGTAGTCGATTGAGCGAAAGCCGCGCCGGACACCGCTGCCATTGCCATGAAAGCGGCTATAACGATAATGATTCGGCGACAGCGATAAAGGAAATTACGGTTACGGTGCGCCATGGCAGGCTCCTATGTGCAAGTAAAAGCTTTCGGACGCGTCGCGAGAGGCTTAGTCCCTCCTCATCGCGTGCGTGCCGATGATTTTGATGCCTTCGGACTTTTCTATGTATCGGACGAAGCGATACTTGGACTCCTTGCCGTCCATATTGGTCGACATCCTTTTGCCCGTCGCTTCGACCTTCGCGACGATGTAGGTCGGTCCCTCGCGGCCGAGCGCCGCGCGCGCCTGCTCCTCGAAGTCGGCAGGGGTTCTCGTCTCGTACGCGTGGACGATGCCCGCGGCTTTAGCCATCGCCGCTAGGTCGGTGACTCCGGCAGTCGCCGTCGGGAGGCCGCCGGTCGCCATATAACATTGATTGTCGAAAACGACGACGAGGAGGTTCTTGGGTTTTTTATTCGCCAGCGTCGTCATGCTGCCTAAATAGAGCAGCACGCTGCCGTCCGATTCCAGCGCGACGACGCGCCGGCGCGGCAGGACGAGCGAAAGACCCAGGCTCAGCGGCGTGCACATGCCCATGTTGATTTGATAGAGGTTCGACTCTTTCGGGCGGAGCGAGTGCCATTCTCCCGCGACCCAGCCGAGCGCGGTGACGACCAGATCCTCGTCCTTCAACAGCGGCGCGAGGATTTTCAGGCATTCGTATCGCGTCATCGTTTCTCTCAATCGCGCAGGATTTCTCCCGACAACAATACCGCGACGGGATGCTGCCAGAGCGCAGCCGACAGCTGCGCGCCGGTAATCGCTTCTTTGGTCTCCTCCGGCTTGCGCGCGGTGACATAGGGAATCTGCAGCGTTTGGAGCAGCGGCTCGGTGGTGAATTTGTAGGTGATGAAGCGCCAGTTGGCGCGGTCTCCGACCTCGCCGCGATGCGCGATCAGCACGAGGATCGGAATGCCGTACGACACCGTGAGCGACGCGAGCGGCCAAGTCGCCACGAGCAGACCGGAGTCCGCGATGATCAGCGCGGGCTTTCCTCCGCCTAGCCAAGCGCCGGCGCAAGCCGCCACACCTTCGCCTTCGTTGGTTACGGCGACGGTGGTGAAAGAGGGATCGTCCACGACGAGCTTTTGCGCGTCGTGAATCTGATCGTCCGGCAGGTAGGCGACGAAATTAATGCCCGCGTCTTTCAACGCTTCGTGAACGATCGTGGCGTACTCGGTCTTCATGCGGGTTCCTGTTGCTAAGATTGTTGCGTGTACGTTTCTTGGACGGGATTAACATAGACTATCGGCCCGGACAAGCTAGCCGGGATATCTAGTTTACGTGGCTCCAGGCGTGGTACGAGCTGCGCACGAGCGGGCCGGATTCGACGTGGCGGAAGCCGAGCTTCTGGCCTTCGACTTTCAGCGCCGCGAACTCGTCGGGCGTGACGTAGCGCTCGACTTTCAATTGATTTTCTGACGGCTGGAGATATTGCCCGAGCGTGACGATGTCGCAGCCCGCCGCGCGGAGATCGCGCAGCGTCTCGAGCACTTCGTCCGACGTTTCACCGACGCCCAGCATCAAACCGGATTTGGTGAGCACCTCGCCGCGCAGCGCCTTGGCGGTCTGCAAGACATCGAGCGAGCGGCGGTACACGGAGCCCGGCCGGACTTTTTTATAGAGCCGCGGCACGGTCTCGACGTTATGATTGAGAATGTCGATGCCCGAGCCGACGACGGTCGCGATCGCGCCGCGATCGCCTTTGAAGTCGGGGATCAAAACCTCGACGCGGATGCCGGGGTTGAGCTTTTTGATCCAGAAGACGGTCTGGGCGAAATGCGCCGAGCCGCCGTCGGGGAGATCGTCGCGGTCGACCGAAGTTACGACGATATGGTCGAGGCCGAGGTCTTTGACGCTGAGGCCGACGTTGCGCGGTTCTTCGGGATCGAGCCCCACGGGCCTGCCCTTGCCGATCGCGCAGAAGCGGCAGCCGCGCGTGCAGATATCGCCGAGAATCAAAAACGTCGCGGTGTTGTGGCCCCAGCACTCGCCGATGTTGGGGCAGCGCGCCTCCTCGCAAACGGAATGGAGCCTGCGCTCCCTTAGAATCCGCTTGAGCCGGAGGTAATTGGCGCTG
>DATDFN010000258.1:0-10396 GCA_036522615.1 Binatia bacterium | reverse complement strand
CGCGATCGATTCGACGCCCTGTTCCTTCAGCTCGCGGATCGCCCGACGCGCGCTCTCCCGGTCGAGCGGCACAGCTTCGGCGCCCGTGCAGTCGGTGCGCTCGGCGACGGTCGTGGTGCGGCTGCGCGGCACCAACGGCTTCGGGGGATCGACTTTGGAATTGAACTGGTTTTCGCGCACGCCGCGGCGCATGAGCAGCACGTCGCGAAAACCATGTGTGGTAATGAAGCCCGTCTTGACGCCGTTGCCGGTGAGCACGGCGTTAGTCGTGATCGTCGTTCCGTGGACGATGCGCCGGACGCGGCGGAGAAAATCATCGAGCGGCGCGTTCGCCTTGGCCGCGAGTTTTTCCAGGCCGGCGAGAACCCCTTCGGAGGGATCGCGCGGCGTCGTGAAGATCTTCTCCACGACACTGCGGCCTCCGGCATCGATCATCACGCAATCGGTGAAAGTCCCGCCTACGTCGATGCCGATATCGAAATGCTCGGCGCCGGCCATTACGCGCGCCTCGACCGAACGGCGCGGTTATTTTTTCTGCGCTTCATGAATATAGCGGTAATCGATAAGGTCCGTCATCGTAAGCCGCCGCTTGATCGTGCCTTCCTCGAACATCTGATCGACGAGCAGCTGGAAACCCTTTTCACCGACGCGGCCGTCGTCGGGGAGCGACGCCACGTAGGCTTTGTAGCCGTCGCGCGCGGTAGGCTGATCGAAGCGCATCGCCTTCTGCATGGCGGTGATCGTGAACTCCGGGTCCTTCTTCGATGTGGCTACGCCGCGGCGATAGGCCCGCATAAAAGCGCGGAATTCCGGATCGCGGCCGGCGACGAAGTCGTCCTTCAAGTAGATCAGGTCCTGCGGCCATTCCGGAATCAAATCGGCGAGCATGAAAAGAAAGTTGAGTCCCGCCTTTCTTCCGCGGTCGAATTGCGCCGCGCTGATGAGACTCGCGTCGGCGGAGCCGGACAGGAGCGCGGCGAAGCGTGTCGGCACGCCGCCGAGCGCAACGTAAAAAACGTCTTTCGACGGGTCGATGCCTTTATTTTTAAGAACGTAACTCGCCAGAAATTCGCTGAGCGAGCCGCGCGCGCTGACGGCGATCTTCTTCCCCTTCAGCTCGGCGATGGTTTTAATGTCGGGGCGCGAGATAAGCGCGTAAGGCATCAGGTTGGAGATGCCCCAGAAGCCGTGAACCTTCGCTCCCGCATTAACGGCGGTGACGAGCTCCGGCGCGGAGCCCATGCCGATCTGCGTATCGCCGGCAATAATCGACTGCATGAGCTGCACGCCGCTCTGCATGAAGACCAGACGCGTGGCGATGCCTTCCTGCGCGAAATAGCCGGCCTGGTCGGCGACGAACGCGGGCATGAAGGCCGCGGAAAAAGCGGAAAACCCCACGTTGAACGTTGTCTTCGGAGTCTGAGCTATCGCCGTCGTCTGCAGGAAAAAAACGGCGATCGCCAGGCTGAGTAAAACCTTTTTCATGATTCGTTCTCTTGCGTTTGGTTTCCCTATGACTTTGTTCTCGCTGCCCGTTTTTTGGCGGTCGCGTCCTGATCGATGACGATCTCGCGGCCCCGCCGCTCGAGCACCACACCGTAGTCTTCCACCGCTTTCTCCATCGACACCAATCCGTTGGCGACGTCATCGCACACCCGATCGGCCGAGCGCATGAAAGGATCGCCGAAACCGCCCCCGCCCTGCGAGACAAGCTCGAAGACATCGCCTGCTTTGACTTCCGAAAATTGGTTTAGCGGGAGCTTGCGGATTGCACCGTCGCTGCCGACGATCCTCATGATCGGCAGCGATCCCGGTTTACCGCCAAAAAGACCGAACGCCCTCGTCTTTTCTAGCATGCCCGAGCCGACCGTAACGCATTGGACATCTTTCGACTCGACGCGCCAGCGCAGCACGGCACCCGTGCCGCCGCGCCACTGGCCCGCCCCGCCGGTATCCGGCGCCAGCTCGTATTCGAACAGCCGATAGGGATAAGCGAGCTCGAAGATCTCCGGGTCAGTGGCGCGCGAACCGCCCATGTTGCTCACCGGGCCGGTGTGGTTCCAGCCGTCGTAGCCTTCCGTCGCTCCCGAGCCGCCCTTACAGTTGTGATGCGTGCAGACGAATGCCCGGCCGGTGCGCGGATTCGTTCCCGCGCTCATGGGAGCGCAGCGCCGGCCCCACCCCGACTGCGCTTGCGACGGAATCGCCTCCGCGAGCGCGATCCAGATCGCTTCCGCGATCGCCGCGCACGTAACCAGCGTCGATGCGGTAGTCGGCGCCGGCGGCCGGCAATTCACGATCGAACCCTCCGGGGCGACGATACGGATCGGCCGCAGCGAGCCGAAGTTGATCGGGATCGCCGCGCCGATACATGCAAACAGCGCCTGGAAGCACACCGATGCGGTGTTGGCGAACGGGCTGTTGACGAAGCCCCGCGTTTGCCGGTCGGAACCGTCGAAGTCGAAGGTAAGCGTTTCCTCTTCGACTTTAACGGCGACGCGAATGCCCGGCACGGTTTCCATATCGATGCCGTCGTTGTCCAGGAAGCTTTCTCCCCGGTAAATGCCGTTGGGCATTTTTTTGATAGCGGCCGTCATCGATTTCTCGGTCGCCGCGATGTAGGCATCGATCGCGGCGGCGACGGTTACGGGTCCGCTGCGGTCCATTAGCTCGAGCAGCGCTTCTTCGCCGCGCGCCGTAGCGCCGATCTGACAATGCAAATCGCCCTCGACCAGGTGTCTGCTTTTGACGTTCAGCAGAATGAAGTCCCACAAATCGCGCTGGTATTCGCCTTTGTTGTAGAGCTTCATCGGCGGTAGGCGCAGCCCTTCTTCCCAGACCGTCTTCGCTTGCGGGTTGTAGCCGGCGACGCCGGCGCCGCCGAGATCGGCCTGATGGCCTTTCGCGACGGCCCAGAACGCGAGCGCGCCGCCGTGAAAGACCGGTCGCGCGATGGTGACGTCCGGAAGATGGCTGTTGCCGAGATAGGGATCGTTGGCGACGATGACGTCGCCGGGCTGAAGCTCTTCGGCGGGAAACCGGTTGCGAATCGCTTCGAGCGCGAATGGAATCGCGCCGAGCAGAACGGGGATATAAGAAGTCTGCGCGATCAGCCGACCTCTGGCATCGAAGACGGCGGTGACGAAATCTCTCGACTCGCTGAAGATCGGCGAGCGCGACGTGAGCAGCATGATCTGCCCCATCTCTCTGGTGATCGCGGTGAGCCGGTTGGAGATGACCGCGACGGAAATCGGGTCGTCCTGCGGTTGAGTCATAGGAGATTACTTCGGCCGCTCTTTTTCTTTTAGCCGACGACTCTCAGATGTTTGAAATACTCGGCTTCTTCCTGCAACCGAAGCATGGCGAGCTGCTTCGACTTGCGCACATGAAAAAGCGCCGCCCGGCGCGCCTCTTTAGGATTGCCGTCGCGGATCGCGACGAGAATCGCGCGATGCTGCAGCCACGCATCCTTGCCGCGGTCGAGCTGCCCCACCGCCACCCTCTGCTTTAGGACGATACGCTCGAACACTTCGCCAAGGATGTTTTGCAGGTAGGTGTTGCCGGCGATCTTGCCTATCTTCGCGTGGAAGTCGAGGTCGACCAACCGGCGCTGGCGGCGCGGCCGCCGCTCGACGAATTCGCCATATTCCTTTAGCAGGCGCTCGAGCTCCTGGACTTCGTTCTTGGTGATGCGCCGCGCGGCCTCCTCGGCGAGATACGGCTCCAGCGCCTCTCTCGCTCCGTAAAGCTCCTCGACCTCGTCGGCCGTAATCTCTTTCACCGAGAAGCCGCGGTTCCAGACATGCGTGACGTATCCTTCGTTCACCAATCGGTTCATCGCCTCGCGGATCGGGGTGCGGCTCACCCCCATTTGGCGTGCGAGCTCCTCGATGACGATCTTCTGCCTCGGATAAATCTCGCTGCGCAGAATGAACCCTTTGATCTTTTGATAGGCTTCTTCGGTGAGATTTTTACCGTTAGAGGTTTCCATGTTGACACGTCCCGGACGCTGTTATATAGCCAGCGACATGCAGCGTTTTATTCAGAACTGCATGTAGTTGTCAAGCACGTTCTCTCATGGAAAACGACGTCGCGCAAAAAACCGTCGCAGCGCTGAAGACTGCCGGCATCGATTTCATCACCTACCTTCCCGAGACCCGGCTGAGCCGCATTCTGCCGCTCCTAGAAGCGGATGGCTCTTTCAAGCTCGTACCGACGTCGAGCGAGGCCGAGGCGGTCACGATCGCGTCCGGCGCCGCCCTGGTCGGCAAGCAGCCGGCGGTCTATATGGAAGGCACGGGTCTGTTCGTCTGCTCGTACAATCTCCTGACGGTAAGCATCCGCGTCGGCACGCCGATCCTCCTTCTTATCTCCTATGTCGGCAGCATGGCGGATCAGAAAAATAGTTTTCGCTTCGCACCGACGGGGGTGCGCACCGAGCAGCAGCTGCGCGCGCTCAACGTCGAATATCATATCGTTGAGGACCCGGCGCGGTTCGAAACCCAACTACAGGACGCCACGCGCATGATGCACGCGCTCAAGCAGCCCGTCGCGCTGCTGTTCACCGGAGCATTTACGTTATGAATCGCAGCGCTTGTCTCGAATCCCTCGTGCCGCACATCACGGACCAACTCGTTGTCCCGTCGGTGAGCGGCCAGTGGATTTGGGGCCATCTGACGAAAGAACACGATGGGAATCTCCTGCTGGGATCCATGGGCAATGCGCTGGGCGTCGGCCTCGGCATGGCGCTCGGTCTGCCGCACCGCAAGATCATCGTCATCGAATCGGACGGCAGCGTGCTGCTGTCGCTGTTCAACTTGCCGACGCTCGGAGCGCTGAAGCCCGACAATCTCGTAGTCTTCGTCTTCGATAACGAGAAATACAGCGGCAGCAGGATCAGCCGTCCTTCCGCGACGGCCGCCGGAACGGATCTGTCTGCCGTCGCGCGCGATTGCGGCATTTCGCGCGCTGTTACCGTACGCGACCTGGACAGCTTCAAGCGCGAATCCGAGGCGGCGCTAAATCGCAAAGGGCTCGGATTTATCGTCGCAAAGGTCGAAGAAACACTGGAACACCGGCAAGCCGAGCGCTCTACCGCCGACCTCACGGAGAACAAATACCGCTTCGTCCGCTACATCGAGCGGACCGAGGGCAAACCAGTTTTCCGCGGCCGCGGCTGACAAAATACCGACCCGTCCCAGAGGCCGAATCTTGAAGGAGTGACTCATCGTGGAACCGGAGCTCGCCAGTAAACTGGTCAACGGCCTGAAGGAAGCCGGCATCAATTTCGTCACCTACCTGCCGGAAACGCGCTTGAGCCAGATCCTGCCGCTCATGCGCGAGGACAAATTTTTCCAGCTCGCGCCGGTGGCCAGCGAAGCCGAGGGAATTTCGATCGCGGCAGGCGCATCCCTGGGCGGGAAGCAGGTGGCATCGTACATGGAGGGCACGGGTGTTTTCGTGTCGACCTACAATCTGCTGACGGTCGCCGAGCGCTTTGGCGTGCCGATGCTTCTCCTGGTATCGTACGTCGGCAGCGCTGCGGACAAAAGAAACAGTTTTCTCTATGTTCGCCGCGGCACCCGGATGATTCCCGTTCTGGAGGCGCTCGGAATCGAGTACCAGATCGTCAGCGACGGCGAAAATCTGGAGACGCGCATCAAAGACGCCGTGCGCATGATGCACGCGCTCAAGCTGCCGGTCGTCCTGCTCTTCACCGGGGAGTTCACGCTATGATCCGATACGAGTGTTTCGAGTGGATGGCGCCGCTCATCGACGATCAGCTCGTCGTTACGTCGCTCAGCGGCCAGCGTGTCGAATGGGGACAGCTTTCTAACCGCGACGGCAATCTGCTGCTCGGCTCGATGGGGAACGCGCTGGCGGTGGGCTGCGGGCTCGCCATGGCCTTGCCCCATCGGCGGGTCGTCGTCCTGGAATCCGACGGGAGCATCCTGCTGTCGCTTTTCAATCTTCCGACCGTGGCGAATCTCGGCCCGCAAAACCTGTCCGTCTTCGTCTTCGACAACCAGATTTACAGCGGCACGCGCATCAGCGAGCCCACAGCGACCGCGGGCAAGACCGATCTCGAGATCATCGCGCGGGGCGCAGGCATCGAGGACGCGGCGACAGTGCGCGATCTGGAAGCATTCAAGAAAGCGGCTGCGCCTGCGCTGACCGGAAACGGCCTCAAGTTCATCGTCGCCAAAGTCGAAGAGAGCCGCGGCCATCGTAAAATCCAGCGCACCAACATGGACCTGCTGGAAAATAAATATCGCTTCGTACGGTATATCGAAAAAACGGAAGGCAAGCCGATCTTTTTGGGACGCGGATAAGATGGCTCCGAGACAATCCTTCACGAGACTCGCGTGAATCCAAAGCGCAGGACACTTCGTTTCCCGAAACTTTTTTTCTTGCTGGTCTTTTTCCATGCCGCCGCCGGCGCGGCTCTGGGCAAAACCGCCGGCGAAGTGCTACAGCAGTTCCAGGGACTTCAGGGCGCCGCCCGAGAGGCGCAGCTGATCGAGGGCGCGAAGCGGGACGGGAAGATAGTCCTCTACGGCACGACGAATGTCGCCGTGATGCAGGAGCTGCTCGAGCGCTTCAAGAAAAAATACGCGTTTCTCCAGGTCGACAATTACCGGGCCACCACGAACGGCGTGTCTTCCAAAGTGCTGGCGGAAGCGCGCTCGGGAACCCACGCGGTCGACGTGATCGAGATCTCCCCGGACTCCGCGTTCAAATTGAAGCAAGGCCAATTGCTCGACCCCTACTTCTCGCCGCTGCGTAAATCCGTTCTCGAAGGCTATGCCGATAAAGAAGGATACTGGACGGGGTACTTTCACTCGATCATCGCGTTGGGAATCCACACGCCGAGCATTGCCAAAAACGAGATCCCCAAAACGTACGACGACCTCTTAAATCCCATTTACAAAGGCAAACTTTCCCTCAGCAGCGCCGACCAGGAGCTCTTCGGAACGCTGCTGGAATTTTGGGGGAAAGAAAAGACTTTCGCCTATTTCACCCGGCTGGCGAAAAACGCGCCCGCGATGCGCGAAGGACACACGCTGCAAGCCCAGCTCCTGTCCGCCGGAGAATTCGCCATGGCGCCGTGGCTCCTCGGGCACAATCTCGCGGAGCTGAAGCGCAAGGGGGCTCCCGTGGAAGCCGTGCCGCTCGAGCCGGTCCTGTCCACGCCCAAGTATGTGCTGTTGGCGAAGCACAGCGCGCATCCGTACGCCGCGGCTCTCATGATCGACTGGCTACTGTCGGAGGGACAGGAAATTCTCGTGGCGAAATTCGGCCGGAACTCCACCGTGCCGGGCTTGAAGCATCTCTATCCCGAGCTGGTCAGGCCGAAATACCTGGTCGTGAATCCCGAGAAGTTCGGTCCGCAATACGCGGACTACGCCCGCTGGTACTGCGAAATATTCCGCCACTGCTGACACGCCGCGGGCCTCAGACTACGACTCATGAATCCCGGAGAATCGAGCTTGAAAAAATTTTCCGCCATCGGCAAGTCCGAGCCTAAATTCGAGGGCAGACACAAGGTCACTGGAAAAGCGATCTATACCGCCGATCGCGCTCTCCCGGGAATTGTCTGGGGAAAAACGCTGCGCAGTCCCCTGCCTCACGCGCGTATCGTCAGAATTGATACTTCCCGCGCGCGCGCTCTTCCGGGCGTGCTGGCGATTGTCACCGCCGCGGACGTGTCCGAGAAGCTCTTCGGCCGGCAGCTGCGCGACATGCCGGTCCTGGCGCGCGACCGCGTGCGCTTTGTCGGTGAGAAAGTCGCCGCGGTAGCGGCGGAGAGCGCTGCAATCGCCGAAGAGGCGGCGGCGCTGATCGACGTCGAGTATGCCGAGCTTCCGGCGGTCTTCGACGCGGCGTCGGCGATGCGAGAAGGCGCGCCTGTGCTGCACGAAAATCTCGGCGGCTATATCAACGCGCCGCAGCCCATGCCGTCGCTGCCCAATACCCACTCGCACGTTAAATGGCGTCTCGGCGACGCCGCGGCAGGCTTTGCCGAATCCGACTTCGTCTTCGAGCAGACGTTCACCACACACCGTGTCCATCAGGCCTATCTCGAGCCGCACTCCTGCGTCGTCGATGCCAGCAATGGCGATCGCATATCCGTCTGGTCGTCGAATAAGGTTCCGTTCCAGACGCGACAGTATCTGGCGGAGCTTCTCGGCATCGAACCGCCGAAGATTTTGATTCAACTCGGCCCCGTAGGCGGCGATTTCGGCGCCAAGGGTTCGGTGATGGACATCCCGCTCGCTTACTATCTTTCGCGCGCGGCCGGCAGGCCGGTGAAGATGGTGATGACTTACGGCGAGGAGCTGAGCGCGGGAAATCCGCGCCATCCTTCGACCATCCGGATCAAGAGCGGGGTTAAAAAAGACGGCACGCTGTGGGCCCGCGAAGTCAGCGTCGTATTCAACAGCGGCGCGTACGCCGGCTTTAAGCCGAACGCGACGATCAATCTTCCAGGCGCGCGGCACGCCGCCGGCGCCTACCGTATTCCTAACTCCGCCGTGGATGCCTTCTCGATCTACACGAATTTGATTCCGAGCGGCCACATGCGGGGCCCCGGCGATCCGCAGATTTATTTCGCCGTGGAATCGCACACCGACTACATCGCTCGCCAGATCGGCATGGATCCGTGGGAGTTCCGACGGAAGAACGTACTGCGTATCGGCGACATGCTGGCCGGCGGTCACCGAATCGACAGCGACATGGGGATCACGGTCGTCGACCGCATGCGATCGAAGCGGACTTCCGGCAAGAAGCCATTCGCCGGCCGCGGCATTGCTCTCTGCATCGGCAACATCGGCCCCGGCGAATGCAATCTCGAAGTGGGGATGGACCGGCAGGGCAAGATTTTCCTCCTGACGACCGTGACCGACACCGGCACCGGCGCGCACACGATTCTCCGCCAGATCGTGGCTGAGATCTTCGGCATCGCCGCCGACGAGATCACGATCATCTCGGGCGACACCGACACGTTCGCGACGGATATCGCCCTCGGCGGAAGCCGCGTGACTTTTCTCGCGGGTCAGGCCGCGGCCATGGCGGCGACGAAGCTGCGCGAGAAAATGATCGCCACAGCGGCGCGTCGTTGGGGCGTACCGGAGGCCGCGGTCCGCATGCGCGCCGGAACGTTGTCGGCGCCGGGGAAGAAGCTCAGCTTCGGCGCGCTCGCGGCCGAAACCGGCGAGATGAAGGAATTCGGCCGGCGCATCCATTCGGACAGAGACGGCACGCTCTCGTTCTTCGGCCAGGCCGCCGACGTGCAGATCGATCCCGAGACGGGAAAAATCGTTCATCTGAAAATCACCTCGTTCAACGAAGTCGGCACGATCATCAACCCGATCGCGCACCAGGGACAGATCGAGGGCGGGATGGTGCAGGGGCTCGGTTTCGCAATGATCGAAAACCTGCCCGACGCCGAGGGCCGGATTACCGCGACCAACCTCGGCGATTATAAGATTCCATGCGTGCGCGACATCCCCGAACTCGAGACGATCCATGTATACAACTCCGCCGGACCGGGGCCGTTCCAGAGCAAGCCGATCGGCGAATGCACGACGACGCCGACGCCGGCCGCCGTCGCGAACGCGGTCTACGACGCGATCGGCACCCAGATTCTCGACGCGCCGGTCACCGCGGAAAAGATTTACTCCGCGCTGAAGGATCGAAAGGACCGCTCCGCATGAATCCGCTCCCCTGGTTTTTGTTTTGCCTCGCGCTCCTCGCTGCTGCGGCGGCCCCGCGCTTCGCCGAAGCGCAGGCGCTTCGGAAAATCAACGCGACCATACCCGCGGTGTCGGAGTCTTCCGTCGCGTTTTATATCGCCAAGGAAAAAGGCTACTGGCGCGAGGAGGGTCTCGACGTCGAGCTCATCCTCGTGCGCGCCGCGATCTCGATTCAGGCGGTTATCGCCGGCAACGTCGAATTCGGCACCGCCGGCGGCTCGGCGCTACTGCCGATCACGCGAGGGCTGCCGATGACGTTCCTTTTCACGAGCTATGACAAGGCGAATTTTTCCTTATACTCGAATCCGTCGATTCGCTCGGTGGCGGAGCTGAAAGGCAAGCGCATCGGCGTCTCGAGCTTCGGCAGCGGTCCGGACTCGCTGCTGAGGGATTTTTTGAATGATCATGGTATCGAAGCGGGACGAGACGCGACCATCCTGGCGGTCGGCACGGGCATGGAGCGGTTCATCTCGCTGAAAAGCGGCGCGGTGGACGCCGCCATGCTGTCGCCGTCGGCTTATATCATGGCGGAGGACGCAGGCTTTCGCGAGCTGGTATCCTTCGTGCGCCAGCCGAATTATGTCTATCTCCAGGGCGGCGTCATCACGCGCTCGAGTCTGCTCAAGACGGAGCCGGCGCTG
>DATDFN010000257.1:0-4932 GCA_036522615.1 Binatia bacterium | reverse complement strand
GGGCAGCTTTTCCCCTGCTCCCAATATTTCTGCGCGATCAAACGAGTCTGTTTGCCGGGCGAGACGTAGAGGCAGACTTTCTTATCGTCGAGGATCTGCACGCGCGCGGTGCCGAGGTTGACCCAGCCATCCTCTGGATCGCGTGTGATTACCGCGTCCCCTGTGCCGAGATACCGTCCGCCGTCTTCCCGGTGCAGCTTGGGCGCGGGGAATCTCAATACGCCGGCGTCGGCGCCGGTGAAGACATTCTCCAGCAGCGGGCCTTCGCCGACGGCGACGGCCGGCACCGGCTTCGTCGTATTGAGCAACTCTTTAACGGCGCGAACCAGGTCGACGCCGCGCAGGTCGGGCGACATACCGAGAGCGACCGCAGTACGCGCCTGCGTGTGGAAAATATTCGTGAGCAGGCGGAAGCCGTGGGGATATCCCTTGATGTCGTCGAAGAGCAATGCCGGCGCGTTCGGATCGGCGGCGGATATCTCCGTGATCGCGCCGATCTCGAGGTTCCAGTCCGCGTTGCGGACGGTTTTCAGCTCCCCCAGTTTATCCACCTGCAGCAAAAATTCTCTCAGCTCCGGCATATCGCTCCTAGCGCGGGCTTTTCGTGACCTGCTTGAGAAAGCTGAAGTCGTACATCTTCTGTTCCGCCTGGGCGCGGGTCAGATTGTGCGCCTCTTTCTTGAGCATATCGCGAGTGATCTCGAAATCGTCGGAGAGCGCGCGCTCGGAAGGAACGCCTTCGCGCGTTATGATTGTCTTGTAAAAATCGTATGTCGTCTGCGCGACCTCGAGCTCCATCGGGGTCACACGGTTCAGCATCTGGATGCTCTCGTTCCGGTTATCGAGAAAAAACTTGAGCCCTCTGTAAGTCGCGCGGATGAAATTGCGCACGAGCTCCGGGCGCTCGCGGATCATCTTTTCCGACGTGACGACACCGGACATGGGAATCTGCAGCGCGTCGCCGACGAAGGCGATGCGCACCATGCCCATCTTGTCGGCCATATTGGTAAACGGAGGCCGGATCAGGCCTGATTCTACCGAGCCGCCGGCGAGGGCGGGCCAGATGTCCCCGACGGACACGATCGAGACGTCGCGGTCGGGATCGAGGCCGACATGCTGCGCGACCTTTCGCGCGGCATAGTAGGTCGTCGAGCCGAGACCCGTAACGGCGATCCGCTTGCCCTTCAAATCCTTTGCGCTGCGCACGCCGAGATCCGGCCGAGCATATAAGAAATGATACGGCTTATCGCAGAACACCATGATAGCCTTGATCGTCATGCCGGAGAGCGCCGCGCGCGCGCCGGTGCCGAGCGCGAGGGTGAACTGGACCGAGCCGGCTTGCAGCGCCTGCGACGCCGTGACCCCGCCGCGAATCATGATGTCCTTCACCTGAAAGCCTTCGTCTCGGTAGAAGCCGTTCTCCCGAGCGATGAAGTACGGAATGTCGCCGAAGGTCAGCGCCGGATGTGCGACAAGAATCTCCTCGAGCGCCGCCGCCGAGGCGGGACGCGAGAAAACGACCATCAGAAGCGCGAGCGCGAGATATATTCTTCGGATCGTCAGCAGCATGAATTACTTCGTCCCCTGCATGACCTGGGCGGCCAGTCTTAGGTCGAGCGCCTTTGCGAGGTCGATGTTCTTCACGCGCGGATCGCTCCGGACCGCGAGCTTCAGACTCTGCTGCACGACGTCGTTGGGGACGCGCGGATCGGTCACTACCTCGTCTTTCAATATCTCGTAAGAGGTCTCCGCGACTTTGGGATTCGACACTTTCATGACCTTTTGGATTACCTGAATCGAGCCGGCCCGGTTGTTCTTCATATAGACCGCAGCGTCGCGCATCGCACGCAGCGAGCCGGTGAGCGCGCCCTGCCGCTGCGCCACGCTGGCGCGGCGCGCATAGGCGCCGGTGTGGATGTGCGGCACGCCTTTCAGCGGAATGACGTTGAGGCCTGCCTCCTTGGCCCGGTGCGCCACCGCCTCGTCGATAAGCGCGGCGTCGACCAGCCCTTCTTTCAGCGCGGCGAGCCGCTCGGCGGTGCCGCCGACGCGGAGAATCTGAACGTCTCGCTTCGTATCGAGTCCGTTCTCTTCGAGGAGAAACTGCGTCATCGCCGTCGCGGGACCCGTGAGCGAACGAACGCCGATTTTCTTTCCGCGGAGGTCTTTGACGTCCCGCACATCAGGCCGCGCCGCCATCACGTACGGCGGTGAATTATTGAACGAGCCCAAAATGACGATGTCCGCGCCGCCCGCAATCGCGCTCAGCGGATCGAAAATGCTGCCGAGCACGAGATCGACGCTGCCGCCGATCAGCGCCTGCATCGAGAGCGCGCCGGATGTATAGATGAGTTCCGCCTCAACGCCGGCGGCGGTGAAGAAGCCGCGCTCCTTCGCAATCCACGGGACGATGCCGCCGGTCGACGCAATCGAGGGATACGAGATGGATATTTTTTCCTGCGCTGGAGCTCGCTCGCGGTCGATCACCGCTAGAGCCGCCGCGACAAATAATACAAAGACGGTTGGTTTCAATAAGCGAATCATGCGCGCTTCCTATAAGTCACCGGCGGATTCCTGAGCTCGATGCCTTCCTTTTTGAGCTCCTCGACGTACATCGCGCGAACTCTGGGATCCTCAACTTCGAATTCGATCATGTCGCCGCCCGCCTCGGTGCTCTTGAACATCTCATTCCAGCCGCCGATCGGATACTTCTGGCCCCAGCCTTTCAGGGCTAGCTGGCGGATGGGCTCTTGTCCCAGATTGAAGTGTTGGTGGAACCAGCGGTTCGGCGGCGACATCATGCTCATCGGCCCCCAGTCGAACCGCTCCCATTTCTGCCCCTCTTTCCACATGAGCGAGTATCCGCGGCCCTTGAGCACGATGATGTAGGCTCCGGGTCCGTGGCGGTGCGCCTTCTTGTAAACTCCTACGGGCGATTCGCTGATATGGCCGGAAAGCGTGTTGCTGGAGAGTTCGATCTCGACGTGCTTCATTCCCGGGCCCTTGGTCGAGAACTCGTAGAAGGGCAGATCGACGATGTCAGGGATAAAATTGCTTTCCCACACGTCGCCGGGATGCGTCTCGCCTTTGCCGGAGAAATAATCCTCTTCGTCGTTAAAGCGCTCGGTGAAGCGGTGCGGATTATTCATGATGAATTCGTGGCTATGGAACATGTTAAAGACCGCCGGGGCATTCGTGAGGGACACGTAACGCACCGGCTCCGACCCCGAGCCGTTGAAATGCTGGTGCCGGGCATTGAGCGGCGGCGAGAACAGGCTGCCGGTCTTCCATTCAAAGGTAAAAGATTTGCCGCCCTCGCTCGACACCGTCGTCGCGCCGCTGCCTCTTAGAATAAAAATCAGCTCCTCGTACAGATGGCGCTGCGGCTTCAGCGCTTTGCCGGGCGGAATCTCGCAGATGTAGGCGGCCATCGAGAGCTGATCTTCCGGCGCGCCGAGGACGAGCCATGTGCCGGATGCGCCGAGGCGGTCCCATGGCGCGAGCGCGATGGTGCGCAGGTCGGGCACGATGAAGTCGCGGATCATCGGCGCGCCCTCGTACTCGGCCCACTGCTCGAAAGCGGTTTTCCCGGTATAGGGCTTGGGCTCGAACACGTTCATATCCCTTTATTTGTAAAGCGCGTCGATGAAACCGCTTTTGTCGATTTCGCTCAAGAAGGTGTAATCGAACATGTCTTTGGTTTCCAATTGCCGCGCTTTCGGATCCGTTGCGCTCAACACCTCGACAAGATTTCTCCAGCCCTCCTCGGTGCCATACGGCTTGGCGGGAATGATGCTGCCGAAGATGCGATAGGTCTCCTCCAGCGCCGCGCGGTCGGTCGAGCGCGTCCACTTCTTCAGCGTCTCGATGCTGTCGGCGCTGTTTTTCTTCATGTAGGCGACGCCGCTCAGGAAGCCGCGGAGAAAACGCAGGACGGTCTCGCGATTCCGCGCGGCGTAGTCGCGCGAGGTGAAGACGGTGTCGAAGGAATACTTGACGCCGGCGTCGACCAGCGAGACGAGCACGTTGAAGCCCAGGTTTTTCGCCGTGAGGTTGGTCGGCGGCGTGAGCACGGTCGCGTCGACAAAACCCTGGCGCAGCGCCGTGAGCCGCAGCGATTCGTCGCCGATCTGCAGCATTTGCGTGTCCTTCTCCGCGTCGAGTCCGAGCTTGCCGAGCGATAACCGCGCGGCATAATGCGCGGCGCCGCCGAAGCGGCTGATCGCGATCTTTTTCCCCTTGAGCTTCTCGCCGCGATCGATTTCTTTCGCCGTGACGAGCATATAGGGAAAGCTGTTCACCCATTCGGCGATGCCGACGAGGTCCCCGCCTCTGACCCGCGCGTTCGCTCCAGTGTCGGTGCTCGTCGCGGCGAAGGAAATGCCGCCGGACAGTAGCGCCTGGAGCGTCGGCGTACCGCCCTGAAACGTGATCAGCTCGGTCGCGAGGCCTTGTTTAGCGAACATACCTTTATCCTGTGCCAGCCAGAGCGGCAGCAGCGGCCCGCTCAACCCGAGCGACCCGATACGCACCGCCTGCGCGTCAACGGACGCGGGCGGGGCGAGCAGCGCGGCGAGCGCCAGGACGAAGACGGAAAGCGCGAGCTTCATTCCGTCACCGCAAACCGCCCTTCCACTCGTAGAGATCGTCCGGGAGGCTCTCCAGATAGGCCGCCGCTTGCTCACCGCGGATCACGTCGGCGTACTTCATGTTCATGTCGAGAAGATTCGCCTTGTGCGATAGCTGGATACGGTCGAACGTGCCTTCCTCGACGACGGCGACGAAATAATTGTAGGAAAAAGCGTCGACGACAGTTGCGCGGACACAGCCGCTCGTGGATCCGCCGGTCACGAGCAGCGTATCGACGGCGTAATCGTTGAGCACGGCGTGGAGCGGCGTACCGAAGAATCCCGACGGCTTGGCTTTCTGGAT
>DATDFN010000256.1:0-4661 GCA_036522615.1 Binatia bacterium | reverse complement strand
AGTTTGAGACGCGCCATAACGTTCCTTTCGTCACTTCTTCTGCCGGTATAAGGCGTCGATGAAGCCGCTGTCGTCGAGCTCCTTGACGAAGCTCATGTCGGCGAATTCCTCCGGCGCCGCGCCGCGCGCCTTGGGATCGCTTTCGCCGAGCTCGATCAGCGCCTCTTTGATGCCGTCGAGCGGCGGATAAGGCTTGGCCGGCACCAGGCGCGAGAAGAACTGATAGCTGTCCTCCAGCACGTCTTGATCGTTTACCTTGATGTACTTGGCGTAAACTTTTTTGCTGAACTCTTTTTGGGTTTTATAGACGTGAAGCCCCTCGACCAGAGCGCGCATGAATTTCGTCACCGTCTCGCGCCGCTGCTTGATGAAAGAGATTCGCGCGGAGACCGGCGTCGTCGGATAAGCCCCGCCGAAGTCCTCGGGCTGGGCGAGAATATTGAAGTTGAATTTGCGCGCCAGATTGGTCACCGGCGGCTGCGCGACCATGCCGTGAATCTGCCTGCTTTGCACGGCGGCGAGCCGCGCCGGCTGCCCGCCCGGGATTTGCAGCACGGCGACGTCGACATCGGGGCGCAGCCCCCATTTGACGAGAATCTTCCGCGTCGCGTAATCGGAGTTCGAGCCGAAGCGGCTGACGGACAATTTTTTTCCCTTGAGGTCTTCCGGCTTTTTGATCTCCGGCAAAACGACGAGGCTGTAAGCGAGCACGTTGGTGAGCCCGGCGATCATCGTCACGTCTGCGCCGCGAAGCCGCGCGACGATAGGCGCGTTGCCGCCGATCTGCGCGATCGGAACATCGCCGGAGAGCAGCGCCTGCGTCGCCTTGGAGCCGCCGTCAATGTAGATCAGCGTCACGTCCAGCCCATTTTTCTCGAAAAGACCCGCTTCTTTCGTGATCCAGACCGGCGCCTGCGATCCGGCGACCGCGCTCCAGCCGACGATAATTTTTTCCAAAGGCGCGGCCGCGCTCCATGAATTTCCCGCGCTCGTCCCGAGCGCGGCGATCGCGCAGATCGAGACGGCAAGACGCAGTGCCCCTTCAGCGCGCTCTTTCATCATGGATGAACGTCCTGCGTGAACCAGTCGAGCGGGACCTCGCGGCCGGCGCCTTGGGCGCGCGCCGCTTCGTACACCTTGGCGCCGACGGCCGCGAACTGCACGCCGAGGCCGAGATTGTTGACGAAGCCGGTGATCTCATCGTCGCGTCGCCGGCCGGGCGTCCGCCCGACCATCAAGTCGGGCAGCGTCGGCAGCGCTTTCCAGTCGATGCCGCGCTTGAGCGGGTGATCTTTGATCTCGAAGCCCGAGCGCTCGTACTTCTTGAGATCGGAGGAGGTCGCGTTGTTCTCGATCAGGTGCGTATGGACGACGAGCGGGCTGCAGCGCCGGAGCGCGTCGTCGTTCGCTTCGTCCCGCTGCATGCAGCTTAAGTGCACGCCTTCGCGGAGCGCCTCCGGGCCGAGAAACGGCTCGCGCGCGTTGGTGGAGGTGATGACGATATCGACGTCGCGCACCGCTTCCGCCTGCGACTCGACCGGAACGATCTCAACCGCGACGACGGCGCTCGTCTCGGCCGCGAACTTCTCCCGGTTCGCGCGGGTCGGGCTGTAGACTTTGATCTGCTTTATCTTGCGCGCCTCGCACACCGCCATCACCTGCGCGCCGGCCTGCCAGCCGGAGCCGATCAGCCCGACCCGGCTCGCATCCGCACGCGCGAGCAGTTTCGTCGCGACGCCGTTCGCGCCGCCGACGCGCATGCGCTGCAGCACGCCGTCGTTCATGATCGCCAAGAGCTCGCCGTTCGTCGAGCTGAATAAAAGCACGAGTCCGAGCCAGCGGCCGCCCGGCAGCGTCGGCAGCTTCTCGCGCCGCATGCCGCCGCCGGCGCTGCGCCAGGCGACGATGTCGGAGGAGAAGCGGAGCGCCGCGGTGCCGAAATGCGGCGTCGCGCCGCTCATCGTCTTCAGGTAATGCGCCATCGGCGCTTCCGCCGCGCGCTCCGCCGAGGTCGGCACGTGAATATCGGAGCGCGGCGCGGCGACCGCTTTGCCCTCGCCGAGCTCGCGGTAAAGGATCTCGAGCGCCTCCATGCACGTCTTCATGCTGAGCAGCTGCTCGACGTCACGGTTATTCAAAAAAAGCGGCATGGCGTCTCCGGACTCTGCGGCTTGATTTAAAACGGCAGTAAATATCTTTCACTCAGGCTTTGTCAACGCAAGTGAAAATCGGCGGCGCAAAAAAGGCTCGCGTGCTCTATGAAAACAGTTTTGAACGTTGAGTTTTGAATTTTGGCGGCGACCTATTCACCGGTAACCCCTCGACTCCATGCACCTGTTCCACAGCCTTTGCGAATCGTCGCGCTCGGCCATGCTCGTCCCGACCGCGTCCATCTCGTTCGCGAGATCGACAAAGCCCGTGCGCGGCTCCGTCTCGCATTCCGCGCTGTCCTTTTTAAATTGCGCCGCCGTCGTGCCTTCCGGCCATCTGAGCTGATGCTTGTATGCGCCGCAGGCGGCGAGAAGGAAGCAGAGGAGGAGAAGCCGTTTCATCTTCCCGTCCGGCTAACGCAAGATCGGGGGAGATCTTGCAATCGCACATCGCGGCGCCGCGTTGCGAACCGGCGTCGGGTCAGTCGCCGCGCCATTCTTCGTCGAAATATTCGAACGGGTCGAAGTCGAGCACGACGCCCTTCCCCTGCTCGCGCAGCTTGTCGTGGATGAGGCCGCCGATCGCCGCGGCGCCGACGCCCCAGGTGGCGGAGTTTTTGAAATAGGTAATCTCGCTATCCCGCGTTCGGCCCTTTCTCTCGCCGCGAATGACCTGGCCCGCGTCGACGATCTTGTCCGCGATCACCGGGCGGTCGAGCGACATCTCCCAGAAGACCGCCGTTTTGTCGAGCTCCTCCTGACCCCACGCGTTCGTCATCAAGACGTCGGCGCGCTCGAGCGTCGTGTTGTCGATCTCGCGCCGCATGTGCTGCACATGGCCGCGCTTCAAGAGACCGATGTTGCTCGACACGATCGATGTGACGTGCTGCCCGGGCGCGAGCCAGTTGCCGTCGAACACCGGGACGTTGGAATTGGTCGCGCAGAGGATCACGTCGGCCGATTCGACAACCTCTTTCGGGTCCTCGGCGGCCGTCACTGCGATCCCCATCACGCCAGACATCTCGCGCGCGAACGCTTCGCGGGTGGCCGCCGTCGGACTGTAGACGCGCGCTTTTTTGACCGTCGGGCGGATGCAGCCGAGGGCCAGGAGATGGTGCTTCGCCTGATCGCCGGCGCCGAACACGCCGGCGGTCCGGCAATCCTTGCGCGCCAGGAGATCGGTGCCGATCATGGAGGCGCAGGCGGTCGGCATGGCGACCACGCTGTTGGCGTCCGGCAGCTCTTTCGGATGCATCTCGCCGACGAGGATGAGCTTGAGCGCCGCCGTGACCGGATCGTAAATCACGAGCACGGGGCGTCCCCGCCGCGGATAGCGCTGCTTGGCGCCGAAGATGCGCACGTGCTCGGCGTGCGTCATTATCCCCGTGGCGCCGTATGCCGGGGCGCCGCCCTGATGGAGCGTGATGCGCACGTTCGCGGGACTGTGCGTGCGCCTGCGCAGCTCGCCGACGAGCGGATCGCCGGCCCAATTGCGAAAGGCCTCGATCATCGCTCTCACGGCATCCGCCATGGCGAGTAGGCCCCGGTGGTCTTCGGGTCGCGCCAGGATAGCTTTTGTGTTCCGTTCCATGCTTGCTCCTCGCTTAGCTGGACGGCGATCATAGACCGCCGCGCGGATTTTTCAAGGACGCGCGCGACGATCGCTCGCTTTTTCCGCTACCATTTTGCTGCCCGGCGGGGATAAAAGAGGATCCAGAGCCCGCAAGGGCGATAGGAGATTGCGCAATGAAGCATCGTTGGTTCGCCGTGGGCCTGCTTGTTTATCTCCTGCTCTCCGCCGTGAGCTTGCGCGCGGCGGCGCCGCCGCTTGCCAGAGTCGTCACGGTCTTCGCGAGTTTCAGCGAGAAAGAGGGCGCGATCTTCGTCGCCGAAGATCAAGGCCTGTTCCGCAAACACGGGCTGGACGTCAAACATGTCTACGTCTCCAGCGGCGCGCTGGCGATTTCCGCTCTCGTGTCGGGCGACGCGCAGTTCTACACGGGCTCGCCTACGGGGGCGACCCTCGGCGCGGTCGCGGGCGGATTGGACGCGGTCTTCGTCGCCGGGCTCATCAACAAGCTCAACGGCGCCTTCGTCGTGGATTCGTCGATCAAGACCCCGGCCGATCTGAAAAACAAAACGCTCGGCGTGCAGAGCATCGGCGGCGGCGTGTGGGTGCTGACGATGCTGGCGCTCAATCACTGGGGGCTGGAGCCCAAACGGGACAATATCCGGTTCCGGGTGCTGGGGGATTTTACGGTGCTGACGCAGGCGCTTTCGTCCCACATCATCGACGGCTCTTATTTGACGTATGCCTACGCGACCAAGATGGAGCGCCAGGGGTTTCGCATTCTCGCCGACTTATCGAAACTGCCGGTGCCGTATCAGAACACCGGCGTCATCGCCCGGCGCAGCTTCGTCAACGCGGCGCCGGAGGTCGTGGAGCGCTTTCTCGCAGCGTTGACGGAGGGCGTCGCCTTCGCCCTGGATCCCGCCAACAAGACCGCGGTA
>DATDFN010000255.1:0-14349 GCA_036522615.1 Binatia bacterium | reverse complement strand
GCCGAACGACTGCACGTCCTTGCCGAAGCGCTGCTTGAACTTCGCGGCGAACGCGGCGGAGTCGGGGTTGTAGCCGACCGGCGCGGCGACCGTCGTGTAGTACGCGCCGGTGATGCGCTTGCCGGCGATCTTCACGATCTCGGGATCGTCGAGGCCGTCCGGGCCCATGAAAGCCGACTTGACGCCTTTTTCGCGCAACTGTCTCAGCAGCAGGCCGCCCTGGTTGAAGATGCCGCCGAAGTAGATGAGGTCGGGATTTTTTGCCTTCAGTGGAATGATCAACGGCCCGAAATTCGTCTTCTCTTCGGTTCCCTCGAAGCCCAGCACCTGCATGCCGAGCTTTTTCGCCTCGTCGCGAAAGTTGCTCGACACGCCTTGTCCGTACGGCGTCTTGTCCTGGATGATGTAAACGGTCTTGAGCTTTAAGTCCTGGGCGGCGAACTTCGCGCCGAGCGGCCCCTGGATGTCGTCGCGGCCACAAACGCGGTTGACGTTCGGATAGCCGCGGTCGGTGATTTCCGTCGCCGTGTTCGCCGGCGAGATCATCGCCAGCATCGACTCTTTATAGACATCGGAGGAGGGAAGCGCGACGCCGGAGTTGAAGTGGCCGACCACCAACAGCACGTCGGGATCGGCGGCGAGATTCCGCGCGTTGGCGACGCCGACTTCGGGCTTCGCTTGATCGTCGTAGGGGACGAGAACCAGATCGTAGCCGAGCGCTTTGAAGCGTTTGACCGCCTCTTCGACCGCGAGCTGCGCGCCGAGCTTGATCGGCTCGCCGAGCGCGGCCTGCTCGCCCGAGAGCGGCGTCTGCGTCGCGACCTTGATCCGTCCTTTTTGCGCCAAGGCACCGGCCGGAATCAGGGCGGAAGCGGCGAAAATGGTAAGGCTTAGAGCGAAAACGAAAAAGACACGCGAGAGCACGAAACGGTTTTTCTCCATGCGGAGATTTTTACGCGAACCGCCCCCGCGAGTCAACGTAAAATCTTTACGCCAGATCGAACAGCAGCAGCTCGGCTTCTTCGGTCGCTTTCACTTCCACGATATCTTCATCGCTCACCGCCCCGCCGTCGCCCTCGGCGAGCGCGGCACCGTTCAAAGTCGCGCCGCCGACCGCGACCTGCACCCAGGCATGCCGTCCCGGCTTGAGCCGATATGTCGCCTGCTGCCCAGGAGAGAGGCGCGCCGCCGCGACCTCGACGTCCTGATGGATTTTGACCGCGCCCTCGCGCGGCTCTTTCGCCGCGATCGTCAGCCACCGGCCGCGGTTCTTGTCGAGGTCGAAAGAGCGTTGCTCGTATTCGGGCTTTAGTCCCTGCGTATCCGGCAGAATCCAGATTTGCAGGAAGCGCACCGGATCGCTCTTCGAGGGATTGTACTCGCTGTGGCTGATGCCGGTCCCAGCGGTCATGCGCTGCGCCTCGCCGGGCCGAATGACCGTGCTCGTGCCGGTGCTGTCCTTGTGCGCGATCGCACCGTCGAGCACGTAGGTGACGATCTCCATGTCGCGGTGCGAATGCGTCGCGAAGCCTTCGCCGGGCTCGACGCGGTCGTCGTTGATAACCCTCAGCGTCCGAAAACCCATGTAGCGCGAGTCGCGGTATTCGCCGAACGAGAACGTATGCCGGCTGTCGAGCCAGCCGAAGCGCGTGCGCCCGCGCTCGCCGGCGCGGCGGATGGTGATCACGATAGTCTCCCTTACTGACGGCTTTCGCCGACGTGTTTGACGAACGTCCCTTTGCCGAATTCCTCGAAGGCGGTCTCGAGCTCCTTTTGAGTATTCATGACTACCGGACCGTACCACGCGATCGGCTCGCGCAGCGGCTTGCCGGCGACGAGCAGGAAGCGAACGGGTTTTTTATCGGCGCTCGTCTCGACGGCGTCGCCGGACCCATAGAGCAAAAGCGAGCCTTCGCCGTAGCTCTCCGGCGCTTCCCGCGCGAGGCTTTCGCGCGGCTCGAAATATCCCTCGCCGTCGATCACGTAGACGAACGCATTGTGGTTCGCCGGGACCGGCTGGACGAACGATTTTCCGGCCGGCAGCGTCACGTCGAGAAACAGCGGATCGGTGACGATCTCGCGCACGGGGCCGCGCGCGCCCGCCGCTTCTCCGGCGATCACGCGCACGGTCGCGCCGTCGGCGGTCTTCACCACGGGAATCTGGCTCTGCTTCACTTCCTGATAGCGCGGATCCATCATTTTGCTGCGCGCGGGCAGGTTGGACCAGAGCTGGAATCCCCACATCTCGCCTTTGCCGTCGCCCTTCGGCATCTCCTGATGGATGATGCCGCTGCCGGCGGTCATCCACTGGACGTCACCGGCGGAGATCAGGCCGCGGTTGCCCATGCTGTCGCCGTGCTCGACCTCGCCGTCGAGAATGTAGGTGATCGTCTCGATGCCGCGGTGCGGGTGCCACGGGAAGCCCTTCCGGTAGTCGTCGGGATTCTCCGAATGAAACGCATCGAGCAGCAAAAACGGGTCGAGGCGCGGCGTCTCGTGAAAGCCGAAGGCGCGGTTCAAGCGCACGCCCGCGCCCTCCATCGTGGGCTGGCTTTTCCACGCCTGGCGGATCTTGCGCGCGCTGCCCTCTGCAGCCGAAGTTTTATTCGTCATCGCAAACTCCTTCTCGCGGCCCAGGGCCGCGATTGAGAGTTAAAGGTAGGAATGATACTTCGGGTTGTAAAGTACGCACCGCATAGTGCGTGCTTACTTTCAGGTGAGTGCGATGGGAAGCAAAAAAGCGGTCGGCTGCCCGGCGGAAACCGCCGTCGACGCGATCCGGGGGCGCTGGAAGCTCATGATCCTGCGTGAGCTTTGCGGCGGCACGGTGCGCTTCGGCGAGCTCCGGCGCGCGCTCAAGGGAATTTCGGAAAAGGTGCTGGCGCAGCATTTGCGCGAACTCGAAAGAGACGGGATATTAACGCGCGTCGCTTACGATCAGAGCCCCCCGAGGGTCGAATACTCGCTCACCCCCGCCGGCAAAGCGCTGAAGCCGATCATCGACGCGCTGCACGCGTGGGGTCTCGCGCACGCGGCAAAAGAAAAACAGCGCAACGGCGGGGCTGCCGTCAATTAGTAGCGAACTGACTGTTCATCGCGCGCTGCCGCTGGCGCTCGCCGGATGCAATGGACTATCCGGCGACCGGCCGGCGGATTCGACGATGTATTGTAGCACCGGCTTCCAGACACGCGGATCGCTGTCGATGTTCCGATGCGGCGCGCAAGGGCCGTTGAACGGTCCCCAGGGATCGGGGACAGCGATGTTCACGATGCGGGTAGCCGCCGCGTCCTCAGCGTCCAACTTATCGCGGCCGGGGCAGATTGAGAAGGTCGTCGGCACGTAGAAGTTGAACGCTTGAATGACGTTTCGCGGGACGATGGGGTAGGCCAAAAAGCCTTCCATCTCGGCGATCATCTGGATGGGAATCTTGGCATCGCGCAGCGCGACCGCCGCTTCGGCGACGACCGCGCCGCCCTGGCTGTGGCCGACGAGATAGAGCTTGTCTCCCGGCGCGTACAAATAGCGCGCGACTTCGCTGACGACCTCAGTATCGCCCTTGATCATCACGGTTATGCTGTCGGGAAAGCGGCGCGCGATCTCAAGCGCGAGGACGTGCATGAGAGAATCGTGGTACGCGACACGGGCGAGGTCTTCCTCCCCGTTAAGTTTCTGGTACGGCGGCCAGTCTTTCGGGATGAAATAGCGCGCGCCTTCCCAGGTCGGCACCTGGCCGCCGTAGACGCCTATATAGATGATGCGCCCCTGCCGGGCGGCGGCGGACTGTACCCGGAGAAAAGAGAGGTCGTCGGGGCGCGCCAGCTTTTTAGTCGCCGGCGGCGGTCCCGGCTCGCCCGGCGCCGACGGCTGCGTGAGCGAGCAGGCGGAGAGCGCCGCAAGGCATGAAAAAAGAATATATGCGCTCAACACCGCCCGCACGTCACCGGATTTTTAGCAGGGAAACGCCCACGGGTAAACCCGCGCGGCGGGCCGCGTTGTTAGCGCGACTCGCCGAAGCTGCGGGATTCCGTGGGCGCGACGGAAAGCTCGAGCTTCTCGGTTCTCCGGATCACGGTCATCGGCGTCTCCACGCCGATCGCCTGATCGCTAAGGAGCCGGTGCAGATCGTCGATCGCGGCGACGGGCGCGCCGCCGTAGGCGACGATCACGTCGCCCACTTCCAGCCCCGCTTTTTGCGCCGGGCTGCCGGGCTCGACCGTCGCGACCAGAACGCCGCCGTCGACCGGCAGATTGAAAAAGCGCACGACGCGCCGGTGGAGCGGCGCGTTCTGCCCCGCGACGCCGATATAGCCGCGTCGGATCTTGCCGTCGCGGATCAAGCGGCCGGCGACGAACTTCGCCGTATTCACCGCGATCGCGAAGCAGATCCCCTGTGCGGGCAGGATGATCGCCGTATTGACGCCGATCACCTCGCCGCGCGAGTTGACGAGCGGCCCGCCGGAGTTGCCGGGATTGAGCGCCGCGTCGGTCTGGATCACGTTGTCGATAAGCCGGCCGGAGTTCGACCGCAGCGAGCGGCCGAGCGCGCTGACGACGCCGGCGGTCACGGTGCATTGAAAGCCGTACGGGTTGCCGATGGCGATCGCGAGCTGTCCCACGCGGATCGCCTGCGAGTCGCCGAGCGCCACAGGCGTGAGCCCCGGCGCGTCGACGCGGACGACGGCGAGGTCGGAGTCGGGGTCGCTGCCGATGAGACGCGCATCCGCGCGCCGGCCGTCGGAGAGCGCGACTTCGATCCTGCTCGCGCCGTGAACCACGTGGCTGTTGGTCAATACGAAGCCGTCCGGTGTGAAGATGAATCCCGATCCGCTGCCGCCGAACTCCTGCCGCCGCCCACCCGCGGCCTTGTCGCCGCGCCGGATCTCGATTTTTACGACCGACGGGCTGACTTTGTCCGACGCCGCGACGACGGCGTTCGAATAGGCGTCGAGCAGCTCGGCGTCGGAAGCCGACAGTGGTCGGGCATCCTCTGCAAAAGTCCCTGTAGCAACTAATTTAAGCGCTGGTCTCATTTAATCCTCCAATTTTAGGGGAAGGAAATTTAAGCATTGGAATGGTGCTTGTAAAGTGGTGTACGCGTCTTTGTAAAGTTTTGTGTAGTTGTAAAGGCCGAAAACGTCGAGTAAGCCGGGGAAAGGAGAGAGAACATGAAGACTCAAGCTTACGCGGCGCTCGCCGCGACCAGCGCGCTGGCGCCTTATACGATTGAGCGGCGCGAGCCCGGCCGGCGCGACGTGCTGATCGATATTATCTACTGCGGAGTCTGCCACTCCGACATTCACCAGGCGCGGGGCGAGTGGCCCAACTCGATCTTCCCGATGGTCCCGGGTCATGAGATCGTCGGCCGCGTCGCCGGCGTCGGGACAGAGGGGAAAAAATTTCGCGCCGGGGATACGGTCGGCGTCGGCTGCCTGGTCGATTCGTGCGGCCAATGTGAACCGTGCAAGGCCGGCGACGAACAATACTGCGAGCGCGGCTGGAGCCTCACGTACAACGGCTACGAGCAGGACGGCAAAACGCCGACCTACGGCGGCTATTCGACGCGCATCGTCGTGAACGAGGACTTCGTCGTCAAGATTCCCGACCGCATGCCGCTCGACCGCGCGGCGCCGCTGCTCTGCGCCGGCATCACGACCTACTCTCCGCTGCGGCACTGGAAGGTGGGCGCTGGGCAGGAAGTCGGAATCATCGGGCTCGGCGGGCTGGGGCACATGGGGGTCAAGCTCGCCAAGGCGATGGGGGCGAAGGTCGCCGTGCTCAGCCATTCGCCGGGTAAGCGCGAGGACGCCCTCGGTCTCGGCGCCGACGATTTCATCGCAACACGCGAGGCCAAGGCCTTCGAGCGGAACGCGCGCCGCTTCCACTTTCTCCTCGACACCGTCTCGGCGGCGCACGACTACAACGCGTACTTGAATCTGCTCCGCCGCGACGCGACGATGGTGCTCGTCGGGCTGCCCGCGCCGTCGCCGCTCGACGCGACGCCGCTCGTCTTTGAGCGCCGCCGTATCGCCGGCTCGGCGATCGGGGGCCTCCGCGAGACGCAGGAGATGCTTGATTTTTGCGCCGCTCGCGGTGTCGTCGCCGACATCGAGACGATCGCCATCCAGCAGATCAACGAAGCCTATGAGCGCATGATCAAAGGTGACGTGCGCTACCGCTTCGTGATCGATAACGCGACGCTCGCCGGCGCATAGCGCGTGCGAACCAGCGCAAAACCCCCGTTGACTCTTTCTAATCCGCGGCGCAAACTTTATCGGATGATCGTCAGCGTCGGGGTGGATTTAATCGAGGTCGGGCGGATTCGGCGCGCGCTGGAAGATGCGACGATCGGCGAGCGATTTCGCGACCGCGTCTATACGGAAGGCGAGATCCGCTACTGCGAGAGCAAAGGGGTAAGCAAGTACCAGAGCTATGCCGGCCGGTTCGCGGCCAAAGAAGCGACGATGAAGGCGCTCGGCACCGGGTGGGGCGCCAAGGTGGGATGGGCGAACATCGAGGTGACGCGCGCGCGCGGCGGCAGGCCGGAGATCGCGCTACACGGCCATACGGCCGATTTCGCGCGTGAGCTCGGCATCCGCCGGCTGCTCGTTTCGATTACGCACACGGACGCGAACGCGCTCGCTTATGTGATCGCGCAGGACGACTGAGACTCCCGCGCATTTTTGATCGCGTGCCGCTTGACGGGCAGGAGGAAAATTGCCGCGAGCGCCCAGATGCCGAAGCAAAGGCCTGCGGCCGTCCACAAGCTGCGGCTGCGGCCGCTCGATCCGGCCATCAGCCCGCAAAGAATGGCGTCGAGGATATGCACGAGGACTGCGGTGCGCCAGAGCGTGGTCGCATCGAGGTCTCCCGAAATGAAATAGAGTCCTGTGAAATAACCGAGAAACGTATGAAGGCTCATCGGCCCTTGAGCTTCCTGTTTTCGCTTACTATACTCAGCCTCCCTGTAAATAGAAAGCGTGGCCATGGCCGTCAGAACGATCCGGTGGGACAATCATAATCGCGTGGTCATGCTCGATCAGCGGCTCCTGCCGACGAAGGAGATTTACCGCGTCTATCGCGACTACGAGGGCGTCGCGCAGGCGATCCGCGACATGGTCGTGCGCGGCGCGCCGGCGATCGGCGTCGCCGCCGCGATGGGCGTGGCGCTCGGGGCGGTCGGGGTCAAGGGGAAGAATTTCGACCGCGAGATCGAGCGAATATTTCGCACGATGGCGAAGACGCGGCCGACAGCGGTCAATCTCTTCTGGGCGCTCGAACGCATGAGGCGCGTCTACGCCGAGAAGCGGAGCCAGGGCATCGAGACGGTGAAACAGATGCTCAGGAACGAAGCGTTGAAAATCTTCCAGGAGGATATCGCCGCGAACCGGCAGCTCGGCAAGCACGGCGCCAAGCTGCTCGGCGCCTCGTCGCGTATCATGACGCACTGCAACGCCGGGGCGCTCGCGACGGCCGGATACGGCACGGCGCTCGGCGTGGTCCGCGCGATGAAAGAAAACGGCAAGAACGTGGAAGTGCTCGCCAATGAGACGCGGCCGTTTCTGCAGGGCGCGCGGCTAACGGCCTGGGAGCTCAAGAAAGACAAGATCCCCGTTACCATCGTCACCGACGGCATGGCCGGCTATCTCATGCAGAAGGGCAAAGTCGACGCGGTCGTCGTCGGCGCCGACCGCATCGCGGCGAACGGCGACGTCGCGAACAAGATCGGCACTTACCTCGTCGCCGTGCTGGCGAAGCGGCACAATATTCCCTTTTATGTTGCGGCGCCCACCTCGACGATCGATCCCAAGTGCGCCTCCGGCGCCGAGATTCCGATCGAGCAGCGCGATCCGCGCGAGGTCTCGCATATCTTCGGGCGCGCCATCACGCCGCGCGGCGTTCGTATATTGAATCCCGCGTTCGACGTGACCGAACACGATTTGGTTTCGGCGATCATCACGGAGAAGGGCGTGATTACGCCGCCTTTCGCTCAGAACATCCGAGCTTATGTCCCGCACGCGTAACACAGACGAGCTCGAAGCGTATTTCCATAACGCCGCGAAGCCGCGCTCGGCGTGGCGCGTCGGCACGGAGTACGAAAAAGTCGGCATCCGGCGCGAGACCGGCAAGGCGATTCCTTATTCGGGCCCGACAGGCGTCGAAGCGATCCTCCGGAGACTCGTGGAGGAATACAACTGGGAGCCGGTCGAGGAGGACGGTCACATCATCGCGCTCTTTCGCGGCCCCGCGCAAATTAACCTCGAGCCCGGCGGTCAGATCGAGCTCTCCGGGGAGCCGTGCCGCGACATTCACTGCGCGTATGCGGAGTTCACCCAGCATATCCGTGAGTTGCTCGACATTTCGACGCGCATGGGCGTGGTCTTCTTGGGCCTCGGCATCCAGCCGGTGAGCCGGCTCGACGAGATCGAGTGGGTGCCGAAGAAACGCTACCGCGTCATGGGTCCGTACATGCCGAAGGTCGGCGCGCTCGGCCAACGCATGATGAAACAGACCGCGACGGTCCAGGCGAACATCGACTTCAGCAGCGAGAAAGATGCGATGGCGAAGTTCCGTACCGCGATGGGCATCGCGCCGCTTCTGACCGCGATCTTCGCCAACTCCCCGATCGTTGACGGCCAGATCACGGGCTACAAAAGTTTTCGCGGTCACATCTGGACCGACACCGACAAGAGCCGCACCGGGCTGCTGCGCTTCGCTTTCAATCCCGCCGTATCCTTCGCGCATTACGTCGAGTACGCGCTCGACGTGCCGATGTATTTCATCAAGCGCGGCGACGATTACATCGATTTCACCGGCATCACCTTCCGCGATTACTGGAATAGCGGCCACAAAGGCTACGAGGCGACGATCGAGGATTGGGACCTTCACCTCACCACTCTTTTTCCCGAAGTGCGGATCAAGCGGTACATGGAAGCGCGCTCGGCGGACAGCCAGCCGCCCGAGCTCATGCCGGCGCTGCCGGCTTTGATCAAAGGATTTCTCTACGATGCCGATTGTCTCGACGGGGCCTGGGATCTCGTCAAAGGCTGGTCGTGGGACGAGCGCATGGCGTTCTACCACGATTCGCATCGCTACGCGCTCGCGGCGCGCGCGCGGCGCTTCTCGGCCGCCGACCTCGCGCGCGAGTTGATCGAGATCGCTTGGGAGGGGCTCAAGCGGCAAGCCGCACTAAACGACGTCGGCGACGACGAGACGATTTACCTAAAGCCGCTGCGCGATCTGGTCGACCAGGGAAAATGTCCCGCCGATCTCGTTCTGGAAAAATGGGAAGGCGAGCTCCATCACGACATCAAGAAGCTCATCGACTACAGCGCCTACCGGCTGCCCTGAATCTCGGCAACGATCCGTCGATTCGCTCCGCTGAGAATCTCTTTCAATTCCTCTTCGCGCGCGCCGTAAAAGCGCGCGAGCGTCCGCTTCTTGAGCTTGCGAATCCGGCGACAGCTTTCCTCGATACGCGAGCGCAAGTCCGACCCGCGCTCGCTCTCGCGGCAGAGGATATCGAGCGCGGCCGCCGCCCTGGACGTGTCGTGACAGAAAAGCAGCGTGTCGACGCCGGCGGCGACCGCCAGCTGCGCGGATTCCTCGGCGGAATACCGCGACGCGACCGCCTTCATCTCGAGGTCGTCGCTGAAGACAACGCCGTCGTAGCGCAGCCCGCCGCGCAGCAGCTCGCCGACGATGCGCGGCGACAGCGTCGCCGGATACTTGCGGTCGAGCGCCGGATATAGAACGTGCGCCGTCATCACCGCCTCGACGCGTTTGCCGCAGGCGTAGATGAAAGGCGGGAGCTCGGTCGCTTCGAGATCGTCGAGGTCCTTGTTGACCACCGGCAGCTCGTGGTGCGAGTCGACGTCGGTGTCGCCGTGGCCGGGAAAATGCTTGACGCACGGAATAATGCCGCCTTCGCGGAGTCCGCGCGCAACCTCCCAGCCGAGCCGGATAACCTCATCGGGGTCGCCGCTGAGGGAGCGGTCGCCGATGACGGGATTGTTCGGGTTCGACGCGACGTCGAATACCGGGGCGAAATCGAGGTTGATGCCGACCGCCTTGAGCTCGCTCGCCATCGCGAGACCCATACGATAGGCGAGATCGGCGTTGCCGGCGCGCCCGAGCGCCGCCGCGGGCGGAAAGTGCGTGAACGGCTCCGGCAGCCGGTGCACGCGGCCGCCTTCCTCGTCGATCGCGATGAACGGCGGCAGCTCGCGCTTCATCTCCCAGAGCGAGCGGCAAAGCGCGAGGATTTGCTGCGGCTCTTTGACGTTGTGCGCGAAGAGGATGAAGCCGCCGAATGGATAGTCTCTCAGCAGGCTCTTTTCCTCCGCCGTGAGCTCCTCGCCGGCGATGCCGATCATGACCATCTGGCCGATATCTTCGCGAGTCGTCGGCATAATTAGCCGTTGGGCGCCTCTCCGCGCGCGCGCGCGAGCACGCTGTGATGCCGCCCGTAAAGAATGTAAATGATCAGACCGAGGACGAGCCAGACGAACAGACGGAGCCAGTTCTCCGCGGGCAGCGAGAACATGAGAACGAGGCAGAGCGCGATGCCGAGGAGCGGCACCAGCGGGACGAACGGGCAGCGGAACGGCCGCGGCGCGTCGGGCTGCTTTTTGCGCATGATGAGAACGGCGGCGCAGACGATTACGAATGCGAGCAGCGTGCCGATATTGACGAGTTCCGCGAGGATGCGCAGCGGGATGAACGCGGCGCAAAGCCCGACGACGATGCCGGTTAAAATCGTCGACTTGTAGGGCGTACGGAAGCGCGGGTGCACCGCGCCGAACATCTCCGGCGGCACGAGCCCGTCGCGCGCCATCGCGAGGAAGATGCGCGGCTGACTCAGCATGAGCACTAATAATACCGACGTGATGCCGGCGAGCGCGCCGAGCGAGATCAAGAACTGGGCCCATGGCAGCCCCGCCTGGCGGAACGCGTCGGAGACCGGCGCGTCGATGTGGATTTTATCGTACGGCACCATGCCGGTCAGCACGGCGGAAACGCCGACGTAGAGCACGGTGCAGATAAGGAGCGATGCGATGATGCCGATCGGCACGTCGCGCTGCGGGTGGCGCGCCTCCTCGGCGTGCGTCGAGACCGAATCGAAGCCGATGTAGGCGAAAAAGATCATCGCCGCGCCGGCGAGCACGCCGAGCGGCTCGCCGCCGGCCCCGCTCTGCCCCAGGAGCGTGTGGCCGAAGAACGAGACGCCGGTGTAGCCGTAGGGCGCGAACGGCGTCCAGTTCTTCGGGTCGACGTAGAGCGCGCCGACGGCGATGACGAACAGGACAATGGCGACTTTGACCGCGACGATCAGCGAGTTGAGCGTCGCGCTCTCGCGGATGCCGGCGATCAGGATCACCGTGACGAACGCGGCGATGACGAGCGACGGGAAGTCCAACGCCGTGCCGGTCGCGACGAGCGTGCCGGTGCTCGGCTGGAAGTCGAACGGCGAGTTCGTCAGCGCGTGCGGCAAGTGGAAACCGAAGATGCCGATGAAGTCCTGAAAATAATGCGACCAGCCGTGCGCTACGGTCGCGGCGGCGATCGTGTATTCCAAAACCAGATCCCAGCCGATGATCCAGGCGAACAACTCGCCCAGCGTCGCGTAAGCGTAGGTGTATGCCGAGCCGGCAACGGGCACCATGGAGGCGAACTCCGCGTAGCAGAGCGCCGCCAGAACGCACGCCGCGCCGGCGATCACGAACGAGAGCGTGAGCGCCGGGCCCGCCTTGTCGTGCGCGGCGATTCCGGTGAGGACGAAAATGCCGGTGCCGATGATGCAGCCGACGCCGAGACTCGTTAGCTCGACCGGGCCGAGCACCCGGCGCAGGCGGTTCTCTCCCGCCATCTCCTCCAGCAGCAGCGAAAGAGGCTTGGTGGCGAAGAGGCGGTTCATTATGCGCCATTCACTAGCGCAAGCGCGCAGCGTTGTCTAGCAAACATTTGATGGACATTCGCCATATCTTTAGATAGATTTTTCACCCTGGGATGGCGGCTAAGAAATACATTGTCGTCGAGGGGCCGATCGGGGTGGGAAAGTCGAGCCTCGCGAAGCTGCTCGCCGCCGAATTCCAGGCGCGGACGCTCTTCGAGAGCGTCGAGGACAACCCCTTCCTCGCGAAGTTTTACCAGGACCGCGACACCTACGCGTTTCAGAACCAGCTTTTCTTTCTCCTCAATCGCTACCGCCAGCAGCGCGATCTCGTCCAGCAGGACCTTTTCTCGCAGGCGACGGTCTCGGATTATCTTTTCGCCAAGGACAAAATCTTCGCGTCGCTCACGCTCAACGCCGACGAGCTCGCGCTCTACCAGCAGATCTACCAACTATTGGATACCCGCCTGCCGAAGCCCGACCTCGTCGTCTTCCTGCAGGCGCGGCCCGACGTCCTTTACAAACGGCTCAAAAAAAGAGATAAATCTTACGAACGCAGCGTGACGCTGGAATACCTCACCGAAGTGGCTCAGGCATACAGCCAGTTCTTCTTCCACTACGACGAGAGCCCGCTTCTGGTGGTGAACACATCCGAGATCGATTTCGTCGCGAGCAGCCGCGATCTGGCTGACTTGGTACGCGAAATCAACAACATGGGTTCCGGCACGCAGCACTACATACCGCTTGGATCCAGGTAACTGGACCGAGACGGAGCCAGGAGAATACGGTGGTTATCGCGGCGGCGGGCCGTCGGCTTGCGCGTCCGGGACCGCCGGTTGAATGGCCTTCCGCCCGGTCGGAAGGCTTTTTTATTTTTGGGGGACGCGATGGCGCAAAAAGTCACCGTGCCGGAGATCGTCAAGATGAAGCGCGCGGGCCAGAAGATCACCGCGCTCACCGCCTACGATTATTCGTTCGCGCGCATCCTCGACGACGCGGGCATCGACATCCTGCTCGTCGGCGACTCGCTCGGCTCGGTCGTCCAGGGCCAGCCGAGCACGCTGCCCGTGACGCTGGAGGAGATGCTCTACCATACGCGCATCGCCGCGCGCGGGCGCACGCGCGCGCTGCTCGTCGGAGACATGCCGTTTCTCTCCTACCAAGTGAACATCGAGGATGCGAAGCGGAACGCCGGAAGATTCTTGGCCGAGGCCGGCGCCGAGGCGGTCAAGCTCGAGGGCGGCGTCGCCATGCAGGCGACGATCAAGGCGATCGTCGACATCGGCATTCCCGTCATGGGCCACGTCGGGCTCACGCCGCAGTCGCTCCACCGCTTCGGCGGCTACAAAGTCCAGGGGAAGGAGAAGAAGGAGGGCGAGCGCATCGTGCGCGACGCGCTCGCCGTCGAAGAGGCCGGCGCGTTCGCGATCATCCTCGAAGGCATGCCGGCGGACCTCGCGCGCGAGATCACGCGGCGCCTCACGATTCCCACCATCGGCATCGGCGCCGGCGTCGAGTGCGACGGACAGGTGCTCGTGGTCCACGACATGCTCGGGCTCTTCGACATGTACCAGCCCAAGTTCGTCAAGCGCTACGCCGATCTCAAGGGCGTCATGACCGACGCGGTCAAGCGCTACATCGCTGAGGTGAAGGACAAGAGCTTCCCCGACGAGGAGCATTCGTTTCATTGAAAGAGCCGGCAGGCGTGGCGCGATTGATCGCAGAACGCGTTGAAGAATTTTTCACGCCCTGCTCGAGCGAAGCGAAACCGATGCGCGTCATCGAGAAGGTAAAAGAAATGCAGAGTTGGTCCGACGCCGAGCGGCTCGCCGGCAGGCGAATCGCGCTCGTGCCCACGATGGGCGCGCTGCACGAAGGTCATCTCGCGCTCGTGCGCGCGGCGCAGAAACTCGGCGACCGCGTGGTCGTCTCGCTCTTCGTCAACCCGGCGCAGTTCGCGCCGGGCGAGGACTTCGCCGCCTACCCGCGCGACTTCGCGCGCGACCGCGCGCTGCTGGAAAAAGAAAGCGTCGACGTGCTGTTTCATCCCGCGGCGGCCGAGGTCTATCCCGCAGGCTTTGAGACGCACATCGACGTCGAGCGCCTCGCGCCGCTTCTCTGCGGCGAGTTCCGCGCCGGCCACTTCCGCGGCGTGGCGACGGTGGTCGCCAAGCTCTTCAACATGGTCCGGCCGCGCGCGGCGGTCTTCGGCGAGAAAGACTACCAGCAGCTCCAAGTCATCCGGCGCATGGCGCGGGATCTCGACTTCGAGGTCGAGATCGCCGGCCATCCGACGGTGCGCGATGCCGACGGCCTCGCGCTCAGCTCGCGCAACGCCTATCTGAGCGCGCGCGAGCGCACCGCAGCGCTCTCGCTCTCGCACGCGCTGAAGCGCGCGGAGTCGCTCGTCGCCGCAGGCGAGCGCTCGGCTGGGCCGATCGTCGCCGCGGCGCGCGCC
>DATDFN010000254.1:0-2579 GCA_036522615.1 Binatia bacterium | reverse complement strand
CTCGCGATCCGCGCCGTGGGCAAGGCGGCATATTACGTCATCAACGAAGTACGGCGCCAGTTCAAGGAGAACCCCGGCATTCTCAAGGGGACCTCGAAGCCCGATTACGGCCGGTGCGTCGACATCGTCACTGTAGGTGCTCTGAAAGAGATGGTCGTTCCGGGTATTTTGGCCGTCGGCATGCCGATCGCGGTGGGCGTTATCTTTCGATATCTTTTCAACATCGGTGCCGAGACCGTCGCGGCATTTCTGATGGTCGGCACGATCGCCGGCATCCTGATGGCGACCTTCTTAAACAACGGTGGCGGCGCCTGGGACAACGCGAAGAAGTTCATCGAGATGGGAAATTACGGCGGCAAAGGTTCCGAAACGCACAAGGCGGCGGTTGTAGGCGATACGGTGGGCGATCCGTTCAAGGATACTGCGGGGCCGAGCCTGCACGTGCTGATCAAGCTGCTCAGCACGATCACATTGGTGCTGGCGCCGCTATTCGTCTGAGCAAAGAGTTTGAGAAGCGGGGTGAGTTCGCTCATTCGGCGACCCGCCACCGCGCGGTGCTGAAAGGCGAGCGAGTCCCCGCGGAAGCGCGAGACCTTTGTTTTAGTTGAGACCTACCGGCCGTATATTCGGATGGCGTCTTCCTCTACGCGGTGGCCGCGCGTGATCAAGGTTAGGATACTCCGAATATTGCGGCTGACGTTCTCGATCGCGTTCACGGGAAAGCCGTCGTTTAGAGTCCGGCCGATGAACCTGTCGTCTCCTTGAGTCATGATCTGCAGAGATTCGGGCGCGGAACCCTTGAAATAGTGCTCGGTTCCCGGGCTGCTATTGTCTAGCTCTCTCTGCAGCTTCGCCGAAATCTTTATTCCTACGAATAGTTCTTTTTCCATTTTAACCTTCTTTGTCCCTTGAGTACCACACCTTTAGGCGAACAACCATAGCAATCTCAGCGAACGCGGGCGCTAAATCGCTGAAAGCGCGCGGCTTGACGGCGTATGGCGGCTAACTTATTGTTTTTATTCCTGCCCGGATGGTGGAATTGGTAGACACACGGGACTTAAAATCCCGAGGCCCCGGAAGGGGCCGTGCCGGTTCGAGTCCGGCTCCGGGCACCATTCTCTAAATATGGCGCTGCCAGCTGCCGTAACGAACGCGAAAAGCGAATACGGGAAATCGGGAAGGAGATAAGGTATGGCAATCGACGGCATGAAAGTGATCGACCTGGACAGTCATCTGGTAGGGGACCTGGACAACTGGGTTCAGACAATAGAGCCCAAGTACAAGGAATTTCTGCCGCGCCGGCTACCGACGAAAGATAACGAGAGGCGCCGAACGCTTGTCGGCAACCGCATACTCGTCGGCTCGGAGCTCGGAAGCCAGAAGGCGCAAAAGCTCGAGTGGGTCAAGCCGCGCGATCTGACGTCTGAGGGCCGCGTGCAGAATATGGACCTCGATGGCATCGACGTGGCCGTGCTCTCGCCCAATTCCACCGCGCTCGACATGCTCTGGTTTCCCGACGATCCCGAGCTCGCCGCCGCCTACGCGCGCGCACAGAACGATTACATGAACGCCTACGCCGCCGAGCAGCCCGGGCGGCTCATGTGGGCCGGCGTGATCCCGCTGCAGGACCCGAAAGAAGCGGTCAAGGAGCTCGAGCGCTCACGCGCGCTCGGCAGCCAGGCGCTCAACGTCAAGGCGACGCCGATCGCCGGCAAGGAATGGTGGGACCCGTACTTCGACCCGATTTTCGACGCGCTCGAAAAAACGAAAACGCCGATCATTTTCCACGACACCAAGCTCGGCTCGATGGGGCAGGAGCGCTTCGCCGAGAATTTTTTCTTTTCGCACATGGTCGGCCGCACGATCGAGTCGATGATCTGCCTGATGGTGTATCTCTGCGGCGGCGTCATGGAGAAACATCCCGATTTGAAAATCGTCTGCCTGGAGACCGGCGCGTCGCAGATGCCCTGGTGGCTCTCGCGCATGGACGAGCACTTCGAAAAGCTGCCGCACCTCGTGCCGTGGCAGAAGCGCCGGCCGAGCGAGATCTTCAATGAAAGCGTCTACGTCGGCTGCGAGCCGTTCGAGGATTCGCTCTTCGAATGGGCCATCGATTACCTCGGCGGCGACCGGCTCGTGCTCGCCACCGACTCGCCGCATTGGGATTCCTCCAAGCCCGGCGAGGTGACCGGCCCGGTCGCGAAGAGCACGAAAATCTCGGCGGAGAACAAGCGAAAAGTCCTGGGCGAAAACGCCATTCGTCTGTTGGGCCTCGGATTGTAGAGGCCCGCGATGCGGAAAATATTCTGCGCCGTGGCGGTTGTTTTCGCGCTTCTTCCCGCTCTCGCATTCGCGCAGCCGCGCAGCAAAGTCACGATCGGCTACGCCTCGATGAGCTCGGTGGCGACGACGCTGTGGGCGGCGCAGGAAAAAGGCTTTTTCGCGCGCAACGGCATCGAGGCCGCTGCGATCTTCATTCCCGGCTCGCCGACGCTGATCGCCACGCTCAATACCGGCGACGTTCAATTCGGCTACACCGGCGGCACAGCGACTCTCGGCGCGGCGGTGGGCGGCCTCGA
>DATDFN010000253.1:0-15524 GCA_036522615.1 Binatia bacterium | reverse complement strand
CGATGTCGGCTCGTCACATCCTGGGGCTGAAGTAGGTCCCAAGGGTTCGGCTGTTCGCCGATTAAAGTGGCACGCGAGCTGGGTTCAAAACGTCGTGAGACAGTTTGGTCCCTATCCGCCGTGGGCGCAGGATACTTGAGGGAAGCTTTCTCTAGTACGAGAGGACCGAGAAGGACGCACCGCTAGTGTTCCGGTTGTCACGCCAGTGGCATCGCCGGGTAGCTATGTGCGGAAGGGATAACCGCTGAAAGCATATAAGCGGGAAGCCTCTCCCGAGATAAGGTATCCCGGGGCGTCAAGCCCCCTAAAGACCCCTCGTAGACTACGAGGTTGATAGGCCGGATGTGGAAGACCAGTAATGGTTGAAGCTTACCGGTACTAATTGGTCGTGAGGCTTGACCATATTTACTACTCCCACTTCACGCGTACACGTTCTATTCTTTTCCGAATGCCCGTATTCAGTTATCAAAGAACAGTGTTGAGTTTTAAGTTTTGAGTTTTGAATTTCGGATTTCAATTCAACAACTCATCACTCAAAATTCAAAATTATTTTTAAAGGTTTCCGGTGGCGATAGCGGAGGTGTCACACCCGATCCCATCCCGAACTCGGTCGTTAAGCCCTCCCGCGCCGATGGTACTGTGCGGTCGCCGTACGGGAGAGTAGGTCGCTGCCGGATTTAAAATGAAAAGGCCCAGAGCTCGCAAGAGCCCGGGCCTTTTCTTTGATTGCTTGTTCTGAGGCCGGACGTATGCTAGCATACATATGCTAAAGAGGGACCAATGAAGCGAACCACGGTCTTTGCGGAAGAAGAAGTTTTTCGAAAGCTTCGCGAGATTGCCAAGCAAGAAAACAGCAGCGTCTCCGAGGTTGCCAGAAAGGCTTTGGCCGTCTACGTCGCGCGCCGGCGGCCCCGCCGGGCGCGCCTGTCGTTGGTGGGGATTGGAAAGAGCGGGCGCAAAGACGTGGCCGCACGGTCGGAAGATCTCTTGCGCAAAGGCTTCGGCCGATAATGCCTCCGATACTCGTCGATACCGGACCGCTCTATGCGATGGCGGATCGGGACGACGATTGGCATCACCGCACGGTCAGATTTCTCGAGCTTTCCGAGGACGACCTGATTGTTCCGGTTACCGTCTTGCCGGAGGCAGCCTACCTTCTTTCCGCTCATTTGGGGGCCAAGGCCGAACAGCAATTGGTTCAGTCGATCGCCGGCGGAGAAATGGCGGTCGAAGAGCTCACTATTGCGGACTTGCGACGGACGCTGGAGCTGCTTCGCCGCTACGAGGACGCCCGGCTCGGATTCGTCGACGCAACCGTCGTGGCGATCGCGGAGCGCCTTAAGCTCAGGCGCATCCTGACGACCGATCGCCGCGACTTTTCTCTGGTTCGGCCCCGGCACTGCAAAGAATTCGAATTGCTGCCCTAGGGCTCATCGGCGCCCGGCCGATGAGCCGAAAGGCTCCCTATCAGTCGCTCGTGCATCAAGAAAAATCTCGCACAGTAGAAAGGTCAAGATTCGAGACCTGAGCTGTCTCGCTGCAACCGAAAAGGAGGTGAAACAAGGGAAAGAGGAAGCCTCAGGGTAAGGCTTTTATCTTGATAATCTTCCTCGTGCTGGAATCTTCGCTCTTTATAACATTGGACATTTTCCCGCCTTAAATTGCTCCCTTTGGGGCGTTGAGTGACTCCCCAATGTGCCCCTGTATCAATAAAACATAGTTAACCCACACCATAGATAAACCTTGACAACTAACACTTCAGGATTATGCTTAGGAAGATCAGTCATAGGGCCTCCCCGGTTATCTAAAATTCTTTAGGTAAGCCCCCCTAAGCTCTCTTACCGTCCTTAAGTGGTCAGAAAGAAGCGTTCCATGAAAAGCATTGGAGAAATGCTTCACGGGGGTTCGCGAGCCTTCCCCACCGCAGATCATAAATCGCTGGGATCAAGGCTGTGATTGGATATCCGTGGGCTAGCTGTCAGCAAGATGCGGACGGTGAAGGGATTAGGCAGAGTTCCTCCCCTTCGCCGTTAGGTATCAGCTGACTGCGTGCGGCGGCCCCATCTTACTTAGAAAAAATATGAAAACGTTATTCTTCGGCTTTCTCCTGCCTCTTTTTCTCCTCACCGCCTATGCCGCCGGCGAGTCAGCCCAGCGGCCAGGGAGTGCCACAAAAGAGGCCGTCGCTAAAGGAGAAGTCAGAGAGATTCTAAGTCAGATGGAAGCCGAGGCCTTGGCAGCGGAAAAAGGCAACCGCTGGAACGAGGCCTCAAACACCTACCGTGAGGCATCAAGGGCGGCGAGGCTTAGCGGTCAATTGCAAAAGGCTGTTTCTTACGGCAACAAAGCCTTCGAGATGGGAGAAAAAGCAAAGGGCCCGGGTCTTCAGGTGCAAGCCATTTTACAACTTTCCCAAACCCTTGGGCGATTGGGACAACACGAAAAGGCACGGGAATGGCTAGAGAAGGGGATCGAGATCGCAAAACTGATTCCCCTTGGGCTGTACAAAGAGAACATCGCAGCAAATCTTTATGGACAATTAGGATCGGATTTCTTGCGCAGTGGAGAAGCCCAAAAGGCTTTAGAATATCTCTCCTACTCCCTTCAGGCCCAGGAATCGAAATTAAGCTTTCTAAAGAGGAACCGGGGGGGTAAACAACGCATTCAAGCTACAGAGGATCAAGTGGTTGGCGCGCTCGAACGCCTCGGCAAAGCCTATTATCAAGTGGGTAATGTCGAAGAAGCGGCCAAAACATACCAGAGGGGTCTCCTCAGGATCAAAGAATCCGGGTTGAAATCTCGCTTAGAGGGTCAACTCTATCAGGAGCTAGGCCAGCTTTATCTTGGACAGAGAGACTACACGCGCGCCGAGGAGAATCTTCAGAAAGCGCTCGGAATGGCTGAAAACATCCAGCAGGCGCAAATCATTGAGCGCGCCAGCGATCAGTTGGGAGACCTGTACCGTAAAACCCAGCGGCCTGCCGAAGCGATACCGTACTATAAAAAGGCCATTGCCAGTATCGAGTCCATCCGCTCCCTGCTCGAATCCGAGGAGCTTCGCAGCGCTTTTTTTGAAAATAAGATGCAGACCTACGCCGGGATCATCCTGGCCTACCTGGGCGACAACCAGTGGGAGGAGGCATTCAACTACAACGAGCGGGCACGCTCACGCGCTTTTCTGGACATTTTAGGAAGTAAGGTGCAGCTAGCTCACGGAGCCTTTCTGGAGGAGGAAAGGGCCTTGCAGGCGAAGGTCGGCGCTCTCCGAGCGAAAATGGAAGCCAAAGAAGACAACGAAAATGAAGGCGCGGCTGACGACGGTCGGGCGAGGCGGGAGCTGGACTCGGCACAGAAGGCGTACAATGATTTTCTCGCCAAAGTAAGAAGGGAGAACAAAGAACTGGCGTCTTTGATGAACGTGGAGCCGCTGACGCTCAAGCCGGCGCAGGAGCTTTTGGATCCAGAAGTGACGATGCTGGAATATTTCGTCGAGCGCGACCAGATTTTGCTCTGGATAGTGGAGCGAGACAGGGTGCAGTTTGTCAGGACTCGACTCGGCAGAAACGACCTTGCCTCCAAAGTGAAGACCCTTCGCGAGAGCGTTTTTCAGCTTGGGGAAAAGGAAAAGTTCAAGGCCTCATCGCAGGAGCTCTACAAGCTGCTGATCGAGCCGGCCTTGCCGCACATCCGGGGCAAAGAGCTTTTAATCATCCCGCACGACGTGCTGCACTACGTGCCCTATCAGGCGCTGCAATCGCCCCAAGGCAAATACCTGATTCAGGACTACCCGATCTACTACCTATCCAGCGCCAGTCTGATGCAGTTTACGAAAGAGAAGAAGAGAGCCGGCGGAGAGAGAGCCCTCGTGATGGGCAATCCAAATTTGGGCGACGAAGCGGGCAATCTCCGGTTTGCCGAGCGCGAGGCCAAGGAGGTGGCAATTGTTTATCCTCTGAGCGCGGTCTATCTGAGAGCTGAGGCGAGCAAGACGCACGCGATGTCGCTGAGCCCGAAATACGACATGCTGCACTTCGCGGTGCACGCGGAGTTTAACGAAGAAGATCCCATGAGCTCGGCGTTGTTGCTCACCGGCGAAGGGAAAGATGACGGGCGGCTTCGTGTGGACGAAATCTTCTCTCTGGATCTCAAGACGAACATGGTGGTGTTGTCGGCCTGTGAGACCGGGCTGGGGAATCTCAGCAACGGCGACGAGATGGTCGGGCTGACACGCGCGTTTATCTACGCGGGAACGCCGTCGATCGTGACGACGCTGTGGAAAGTGAACGACCGAGCGAGCTACGAGTTGATGCGGGAGTTTTATCAGCATTTAAAGGGCAGCAAGAAATCCGAGGCGCTCCGGCAGGCGCAGATAAAGGTGATGGAGCAATTTCCCGAGCCCTTTTACTGGGCTGCTTATGAGTTGACGGGTGAGCCGTAGGCAATCCGCTCCGGGCGCGCCAACGATTTCAATCCGACAATCTGACTAACCGAAATATGGGGGTCAAGTCTTGTTTCTTGAATTCTGGTTTCCTAACCCAGTTGGACTTTCTCCCGCCGCTGCGCTAATCAGGCGTCATGCTGGGCGATTTTAACCTGCCGCCGCGCGCGGAAATCCGAAAGACGGAAAATTGCCGCGACAGATGGCGATTAACTTGGTGCTGTGGCTGGTACTCGTTCTAGCTTTCCTCGCGGGTTTTTCGTTTCTCCGCTCGACTCAGTTGCAAATACAGGCGGAAGAAGAATCGACGCAAGAAAAGGCTTTAAAAATCGGTCAGGAATACATCGACACGCATTATTCCTTCGACAAGCGCGGCACAAAGCTTGTGATCAACGATCTGGGGGACTCGTGGCAGGTTACCTATCGCTTGCCGGAGAATATGGCGGGCGGCGCTCCGGTCGTGATTATAGATAAGAAAAAGATGAAAGTGCTCCGAAGTTTTCATGCGCAATGAACTTTCGTGCTCGACATAGCCGTTCTCCGATCGGTTTCGAGCCCGCGCCGATGGTCCTTTGCGGTCGCCGTACGGGACCAGGTCGCTGCCCACCCCCTGTCTTTCCCCTTGCTAAGGGGAGATAAAGAGAGGTAAGGCCCGGAGCTCGCAAGAGCCCGGGCCTTTTCGTTTGGAGTAAAGCGATTATTTGGGTTTAATGTGCCGACATAACCTAGTAGGGTTTCTCCTTGACACCGAATGCGCCGCTAGACTAGTGTCTGTCCACCTCGGAGGAGATAGATGAAACGGCTGCTCCTCATTCTCTTTTCTCTTTCCTCGATCGTCTTAGTGCATCCCGATCATTTAGCTTTGGCCGCCGCCAAAGACCTAAAGGTCACGATGGTCCTCTGGCGCGGTCAAACGGAGGCCGAAAAGGGGTTTCAACAGGGCCTCAAAGAATTGGGTTATTCGGTTCAATACACCGTCGTGAACGCGGGACAAGACAGAACCGAGTTGGGGCGATTGCTCAGAGAAGAGGTTATTCCTAATATTAACAACACCGATTACCTCTACGTCTATGGGACCACCGTCGCCTCAGCGGCGAAAAGCATCGTCCCGGACAAAGTCCCTCAGATCTTCAATATCGTCGCCGATCCGGTAGGCGCCGGGCTTGTGCAGAGCGCGGAATCATCCGGAGGGAACATCGCCGGCGTCACGAACGAGATCCCGCTGCCGCTGCAGATACAAACGGCTTTAAAAATCTTTCCGTTCAAGCGCTTGGGCTTCTTATTCAACCCGCGCGAAAAGAATTCGATGCTGGTCAGAGACAAGATCGCCGAGGTCGCTAAGCAGTCTCGGTTTGAAGTCGTCGACCTGCGCTCACCCCCGGCGCAGGAGATGTTGCAGGAAAACCTGCAGAAGCTTCGAGATAAGTCCATCGCAGTGGACGCGATTTATCTGCCTCCGGACAGCTTTCTCGTCTCCAGCGCGCAGCTGATCGGATCCGAGCTGAGGGCGGCAAAAATCAAGAGTATCGCGTCGATCGGCACCTTTATCGAAAAAGGCGCCCTCATGGGTGTGGTTCCCGATTATGAGGAATTGGGCAAAGCCGCCGCCATGATTGTCCATCGCAATCAGCAGGGAACGAAACTTAAAGACATGTCCGTTCAGGCGGCGAAAAAGCCTCTGTTGATGATCAACAAAACCACGAGCCGGGCGCTCAACTTAAAAATACCGGACGCTCTTCTCAAGAACGCGGTTGCCGTTGAATAATTCGGCCTCTTTCATAAAGCGCTGTAACGCGCCGAAAGGGGAGGCATGAGGGTTAAAGAGACCTTCTATCTCGCCGCGGCGTTGAGCGCGGTTTTTCTCGGCGTCGGATTCGCGGGCGAAGCGGAGCTTAAGCTCAACACTCAGGATTTCGCGCCGTTCAACTACGAGGTCAACGGAGTGGTATCCGGTCCGGCGGCGGACATCATTAGAAGAATATGCGGCGAGATGAAAATCAATTGCCCGATGCACTTGCTGCCTTGGAGACGCGCTCAGGACGAGGTCGCAAACGGCACGGCGCAAGGCCTGTTCGTGATCGGTTGGAATGAAGAGCGGGCCAAGATATTCTATTTCTCGCCTCCGATACTCAATACCGAATACGGTTTTTTTGTCCGGGACAACAACCCGCTCAAGTTCAAGCAAAACTCCGATGTCAGAGGCTACACGGTCGGCGTCTTCGGCCCTTCCAATACAGCGACGGCGCTTGAAAAGATCAAGGCGGAAATAAAAGAACTGACCATCGACATGACGCCGGATGACGAGTCGGCCTTTAAAAAGCTTTCGCTGGGCCGCGTGGATGCCGTTTTTTCCAACAAGGATGTCGGCAACGACATGATGCGCAAACTCGGCATAAAAAACATCCGCTATTCGGGCCGTCAACAGAGCTTAAAGTATTACATCGGATTCTCGCAAAAATTTACGGACAAAAAGCTTGTCGATCAATTCAACCAGACATTTCAAAGCCTGCATAAGCACGGAGTCATTCAAGAAATTCTGGCAAAGTATCGTATGGAACCGGCGCAATTAGAATGACCGCTAACTCGAAAACTATCGGGCGCATCTAGATCAACCCGGATTGGAAATTTGCCAGTGGAAGCCGCCCCGTCGAGTATTTCCCCCTCTAAAAGCAAAAGCGTCAGCAAACGGTTTACCTACGCGCTCATCGGCGTGGTGACGGTGCTCTTAATGGTTTTTGCCAGCATCGTCATCTTCATCAATGTCAGGAGAGTCGACGCCGACCTGAGAAACAGCCTGGACAACGCCGTAAAGCTCGCACAGGTCAGTTTAAGCATACCGATCTGGAATCTGGACAACCAAGTCGTCGATAGCTTTACCGAAGCTTTGCTCTTGGACGGCTCTTTTGTATTCGTGAAGGTTCTGTCGGAGGACCAGGTCGTCGCGCGCAGGAGCAGCCCGGAATTCAAAGGAAAGGATTTTTCCGACTTTCAGCAATCCTCCGCCCAATTCCTCGTTAAGAGCTCCGATATCTTGTACCAGGGAAAGAAAATCGGCACGATTCAGCTCGCCGCTTCGCGCGAGAACGTCAGGAAAGAATTAATTTTAAGCATTCTCGGCATCGTCACCCTGACGGTATTGATCATCGCGGCGATTTCCTTGACTTCCCTTGTCATCACTCGACGCTATATCGCCAGCCCTTTATTAAAGCTTCAAAATTCGACCGGCTTGATCGCCGCGGGAAACTTGGAAGCTCCCATCGATACGGCCAGCCAGGACGAAATAGGATCGCTCGCGCGGGATTTAAATGCCATGCGCGGATCGATCAAGGGACTCGTCGGGGAGCTGCGTGATAGCAAGGAAAAGTTAGAGGAATACAATCGAACTCTCGAGCAGCGAGTGGACGAGCGCACCAAGAAGCTCACCGACGCGCTCAATGAGCTCCAGGCTCTGGGCGAAGTGGGCCGTGCGGTCAGCTCCACCCTGGATCTTCCAACGGTTCTGACGAGCGTCGTCTCTCATGCCGTCAAGCTCAGCGGCGCGGATGCGGGGGCCATTTACGAATACGACGAAGCCGGGGAAGAATTTCACCTCCGCGCCAGTCATCAGATGGAAGAGCAGCTGGCGCAGTCGCTGCGCTTAAACCCGATCCACTTCGGCACGGGAACGGTCGGGAAAGCGGCGGCAACCCGCGCGCCGGTCGAAGTGGCCGACATTCTCGAAGAAGAGAACAGCGCGCGTCGAGCGCGAAGTCTTCTTCGAGAACTCGGTTACCGGTCCGTTCTCGCCATTCCGCTCCTTCGTGAGGAGCGCGTTATGGGCGGCCTGTCCGTCTATCGGCGCCAAGCGGGAAGTTTCTCGGCGGAGATCGTGAATCTCCTTCAGACGTTCGCCACACAGTCGGTTCTAGGGATTCAAAACGCCAGACTGTTCCGCGAGATCGAGGAAAAGGGCCGCCAACTCGCCGAAGCCAATCATCATAAATCGGAATTCCTGGCCAACATGTCGCATGAGCTGCGCACGCCGCTCAACGCCATCATCGGCTACAGCGAGATGCTCGAGGAAGAAGCGACGGATCTGGATCAAAAGACTTTCATCCCCGATCTGCAAAAAATCAACGGCGCGGGCAAGCATCTGATGTCGTTGATCAGCAATATTCTCGACCTGTCGAAGATCGAAGCCGGCAAGATGGACCTTTACCTGGAGAGCTTCGAAATCGTTCCGACGATCAAAGAGGTTATCGCCACGGTCAAGCCGCTCGTCGAAAAAAACGCCAACACCTTGCAGCTCCAATATGCCGACGGCCTCGGACAAATGCGCAGCGATATAACCAAACTCCGCCAGATGCTATTCAATCTGCTGAGCAACGCTTCGAAATTCACCGCGCGCGGCACGATAGCGCTTCGGGTCGACCGAGAGAGCGTGAACGGCAACGACTGGGTCCGTTTTCGAGTCTCCGATACCGGCATAGGAATGACCCCGGAGCAGACAAGCAAACTGTTTCAGGCCTTCACCCAGGCCGACACCTCCACCACGCGCAAATACGGCGGAACCGGCCTGGGCCTCGCCATCAGCCGGACCTTTTGCCACATGATGGGCGGCGAAATCACGGTGGACAGTACACCCGGCCAAGGCTCCACGTTTACGGTTAGACTTCCGGCCATGGTTGCTGAAGCGGATGTTCGGTCCCTGCTTCCGACCGAAGAAACGGTTTCGACCGGAGCGCCGGTGTCCGAAGGGGCGACCACGGTGCTGGTTATCGACGATGACCCGACGGTGCACGATCTCGTGCAGCGGTTTCTTAGTAAAGAAGGGCTGAATATGGTAGCCGCCAGAAACGGCGAGGAGGGAATTCGCCTCGCCAAAGAGCTGCATCCCGCCGTGATTACCCTGGACGTGTTGATGCCCGGCATGGACGGATGGGCGGTTTTGACGGCGTTGAAAGCCGACCCCGCTTTGTCTGAAATCCCGGTGGTCATGCTGACGATCATGGACGAGAAACAAATGGGCTACGCTCTCGGCGCAGCCGAGTATTTAAACAAGCCCGTTGATTGGGACCGGTTTGCGGCGATTTTAGAAAAATACGAATGCGCGCGGCCGCCGTGCCCGCTCCTGGTGGTTGAAGACGACGGGGGCATGCGCGATATGCTGCGGCGCCGGCTGGAAAAAGAGGATTGGACGGTCATCGAAGCCGAGAACGGACGGGTGGCGCTGGAACGAATGAATCAGAAAAAGCCCGAGCTGATTCTGCTGGATTTAATGATGCCCGAAATGGACGGGTTTGAATTCTTGGAGGAAATTCGCAAGCGCGAAGATTGGCGCGCAATCCCGGTCATCGTCGTTACGGCGAAAGAGCTGAGCGCAGAGGATCGGCAGCGCTTGAATGGTTCCGTGGCAAAGATCCTTCAAAAAGGGGCCTACGGCCGCGAGGAGCTGATAGGCCAGGTTCGCGACCTGGTGGTAGCTTCCATTGCCGCCAGACGCTCCCTTAAAAAACATGTTCAGAAGGCCGAAGGCCCCGCTGCTCGCCCACCGAGCGGAGAGGAGAGGGTACGATGAGCAGAGTTCTTTGCGTCGAGGACAATGCGGAGAACCTGATGATGCTGCAGCGGCGACTGACGCGTCGCGGATTCGAAGTCACGATTTCCATGAACGGCGCGGAGTGCGTCGAATGGGCGAAGACATTGCAGCCCGAGGTCATCATAATGGATCTGAATCTTCCCGGGTTGGACGGCTGCGAGGCGACCCGCCGTTTGAAGAGCCAGCCGGAGACGAAAGACATCCCGATCATCGTCCTCACCGCCGATCCCAAGAACAAAAGCCGAGAGAAAGCGCTCGCCGCGGGGTGCGACGCATTCGAGCTGAAGCCCATTGACTTTGAGGGGTTGATCGGCAAAATCCAGTCTCTCCTCGGCCGGAGCACGAATCCGTGAGGGAAGCTGGAAAGCGCGGACTGCAAGGGAGAATTCTGGATGCCGAAGATCCTTCTGGTAGAGGATAATGAGATCAACCGCGACATGCTGTCGCGCCGCCTTGAACGGCGCGGCTATCAAGTCGCCATCGCTGTGGATGGCGAACAAGGCCTGTCGATGGCAGGATTGGAGGCTCCCGACGTAATCTTGATGGATATGAGTTTGCCTGTGTTGGATGGCTGGGAAGCGGCGCGCCGCCTTAAACAGACGCCCGCGACTCGATCCATTCCTATCATCGCGCTTACCGCCCATGCGATGGTGGGAGACCGTGAAAAAGCGATTGAGGCGGGATGCGACGACTACGATACCAAGCCGGTCGACTTTCAGCGCTTGCTGGGGAAGATCGAGGCTCTCCTCGCCAAGGCGACGCCATCATGAGCGACAAGACGGCGCCCGCGAAAGAGCAGACAATAACCGGGCACAAGGAGAACGAAGATCTTTCTCCCGCCAATGTGCGCCATACCTTGCGGACCCCGTTGAACCACATCATCGGGTACAGCGAGATGTTGATGGAAGAGGCGGGCGATCGCGGCCTTGAAGCGTTTACCGCCGACCTGCAAAAAATTCACAAAGCCGGCAAGCAGCTGCTCGGGTTTATCAACGACTTCTTCGAAGGGCCGACCACGGCCGACAAGGCCGCCGCCCATGATTCAAAGACGGCTGCCGCGCCCGCCGAGGGCCTGTTTCGTGAATCGAGACTCGATCCGCGGGCTTCCTCACCATCTCATCCAATGCCGCAGGGCCGTATCCTCATTGTCGACGATAATGAAAGCAATCGAGACATGCTTTCCCGCCGTCTTCAACACGAGGGCTATAACGTTTGCGTCGCCGTCAGCGGCAATGAAGCTTTGACACTGCTCGGTACGCAAGCAGTCGATCTCGTGCTGCTCGACGTGATGATGCCGGAGATGGATGGCTGCGAGGTGCTCCTGAAACTAAAAGGAGACGGCAGATGGCGCGACCTTCCCGTTATTATGATTTCAGCGCTCGACGAGATCGCGAGCGTCGTGCGCTGCATCGAGCGCGGCGCGGAGGATTATTTGTCCAAGCCCTTTGATCCGGTGCTTTTGCGCGCCAGGATCGGCGCCTGCTTGGAAAAGAAGCGACTCCGCGACCAGGAGATTTCTTATTTGCGAGATGTCGATGGCGTCACTCGCGCGGCAGCCGCCGTCGAGGCGGGTCAATTTGCAATCGAAATGTTGGGCGATGTCAGCAAGCGTCCCGATGAATTGGGACAACTGGCCAGAGTCTTTGAGCGCATGGCGCGCGAGATCGCGGCGCGCGAGGAGCAGCTAAAGCAACAGATACAAGTTCTGAGCATCGAAATCGATCAGGCCAAAAAAGTGCGCCAGGTGTCGGAGATTACAGACACCGAATATTTTCAAGACCTGCGGAAGAAAGCGAAAGAGCTGCGGCTGAAGTGACGGTGATTCCCTGGCAGCGACACGTTTTACGCGGGCAGCGCTTCGGCGAACGCAATTTGTAGTCGGCACGCATCCCCGGTGATCGGTACCAGGGCCTTCCCGCCGGAGAGTTTAAGGTTAAACCGTTTAGCCTCGCCTTCACACTGGAGCTCCATGATTGCAGGCAGGCTTTGAGATGAGCCGTCGGGTGTTACGGTGTGCGCCCACACCTTCAGCTCGCGGGCGCCGGTAGCCGGCAAATGAAATGTAACTGAACGTAAATCGTCGAACGCCGGCACTTCGCCGGCGGCGTTGCGCTGTTTTTCTTCTCGACCTGCATAGCTCATCTGTACTTCCGCCACGGCCGGTTCGCCGTTGGCGGTGACAGCGAACACAGCCCGCTTCTTGCCTGGCTGCCGCGTCTCTTCCTTGAGCTCCACGACAATCCGGGGGCTGAAAGCGCCCTGCCGCGCCATTGCAGCCGTCGCGGCAAGGGCGAGCAGAACGACCAGGAATGCCGCAGCGCGTTCCGCTGGGTTCACCCAGATAACAGTAGCGTGGAGAAGCAGGGTGCCTACAAAAAGCGAATAAATTCCAGCCAAGACGACCGGACGGCCCAGGAGCTTGATCACCACCTTGGGCACGAGATCCCCCTTGCGTCGACTGGAGACCAGCAGGAGAACCGGGAATACGCCGCCAACCAAAGAATTGGCGAGCAGCCCGCAGACTGCAAGAATACCGGTAAATGAACTGGTGCCCGTGAGGACCAACCACTCCGTCACCGCGAAAACCATAATGATGGGGCTTATCGACAGAAAAAACCCCGCCGCTGGATTCATCATCGCTTGTCGAAACCGGAGCGCCATCGGATGAAATCCCGGCTTCGGCGTAATCGGCCGCGATCTTTGGGGCGCGGGCGCCGTATCATCTAGAGACCGCCAGATCTCTGGCGGGAGCTGTCTGCCTCGTCTGGCCGCCACGTGAACCCGGTAACGCGGATTATCCGCCGCTTCTAAGCGCTGCACAAAACCCGTCTCGCTCAACTCATCAACCGCCAGCCGGGCGACCCACTCATTTCCCCCCACATACCTTGTAACTTCCGCCAGCGTCACCTCTCCCTGCCGGTTTATCCAGTTGATGAGCTGCCGCAGGGGATCTCTCAACGTGCCGACATCAGCTATATGAAGCCCCGTCCCGACCCATTCCCCGTCATACTTCAGGTTCATCGTCGAGGTGACCCGCAACCGCGCGCTATCCGGGTGGGCATCCGCTACTTGCAACGCGACGCTGATTCCGTACGGCCGCAGCTCGGGCATCCGTTCCAGCAGCGCCGAAACATCCCAGTTCTTGTCGACGGTCATTTCAAAGCGCTGGATCTTGCCGTCGAGTTGAATATCCAGACGAAACAGCGGCTGACCCTCGCTCAATCCAAGATAAGTCAAGCCTAAAGATGGGCCTTCGCTCGATCTGCCGCGCTTTACAAATAGGAGACTCGCCCGGCGGCGCGGCAGCACAACCGTGGCTTGCGGACGCGCAGGGATGAGTTCGCGGGCTAAATTAAAAAGTACCGTTGACTGCCGAATGAAGGCCAAACCCAGGAGCAGAATAACCAAAAGAAAACCAGAAATGTTAAGATGTGAACCGATCTGGTTCGCCAGCGGCGCCAGGACAGTGCCGGATTGGCCGGCCAACAGCGACGGCGCCAGCGCGCCGTTGATCACAAGTATCCAAGCGCATAGCAGGAGGGTAATTGCGCCGCTCGCGGCGGCCGTTCCCCATATGAGCGAGCGGCCGCCGGGATCTCGAGGAAGAACGACTTTAGCGCATTGCGTAAGGTAGGAATGGCCAAGGTAGGACTGGATCACGATGCCGAAGATAACTTGCAAAATCCCGCGCTCGAAAGGGCGTCCGAAGAGGAAAGGCACGTTGACATAGGAAAGATTCGCCCGTTGTACGTGGCCGAGCGATGCCAGAGCGATAACGAAGATCAGGCTAATGCTGATGGCGCCCAACGAAGCGGAAAGCGCAGTCGAGAAATTAAGGGATTTGTCGGCCAGCAAATAGAGCGCGAGCAAGAACAACAATGCCGCCCACACGCTCGGACGTATCGCGGTCAGACCCGCCATCGTGACCGACAGCCCGTAGTAACAAGCCAAAAGTCCGATGAACAAGCGTGTCGCAGTCGCCGAGATAAGGAGCCGCGAGCCGGCCGCGCCCACGTAGTCGGACACGACGCGACCGGTGAAAGCGCCGCCATACTGGATCGAGCCGTTGCGAGCGAAAGCTTCGGCCATGCACGCCATCGTCAGGACGTTGATAAGACCAAAGAAGAGTAGCAGTGCGACTCCAGCTAGGGCCCCAAGGCCGGACACGGCGATAGGCAAGGCGAGCACGGCCTGGGGCAGGCTGAGGGTGGTGACGAGTAGAAACGTCGTCCAGAAGGGCGGCAGCAAGTCCAAGCGTTTACTAATCGCCGTGGAAACCCAGCGCAGCCGCTCGATCAGTGTGACGCGCGGGGCGAAGATCGCATCGACGGATCCATCGTAAAGCCCTTGATAAGCCCGCTGCACAGCGGGCTGATCGAGCCCCAGCGCCGAGCGTATCCCTGGCACGTCTCGGGAAGTGAAGGAATACTTCTCGCAAAGCAAATGCGCTATGGCCGCCCGGAGGCGCGCATTTTCCGGAATGAGATGCGCCCATTTCGCGGCGTGACGCTCCAGATCTTGAATGGTCACGCGCAACGGCGGCTCGCGGCTGAGAGCGAAGGCTTCGATGAACGCGAGATCCAGCTCCTCGGCCGCTTTTTCCGTGGAAAACTCTTCCGCCTCAAGCCGCGATCGCGCCTCGAGGTGCGCGCTCCGGTTCTCGATCAGAAACAGCAGGGTTGCTGCGCGCCGGGCGGGAAGCCCGCCCAACGCTTCGTCGCGCGTGAACAGCTCATCGGCCATATCGTATTCACGCGGCTAATTTGTTCACGACTTCCTTGAGCGCAGCGGTAATCGGGTGTTGGGGATAACGCGCGACAAAGATGCCGGCGCTGGCCAGAGCCATCATTTCGTCGGATTGGGGCAACACCGCGGCGACATCGCAGTGGTAGGTCTGCTCCACGCGCGCTCTTACGTCGGCCATGTCGAAAACCGAGGGGACCTTGTTGACGATCAACAGAAGCCGAGGCACGTCGAGCTTGCGGGCTATTTCCACCGTGACGCTGGTTCCCTGATAGTCCTGCTGATCGGGCCGCAGAACGATCAGTAACGTGTCGGAAATAGCGATCGAGAGAAGCGTCTCTTCATTGAGTCCCGGATGCGTATCGATCAGTAGGACATCCAGCCTGAGCGCCTTGATCAACTCCTGGAAGCCGTCTCTTAGCACTCCGACGTCGTAGCCCTCCCGCAGCACGCGCGCGATATCTCCGGCTTTCATGCTCGAAGGGATCAGAAACACCTGGCCCGCGCTCTGCGCTCCGAGCCGTGATGTCACGTCATGGGCGGTTTCCTTGATGTGACATGCGCCCCACAAATAATCGTTCAAGGAATGGCGCATCTCTGATTCGTCCAAGCCGAACAAAATATGAATTCCCGGCGATTGGATGTCCGTATCGACGACGCCGACGCGACGTCCGTCGCCCGCCAATAGCGCGGCGATATTGGCTGTAGTATTCGATTTGCCCGTCCCGCCTCGATACGAGTGAACCGAGATAATCTGGGGCATTG